>JAEDJD010000015.1 GCA_016296505.1 Oscillospiraceae bacterium
ACCTATGCACTTTTGGAGCCCTTTTTCTGCATTTCTATTTTACCATAAACATATAAGTGAATTTTGCTTTTCTTTTCTCATAAAGATAGTCGTTTTGCATATCAATTACAAGAAGTGCAGTTTTCATTTTATGTTTCCTCCGTTATATCGCATTTGCAATTATCAGTATGCAAAGTCACTTTTGACATAATATCAAAAGTGACTTTGTAATACTTCTTTATGAAAGCGCCACAAACGCAACTTGGCGGTCACCGCGCAGCGATATTGCTATTTACAATCAAAGATGGAATGGCGGCTTCTTCGCAGAATTCGCAGACGGTCTTGCCGCCGATTTCAGTGAACTGATGCGGCAGATAATGTTCCTGTGCGGTGATACACTTCGGATTCACGCAGCACAGATCATTCCGGATGGTACCGCGCAGCAGCGGCACAGCTTTTTCACTTTCCAGCAACCGCAAAATCAGCGCCATACGCACATACATTCCGTATTTTGCCTGCTTGAAAAACATTGCGCGCGGATCGTCGTCTACGGCGATCTCAATTTCATCGACGCGCGGCAGCGGGTGCAGCACGATCAAATCTTCCTTTGCGCGGCGCATTTTCTCTGCTGTCAGGCGATAGACGTCCTTTTGCGCAAGATATTCAGCCTGCGAAGCGAACCGTTCTCTCTGAATGCGCGTCATATACAGTACATCCAAATCACCGATTGCTGCGTCCAGCGAAGATTCCAGCCGGTATTCGCAGCCGGAATCGTGCAGAATTTTCGTGATATACTCCGGAATCTGAAGCTCTGGCGTGGAGATCAGCACGAATTTGTTTTCCGGATAGCAGGAGAGCGCTTTGCAGAGCGAATGCACAGTGCGTCCGTAAAGAAGATCGCCGCAGAGTCCGATTGTCAGATGATCGAGTCTCCCCTTTTCCATTTTCAGCGTCAGCAGATCGGTGAGCGTCTGCGTCGGATGCAGATGTCCGCCGTCGCCCGCATTGACGACCGGACATTCCGCGGTCAACGCGGCAGCCTTTGCCGTACCAGCCATCGGATGCCGGATAATCAGGATATCCGAATAACTGCTGACAACTTTCGTTGTATCTTTGATGTTTTCGCCCTTGGAAACAGAGCTGCTCATCGGATTGTCGAAGCCGATGATACTGCCGCCCAAACGAATCATCGCAGACTGAAAACTCAGCTGCGTCCGAGTGGAAGGCTCATAAAACAGCGTTGCCATAATTTGTCCGGCACAAGCCTGAACATAGCGCTGCGGATGTGCATAGATCGAAGCGCCGAGCGAAATTACCTTGTTCCACCATTCCACTGGATAATCGTTCAGATCAATCAGATGCGCATATTTTTGTTCACTCATATTTTTACCTCCGGCGTATTCATGGAGTATGAAACTCAAAATTTTGGCTTGCCAAACCATCAGAAACGGTTTATCGGGTATCCGAAGCAGGATTGCTGCCGAAATAGACCTGATACCATACAAGGAACATATAAACCGTCCAGATTTTGCGGCTGTAATCGCACTTCCCATTTTTGTGATCGTCGAGCATCTGCGTCAGCTTATCCGTATGGAAAAAGCGCTCAGCATCCGGCGAGACAAATGCCGTGCGCACGGTATGATAGCAGTCATCCTGCTTGAGCCATACGCGGATCGGGACAGGGAATCCAAGTTTCTTTTTCACTGCGGTATTGGCAGTTTCCGATGGTGTATCACGTTTTGCGGCAAGCCGCATCGCATATTTGGTCGTATAAGGGGTATGGTCATCGGTTGCGACGCGGTGCGTTACACGAAACCGACTGGGGATCTGCTCTGCAATCTGCATCAGCTCTTTATCGAGAAACGGCACGCGTAGTTCGAGCGAATGCGCCATGCTCATCTTATCCGCTTTCAGCAGAATATCGCCGGTCATCCAGAGATGTAGATCGAGATACTGCATTTTGGTCACGTCATCCTGATCGCTGACCTTATCATAAAACGGTTTTGTGACGGCTGTTGGATCGGGTGCGCCGGTCTTGATTTTGAGCAAGGATTTTCGTTCGCTTGGTTTGAAGATATAGGCATTTCCGATGAAGCGTTCTTCAAGCGTTCTGCCCTTGCGGACAAGGAAATTTACGCCGCGTTTTGCCGGAAGAAAACTTGCTGCGTTTGCAACGCCGCGCCGCAGCCTCATCGGCAGCTTATCATACCATGTTCCATCCGGTTCGCTGTAGACGTTATAGCCGCCGAACATTTCATCAGCGCCCTCGCCGGACAGCACGACTTTCACCTGCTCTGCTGCTAGCTTGCAGACAAAATACAGCGCGATACAGGATGGATCGGCAAGCGGTTCATCCATCTGATACTGGACTTTCGGGAGTGCGTCCCAATACTCCTGCTGTGTGATGACATGGCTGAAATTCTCTTTGCCGATTGCACGTGAGAAATGCTTTGCCCAGCCGATTTCATTATATTTTTCATCGCTGCCAAAGCCGACTGTAAAGGTCTTATCTACATTGGCGACAGCGGCAACATAACTGGAATCAACGCCTGACGAGAGAAAGCTGCCGACTTCGACATCCGCGATTTTGTGTGCGCGCACAGAATCCTGAAAGGTCTCCGAAATCGTCTTAACCCAGTCGCCGAGCAAAGGCGCTTCATCGGCTTCAAAGCGAATATCCCAATAGCGCTGAACGGTCAGCTTACCGTTTTTCCAGCGAAAATAATGCGCAGCCGGCAGTTTTTTGACGCCCTTGAAAAAAGTATCCTCTGTCGGAGAATACTGGAAAGTCAGATATTGCTCTAGTGCGTCTGTATTCAGCTCTTTTTTAAAATCCGGATGCGGCAAAAACGCTTTGATTTCGCTGCCGAACAGGAAACTGCCGTTCATTTGTGCGTAGTACATCGGCTTAATGCCGAAGAAATCTCTTGCGCCGAACAGTTCCTTTTTCCGGTCGTCCCAGATGACGAACGAAAACATTCCGCGCAGCTTTTGCAAAAGCTCGGTTCCGTATTCCTCATAGCCATGAACCAGAACCTCGGAATCCGTTTCGGTTTTGAAAATATGACCGGCTGCAAGCAGTTCTTTTTTGATATCCTGATAATTATAGATTTCACCGTTGAAGACGAGCACGATTGAACGGTCTTCGTTGAAAATGGGCTGATCGCCCTGCTCTGTAATATCAATGATTGAAAGGCGGCGATGTCCGAGTGCGATCTCTCCATTAAGATACATTCCGCCGGAATCCGGTCCGCGATGACGAATGCGCTCCATCATTTCTGCGAGGATGGCTTCCGCATTGTCGTTATGGCATGAAAATCCAACAATTCCACACATATTTCTTTGCCTCCTGTGTGCGTCTGAACGGGAAAGAAAATTGTCTTTCTTATTATACTACTTTTTAGAAGAATATGCAAGTAGGCTGTATGGCATTTTTTCTCAAGCAACAAAAAATGCAGGAATTCATATAGATTTTCAGTCTGTGGGGATTGACAAAACTCCGAAAATGTGGTATACTGATTTAGTAAGCCGGCGTGATGGAATTGGCAGACGTGTTGGACTCAAAATCCAATGGTAGCGATACCGTGCGGGTTCGACCCCCGCCGCCGGCATTCGTAGGCAGCGGCTGCGTCCGGAATGACTTCCATGCAGCAATGTGTACCAGTTGCAAGTCCAGTAAATATGGACAATAGAAAAAACCTCCTATGGCAAAATACCATAGGAGAATTTTTTTGCCTGGATATTTAGCTGGAAATCGAAAAAACATAAATGCGGGATTGTTTTTTCGCAAACAGCACCGGTTCATTGGAGGTATTGTCCATCTTGCACTCTTACAATTAACGGAAATGGCATTTTTGCGGTCGTTTCTGTCCGGTACAGCGTTGTTTCAGATCCCGTATCTCCGTCATTGCGCAGAGCAGACTTTGCCGAAAAGTTGCTGTTCTGCGGCTTTTCGCAAAAATCAGGAATAAATCAGCAAGAATCAGTCATAAATACTGTGTGAAATCGCTTGCTTTTTTTCTCAATATATAGTATAATAAATTTAGCTATGGGCGCAGTTCAGCGCACGGCAGAAAGGAAGATTACGAATATGGACGATTTGCTTCGCAGACAGCTCCAGATTCACGCCTGCAAGATTCGCATGGGTATCATCGAAGGCGTGTACAATGCAAAATCCGGCCATCCCGGCGGCTCACTTTCCATCGCGGATGTGCTGACGTATCTCTATTTCACCAGAATGCACGTTTATCCGGATAATCCCGATTTTGCAGAGCGCGATCGCTTTGTGCTTTCCAAGGGGCACACCGCGCCGGCTCTCTATGCAACGCTCGCAGAACGCGGCTTTTTCCCAATGGATGAAATGAAAACGCTCCGTCATATCGGCGCAAGATTACAGGGTCATCCCTGCATCACGATTCCTGGCGTGGATATGAGCAGCGGCTCGCTCGGTCAGGGTATTTCCACCGCCTGCGGTATGGCGCTTGCCGGCAAACACCGCGGAGACAATTACCGCGTCTATTCCATCCTCGGCGACGGCGAAATCGAAGAAGGTCAGGTTTGGGAAGCAGCCATGTTTGCTGCGCATTACGGACTCGATAATCTGGTCGCCATTGTAGACAACAATGGTCTTCAGATTGACGGTAAAATTACCGAGGTCTGTTCGCCGGAACCGATTACGGATAAGTTTGCAGCATTCGGCTGGCACGTAATCGAAATGAACGCGCATGATTTTGATGATATTGACCGCGCATTCTGCGAAGCAGAGCGCATAACAGAACAGCCCGTTGTCATCGTTCAGCATTCTACAAAGGGCAAGGGTGTTTCCTTTATGGAGAATCAGGTCGGCTGGCACGGTTCCGCACCGAACACCGAACAGTATGAAAAGGCAATGGCAGAGCTGACTGCGGAGCTTAACAGATTGGAGGCGGAAGCATGAGCGAAGTCATTAAGAAGGCGACACGCGAAAGCTATGGCGAAGCACTCGTCGCACTTGCAGAAAAATACCCGAATCTGGTTGTTTTGGACGCAGATCTTGCAGCCGCGACCAAAACAGGGATGTTCAAAAAGGCATATGCTGACCGCTTCTATGACTGCGGTATCGCTGAAGCCAATATGATGGGCGTCGCAGCAGGTCTCGCAGCAGCCGGTATGACGCCATTTGCCTCCTCGTTTGCAATGTTTGCGGCGGGCAGAGCATTCGAGATCGTCCGCAATTCTATCGGCTATCCGAATCTCAACGTCAAGATCGGCGCAACACACGCCGGCATCTCGGTCGGCGAGGACGGCGCAACCCATCAGTGCTGTGAGGATATCGCGCTGATGCGTACAATTCCCGGCATGACCGTAATCAATCCGGCAGATGATACCGAGGCGAAAGCAGCCGTAGAAGCTGCGATTCAGCATGATGGTCCGGTTTATTGCCGCTTCGGCAGACTTGCTGTTCCGGTTATCAACGATCCGGCTACCTATAAATTCGAGCTTGGCAAGGGCGTTCAGCTCCGCGATGGTAATGATGTTACTGTCGTTGCGACTGGTCTGATGGTCAACGAAGCGTTGATTGCTGCGGATATGCTGGCAAACGAGGGTATTTCCGTCCGCGTCATCAATATCCATACGATCAAGCCGCTGGATCAGGAAATCATCATCAAAGCAGCGAAAGAAACCGGTACGATCGTGACCGCCGAGGAACACAGCATCATCGGCGGACTCGGCTCGGCAGTTGCAGAAACCGTTTGCGAGGTTTGCCCTGTTCCGGTTCGCAGAGTCGGCGTAAACGATACCTTCGGTCATTCCGGTCCTGCAGTCGAGCTGCTCAAGCAGTTTGGTCTGTCCGCAGAGCATATTGCAGAGGTTGCTCACGAGGCTGCAAAGGCAAAATAATCCAAACCCATTGAAATCCCATGATGTAGACTGAATGCGTGATCTCCGACAGATTGCGCATTCAGCGCTATTTATCAGAATGGAGCAAACCTATGACCTTTACTGAACTACGGCAGCAGTATCCTGAATTCATCTTTCACAATATCCACGCGAATTATCAGCAGGACAGACTGCACATCTCGTATCTGTTCGAGATCAAGGGGCTGGGAACATTTGAACCGCGTTGGGAAATCCCGTGTGAGCGTCCGAACCTAGAGGATGGGACACTCTGGCGGCTGCTGAATGCGCTCGGTATGGCTGAGCTGGTCAGCTATTGGAAAATCACCTGCTCGCCAACGGTGCGCCTTTCTATGTCGATGACCGGTGAGCAGACGAATTGGTGGAAGCAGCTCTATTTCGGTGGATTGGGCGAATTTTTCTACCGCAACGGCATCGAAACGGATTTTGACAGCTTTATGACGATTGAATGCGGCGAAGATACGATTCCGTATGCCGACGCACCGCGAAAGCCATGTACCGGAAAGCTGATTCCGGTCGGCGGAGGCAAGGATTCGATTGTTACACTGAACCTGCTGAAAGATCGTCTTTCCGATGCCTACGCCTATCAAATCAACCACCGCGATTCCTCGGAACAGGCGGCGCTGCTCGCAGGCATCCCAAAGGAACGTATCCTTGAGCCGAAACGAACGCTCGATCCGCATATGCTCGAATGTAATAAGCAAGGTTTCTTGAACGGACATACGCCGTTTTCTGCAATCGTTGCGTTTTCATCTGTGCTGACTGCGTATCTGCATGGGCTGCATGACGTCATTCTTTCCAACGAATCTTCGGCAAGCGAATCAACCGTTTCTGAAGCAGAGGTCAATCATCAATATTCCAAAAGCTATCAGTTTGAGCGTGACTTTTTTGCGTATGAGCGCGATGTCCTGCGCTGCGGCGTGCGGTATTACAGTCTGCTCCGACCACTGACGGAATTTCAGATCGCTCGCTATTTTGCAGCCTGTGATACAAAATATCACGAAATCTTCCGGAGCTGCAACGTAGGCGCAAAAGCAGATAAATGGTGCGGCCATTGCGCGAAATGCCTGTTTGTTTCGGTGATACTTTCGCCGTTCCTTCCGCTTGCGGAAATTGCAAGACTGCTTGGTGCGTCGATGTTCGAGTTGCCGGAAATGGAATCTGCTTTGCAGGAGCTTTGCGGCACGCTGCCAAATAAACCGTTTGAATGTGTTGGCAGCCGGAAAGAGGTTAATATTGCACTCTGTCTTGCGATTGCAAGGGCTGAGCAAAACGGAGAAGCGCTGCCGCTTCTGCTCCGCAATTACAAAGAATCACCGCAGTATGCCAATTATGCGGCGGAAGCTGCCAACTTCGGGCAGGAGTGGGATGCACAGCATAATTTGCCGGAAGCGCTTTCTGCTCTCGTCAAACGGGAATGCGTGGAGGCGTTCCGCTGATGGTGCAGATGCGGAAAAAGCCTGCACAACGCAGAAAACTGCGCGGAACGGTTATCCCGAACCGTGATCCGGCGGGCATCGGTTGGGTTTGTTGTGCGTGCTTTTCAGTTGTATTGATTCTGTGCATTTTGAATCATTCCGACCGCTTGACCTGTATCATTGTCGGAATATGCATCCTGCTGACCGTTCCAGCAATGATGACGAAAAATATCCGTATCGACTATCACGAGGATAAAGGATTTGTTTATCACAATCTGCTCGGACGGCGCAAGCGCTATCACTGGGAGGATATCACCTATGTCCGTGCGACACGGAAGCGCTTGCAGCGTAAACGGAAAGACGATATGCCTTTCGATACAGTCATTGAGCTTGGCAAAACACAGATTCGCGTTGGTTGGGACGCTTATAACAGCGATGATTTTTTATATTTAGCATGGAAGCATTATAAAGAAAGGAAGAAACGCTATGCCGCTAATCGTGATCAAAGCATATCCGAAGAATGAGAAAACTAAGCAGGAGATTGCAGAGGAAATTACTCGCGTCTTTACGGAGAAATGGGGCTGTTCACGTGAGGCGGTGACAGTCAAGATCGAATCCTACACGCCGGAAGACTGGCAGCGCGAGGTGAAAGAACGGGAAATTGATCCCCATTCCCATGAAATGCTGATTCTGGAAGGCAGACGGCAATTTTGATTCATATTGATGCAAATACTGCGGACTCATAATAGATTCCGCAGTATTGTATTATCCCAATAAATAGTAAATCACGCCGTAAATAACCGAGGCTGCCGTACCGTAAAGAATAACCGGTCCGGCAATCGTAAATATTTTTGTGCCAACGCCGAGAATGAAGCCCTCTGTTTTCGATTCAACTGCCGCCGAAGCGACTGCATTGGAAAAGCCCGTAATCGGGACAAGCGTACCGGCGCCGCCGTGCTTTGCAAGACGCTGATACAAACCCGTTCCGGTCAGCAGTGCTGATATCAAAACCAGAATCACTGAAGTCCATGCGGCGGCGTCATCCTTGACAATTCCAGCGTTGAGCATCATCTGTCGAATCCATTCTCCGAGCAGACAAATTCCGCCTCCGATGAAAAATGCTTTCATCACCGTTACCGTGACGTTTGTGCGGCGTGAAAACTGCGCAACCATTTCCGCATAGGTTTCCTGCGAGGGATCGTGCGCGCCCTGTGAATGAATCAAACCTGTCATATGCATCACTCCTATCTGCCGGTAGGATATGCAAACAATGCACAATTATGTGTTTTATGAAAAATTTTTTGCGGTAATATTCATTGATGCGCACACGAAATACAATTATATAATAAAAAATGCGAAATCACGATAGATCCTGTGATTTCGCATTTTTTATTTCAATCCGATGCCAATTCCTTTTTTCTGCGGAAGCCGCGATAGATACCGACTGCAAGGACGAGCAAACCGCCGAGCGCTACAGCCGGAATCCATGCCTTGCCGCGTACTGTTCCGAAGCCCTGACGGACGTTTTCCGGTTCGGTTACGATCGGTGCAGGCGCAGTATTCTCTGCATCCGGCAGAGGCTGATGCGCAATGGTCTCCGCATTCGCATATTCACGTATCACAGCCGAATTCGCATATAACACCATCTCATTTTTCATGCGCTGATAGCCTTTTTTCTCATCGTAACCATAGCCCAGCGCCTGTTCTCCAATAGATTTTACGGTGTCCGGTAAATACAGCTCAACCAGATTCGGGCAATCTACAAAAGCATGATCGCCAATGGTTTCAAGTGCATAACCAAATCGCAGATAATTCAGCGTGCGGCAATTCCGGAAAGCGTTCGCACCGATTGCTGTCAGCTGATCGCCAAACTCCGCAACCTGAAGTGAAGGACAATCCCGAAATGCACCGTCACAAATCTTCCGAACGCTCGCGGGCAGTCGTACTGTTGTAATGCCTTTCTGTGCTGCAAACGCTTCATCATTGATAACCTGAACTCCGTCCGGAACCTCGGCAACGCTGTCTTTTCCGCTATATGCAATGAGCATTTTTCCGAGAATGCGGTAATCCTCTTTGCCGCTTGTCAGCCATTTGGTATCTGTAAAGGCGTCAGCTGCAATTGCGCTGATTGTATCCGGCGTTTCGATCTCTGTAAGCGCGCTGCATCCGGAAAATGCACCTTGCTGGATTTGCTTGACGTTCTCCGAAATAACAACCTTGCGAAGCGTTTCATTGCCGGCAAACGCCTCCGCGCCGATAATCCGTACTGTCTCCGGTACAGTGTACGCTTCCGCTGTGCCGCGATAAGCGTAGAGAATACCGCTTCCGAGCGTAACTGCGTCGCCGGTCTGCTGCGCCAGAAACGCTGTTTCAGCAAATGCGTCCCGTCCGATTTCCTGCACACTGTCCGGCAAGATAACGGTTTCCAATGCTTTACATCCAGAAAAAGCTGCTTCTCCGATACTGACGCAAGCCGCTGGGATTGCCATACTTTCCAAATACACGCAGCCCTCAAAAGCTCGATCGCCGATATGCGTGACGGTATCCGGCAGCAATACGCTATCTGCATAGCAATATTTAAATGCTTCCGCTGCAATTACCGTAACCGGTTTTCCGTCAATCTGCGCCGGAATTTCGACCGTATGTTCACAAGTCCAACGGAACGAGCAAATTGTGATACCGCCGTCTGCGTTCTCCTCTGATTCAATCATTTCAAGCGGATCAGGCGGCGTCATTTCCGTCCGCACAATCGTTGTACCTGTCGTGGTGACTTCGGTAGTCGTTGTTGTATCTGTTGTTGTCTCTGTTTCCGTTTCGGCGGTCGCGTCGGAAGTTTGCGCGATTGTATTGGTTTCTGTATCGGTTATCTCGCTCGTGGTTTGCTCTGTTATATCCGTTACATCCGTCGGATTATCTTCCGGATTTTCCGGTTCCGCATAGACCGGCATCGCCATTCCACAAAGCAGCAGCAGCGCCGCGCCTAAGCAGATCGCGCGCTGTCGGGTGCTTTTTCTTTTGTTCATGCCTGTTCTCCTTCTATAAAACATAAGGGGATTCCGCTGCCGGAACCCCCTTAATTGGTCAATTACAGCGGCATTTGCGGCTGCTGATAGTCCGTTGGATACCCGTCTGCACGAGCAACCTGAACATTATTGTAAAGTGCCATACCCGTTCCGGCAGGAATCAGTTTACCGATAATAACATTTTCCTTCAGACCGAGCAGATAATCGCTCTTGCCGTTAATTGCGGCGTCGGTGAGCGCCTTTGCCGTTTCCTGGAAGGACGCGGCGGACATAAAGGACTCGGAGGAGGAAGAAGCCTTGGTAATACCGAGCAGCGAAGGTCTGGTGGTAACAAGACGCAGATTGGTCTCGCCGGCATCCATACGCGCTTGGATACCTGCATTGATCGTCTCGACCTCACGCTTATCGACCATTGCCTCCGGAAGCAGATAGCTGCTGCCGGGATCGGCAATCAGAACCTTACGCATCATCTGACGCACGATAACCTCGATATGCTTATCGTTGATACCAACGCCCTGCTGACGGTATGCGTACTGGATTTCTTCGATGATATAATTCTGAACCGCCTGTACACCGAGAATATCAAGCAGATCCTGTGGATAGATAGAACCGGTGGTCAATCTGGCACCGCGCTGAATCTCAGCGCCGTCCTTGATATTGGGCGCAAGGTGATAGTTATACGGAATGCTGTACGGCGTAGAATCGGTATTGGTCTCCGGATCGAAAATGGTAATCGTCTTAATGCCGTTTTCCTCGGTCAAGCTGATCTTACCAGAGGTTTTTGCAAGAATCGCGCCATTTTTCGGACGTCTGGATTCAAACAGCTCCTCAACACGCGGCAAACCTTGTGTGATATCCTCTGCGTTCGCGATACCGCCCGTATGGAAAGTACGCATCGTGAGCTGAGTACCCGGCTCACCGATTGACTGTGCCGCAATGATACCGACAGCTTCACCAACTGAAACCAGATTACCATTTGCCAGATTCAAGCCATAGCATTTTGCGCAAACGCCCTTCTTTGCTTTACAGCCGAGAACCGAACGAATCGTAACATGAGTAATACCGGCATCGACAATGCGCTGTGCGTCGGTCGAGGTCATTGCGCGCGTTTTCGGAACGAACAGCTCGGATTTCTCATCGCGGAGATCCTCAACGAGATATCTGCCGACGAGACGTTCCTGCAATGTTTCGAGATCGCGCTCACCGTCGTTGATGCAATAAACCTCAATACCCTCTGTCGAACCGCAGTCGATTTCACGAATGATGACATCCTGCGAGACATCAACCAAACGACGCGTCAGATAACCGGAGTCCGCAGTACGAAGTGCGGTATCGGCAAGACCTTTACGCGCGCCACGGCTGGAAATGAAGTATTCGGAAATGTTCAAACCTTCACGGTAATTGGAACGAACCGGAATTTCGATTGTCGCACCGGAGGTGTTTGCAATCAAACCACGCATACCTGCGAGCTGACGAATCTGGTTGATTGAACCACGGGCTCCGGAATCCGCCATAATATTGATCGGGTTGAACGGGTCAAAGTTTGCCTTCAGTGCGTCCGTGATCTGATCTGTCGCGTCTGCCCAGACCTTACAGACCTTCTCGTACTTGACCTCGCCGGAGATATAGCCATACTGATACTGCTCATTGAGCGCGTCAACCTCTGCGTCGGCAGCTGCGAGAATATCCTTTTTCTGCGGCGGAATCACAGCGTCGATAACAGCAACGGTCAAACCAGATCTGGTCGAATATTTATAACCGAGCGCCTTAATGCGGTCGAGAACCTCAGCAGTCGCGGTGACGCCGTGGACTTTCAAACACTGGTCGATGATCTTGGAAAGGACGCCTTTCTTGACGACCTGCGTAATCTCCAGATCGAATTCGTGCTCTGGATCGCTTCGGTTGACAAAGCCGAGATTCTGCGGAATGATCTCATTGAAGATCAGTCTGCCGGCGGTGCAGTCCACAATGCGGGAAACTTTCTGTCCGCCTACTTCCTTTGTCATGCGCACCTTGATCTTGGAGTGCAGCGTAATATCGTGCTCGTCATACGCCATCATTGCTTCATCGACGTCGCGGAATACCTTGCCCTCGCCGGGTTCGCCATCCTTTACCATCGTGAGATAATAGGAACCGAGCAGCATATCCTGCGTCGGAACAGCAACCGGTTTACCATCAGACGGCTTCAACAGGTTATTGGCAGCGAGCATCAGGAATCTAGCTTCAGCCTGCGCCTCGGCGGAAAGAGGCAGATGAACTGCCATCTGGTCGCCGTCGAAGTCGGCGTTAAACGCGGTACAAACCAGCGGATGCAGCTTGACGGCTCTACCCTCAACGAGAACCGGTTCAAATGCCTGAATACCCAGTCTATGCAGCGTAGGCGCACGGTTCAGCAGAACCGGATGCTCCTTGATGACGTGTTCGAGTGCATCCCAGACATCGTCATCCGGTCTGTCAACCTTTTTACGGGCGGATTTGATGTTTTGAATCTTGCCCATGTCGACAAGACGCTTTAAGATAAACGGCTTGAACAGCTCCAGCGCCATTTCCTTCGGAAGACCGCACTGATACATTTTCAGCTCCGGTCCGACAACGATAACGGAACGGCCGGAATAGTCAACACGCTTACCGAGCAGATTCTGACGGAAACGTCCCTGCTTACCTTTCAGGATATCGGAGAGCGATTTAAGCTTACGGTTATTCGGACCGGTCACGTCCTTGCCGTGTCTGCCGTTGTCGATCAGCGCATCGACAGCCTCCTGCAGCATACGAGCTTCATTGCGAACAATGATACTTGGTGCGTTGAGCTGGAGCATCCGTTCCAAACGATTATTTCTGTTGATGACTCTGCGATAGAGGTCGTTCAGGTCAGAGGTTGCATATCTGCCGCCATCGAGCATAACCATCGGACGGATATCCGGCGGAATAACTGGCAAAATCGTCATAACCATCCACTCCGGACGGTTGCCGGACTGACGGAATGCTTCGAGAATTTCAAGACGCTTCAGGAGTCTGCCGCGCTTTTGTGATTTCTGCGTAGTGCTTCTGCCGATAGACTTATCATCGAGCTTTTTGACTTCCGTTTTGAGTTGTTCGCACGCCATGACGAGGTTATTCTTCCATTCCTCATCCTCTGCGGCTGCACAGAACGAGCACTCACGGCAGTTTTTACCAAGCTCGCAATTCTTGCAGGCTTCCAGCTCATCCGGTTCGAGATTCAGCTTGCCTTCGAGAATCAGCTGATCGCGGAACTTGTCGTAACGATCCTGACTGTATTCCTGAAGCAGATGCAGAATTGCGCTTGCACCGATTTCCGCTTTAAACGCGCCGGGATTCTTTGCATTTGCCTGCTGATATTCTACCTCTGTCAGCGTCTGCTGCTTGACGAGGCCGGTCACATACTGACCCTCATGCACCGGATCCGGATCGCCGGGATCCGTAACAATATATTTTGTGAAATAGATAACGGCTTCCAGATCCTTCTGGGAAAGATCGCCGAGTACCTGACGAATGCAGGCAGGCGTGCCCTTGAAATACCAGATATGCGCAACCGGCGCCGCCAGTTCGATATGTCCCATGCGTTCGCGGCGAACCTTTGCTCTGGTGATTTCTACGCCGCAGTTCGGACAGACCTTGCCCTTAAAACGAACTTTTTTGAACTTACCGCAGTAGCACTCCCAGTCTTTGGTCGGTCCAAAAATCTTTTCGCAGAACAAACCGCCCTTTTCCGGCTTCTGGGTACGGTAATTGATTGTTTCCGGACGCTCGACCTTGCCATAGCTCCACTTCTGAATCTGCTCAGGGGAAGCAAGACCAATTTTTATGGAATCAAAGGTGGTGAATTCCAAAGTGTTCCCTCCTTGTTATATGTCGGGGATGCAGCGCAGCCACATACAGTCCGCTGCGCTGCATAGTATTGTTTCGTTCACGTAATCGGGATTACAGGTCGTCTGCACCGAAGAAATCGTCAGTATCAGCGTTCTCCTCGTAGGCAGCGGAATCATCCTGATCGTCGAAGCCGAACTCATCCTCATCATCCTCCGCAGAGGAATTTGCTGCATCGTGCTCAATTTCATTGGTTTCAGTGTCTTCGCCGTACATTGCGGTATTATAGCCCGCTTCACCCATATCCTCATTCGCGTAATGCGTGGTATCTGCGGTATTTTCATCATCGAAATCGGAAGGACCGCGCGGCGGAAGATCATCGTCAAAGCTTTGCTTGAGGTCGATCTCCTGATGATCCTCGTCAAGCACGCGGACATCCAGACCAAGCGACTGCATTTCCTTAATCAGAACCTTGAAGGACTCCGGAATACCCGGCTTCGGAACATTCTGTCCCTTGACGATTGCCTCGTAGGTATTGACTCTACCAGTCGTATCGTCAGATTTGACCGTCAGGATTTCCTGCAGCGTATAGGCAGCGCCGTATGCTTCGAGCGCCCAGACTTCCATCTCACCGAAACGCTGACCGCCGAACTGCGCCTTACCGCCGAGCGGCTGTTGGGTAACCAGCGAATACGGACCAACGGAACGTGCATGAATCTTATCGTCAACGAGGTGGTGGAGCTTCAGATAGTACATATAACCGACGGTGACGCGGTTATCGAATTTCTCACCGGTTCTGCCATCGTAAACGGTAAACTTGCAGTCCTCATAGTACGGGATCGAAGACGTATCAATGACCTTGTCCATCGGGCTGAGTTTAAAGGTCTGCTCGTCCTTTTCAGCATTGATTGCGTCGTTGTGCTCCTGTGCAAGACGGAAGCAATTACGGATATCATTTTCATGTGCGCCGTCAAAAACGGGCGTCATGATATGCCAGCCGAGTGCCTTGGCAGCCATACCGAGGTGAACCTCAAGAACCTGACCGATGTTCATACGGGACGGAACGCCCAGCGGATTCAGACAGATATCGAGCGGCGTACCGTCTTCCAGGAACGGCATATCCTCTTCCGGCAGAATACGGGAGACAACGCCCTTGTTTCCGTGACGACCTGCCATCTTATCGCCAACGGAGATCTTGCGCTTCTGTGCGATATAGCAGCGGACGATCTGATTTACACCCGGTCCGAGTTCATCACAGTTTTCGCGGTCGAAGATCTTGACATCGACAACAATACCAGATTCACCGTGCGGGACTTTCAAAGAGTTGTCACGCACCTCGCGCGCCTTTTCACCGAAGATCGCGCGGAGCAGTCTTTCCTCGGCAGTCAGCTCGGTCTCGCCCTTCGGCGTGACTTTACCGACGAGAATATCGCCGGCATGAACCTCTGCGCCGATGCGGATGATACCGCGATCATCGAGGTCTTTCAGCGCGTCCTCACCGACATTCGGGATATCGCGCGTAATTTCTTCAGCGCCGAGTTTGGTGTCGCGGCATTCCAGCTCATACTCTTCAATATGAACGGACGTAAATACGTCCTCGCGGACAAGGCGCTGATTCAGCAGAACAGCGTCCTCATAGTTATAGCCTTCCCATGTCATGAAGCCGATGAGGGCGTTCTTTCCAAGGGAAATCTCACCGTCGCAGGTAGCAGGGCCATCTGCAATGACCTGTCCCTCGGTCACCTGATCGCCAACCGAAACAATCGGTCGCTGATTGACGCAGGTACCTTGGTTGCTGCGCTGGAACTTAATAAGCGGATAACGATGAACATCGTCCTCACGCGCGCCGTACTTGATGACAATTTCATCTGCGCTGACAGAAACGACCGTACCGGTTTCTTTTGCAAGAACACAGACGCCGGAATCTACAGCCGCCTTATACTCCATACCGGTACCGACAAACGGACGCTCGGTTTTAAGGAGCGGAACAGCCTGACGCTGCATATTAGAACCCATGAGGGCACGGTTTGCGTCGTCGTTTTCGAGGAACGGAATCATTGCCGTTGCAACGGAAACAACCATTTTCGGGGAGACATCCATGAAATCAATCAGCGAAGGATCGCATTCGAGAATCTGATCGCGGTGACGTGCAGTAACACGACGTCTTGCGAATTTGCAATCCTCAGTGAGCGGTTCGTTCGCCTGTGCGACATAGTAGGTATCTTCCACATCGGCAGTCATATAAACGACCTCGTCCGTGACGACGCCGGTTGTCTTATCGACCTTGCGGTACGGCGCCTCGATAAAGCCGTAAATATTGATGCGCGCAAACGATGCGAGGTAGGAAATCAGACCGATGTTCGGACCTTCCGGCGTCTCGATCGGACACATTCTGCCGTAGTGGGAATAGTGAACGTCACGCACCTCGAAGCCGGCACGGTCTCTCGTCAGACCGCCCGGACCGAGCGCGGAAAGACGGCGCTTATGCGTCAGTTCTGCAAGCGGGTTGTTCTGGTCCATGAACTGCGAGAGCGGAGATGAACCGAAGAACTCCTTGATTGCCGCCGTAATCGGACGAATATTCACAAGCGTCTGCGGCGTAAGCGTTTCAGCGTCCTGCGCCTGCAGACTCATACGCTCACGAATGACGCGTTCCATTCTTGCAAAGCCGATTCGGAACTGATTTTGCAGCAATTCGCCAACAGAACGGATACGGCGGTTGCCGAGATGGTCGATATCGTCGGTATTGCCCAGACCGTCGCAGAGATTGCAGAAGTAACTGATCGTTGCAAAGATATCGTCGCGGACGATGTGCTTCGGAACAAGAATATCCTTGTTTGTGCGGATCGCGTTGCCGAGTATGTCCGGATCGCCGTCGGCATCCTCCAGAAGTCCTTTCAGAACTCTTGCGGAAACCTTCTCGTTGATGCCGTAATCCTCCTGTACAAAGCCGTCGATCAAAGCGGAAGCATAAGGCGTGATATCAACCATGCCGCTGCCGAGCACCTTGACCTCGCGCTCAACGAATTCCGAGATCAGCTCGTGCTTTTTCTCATCAACGTGCGTTTCGCGGATCTCCGCTTTCACATACGCCTCGTAAACGCCAGCCTGCTCGATTTCCATTGCAAGGGCGGGCGTGACTTTGGTGCCGGCGTCTGCGATCAGTTCGCCGGTCATAAAGCTGACAACCGGGCGCGAAAGCACCTGATCAATCAAGCGTGAGCCGATGCCGAGTTTCTTGTTATACTTATATCGACCGAAACGACAGAGATCATAGCGCTTCGGATCAAAGAACAAATTATTGACGAGCGTTTTTGCCGCGTCAACGGTTGCCGGATCGCCCGGCCGAAGCTTCTTATAGACTTCAAGCAGCGCCTCATTGATATTCTTCTCAGCGTCATCGGTGATGCCTTCTTCTTTCTGCTCAATAGTCGCCTTCAGTCTGGGATCGTCGCCGAACAGCGCAATGATCTCTGCGTTTGTGCCGAGACCGAGCGCGCGGATGAATTTTGTGATCGGAATTTTTCTGTTCTTGTCGATTTTAACCGACACAACATCGTTGGAATCCATTTCATATTCCAGCCATGCACCGCGGTTCGGGATGACAGTTGTTGTGAACAGCGTCTTACCGGATTTATCACGAGTAAAACTGTAGTAAACGCCCGGAGAACGAACAAGCTGTGAAACAATTACGCGCTCTGCGCCGTTGATCACAAAGGTGCCGCTTTCGGTCATCAGGGGCATATCGCCCATATAGATTTCGCTGCTTGTGACCTCATCGGTCTCCTTGTTCCAAAGCCGTGCCTTGACGCGCAGCGGCGCTGCATATGTTGCATCGCGCTCCTTGCACTCTACAATGCTATACTTCGGGGTATCGTCAATGCGGTAATCAATGAAACTCAGTTCGAGATTGCCGTTGAAATCGGTAATCGCCGCAACATCGCGGAACACCTCGCGCAAACCTTCCGTCAAAAACCACTGATAAGATGTTTTCTGCACCTCGATGAGGTTCGGCATCTGCAGGACCTCATCAATTTTGCCAAAGCTCTTGCGTGTGTTTTTTCCGACCTGCACATCCTTGACTGCAACCAATGTCTGCGTATCCGGATTGGTTTTAGGACTCATGGGCAAAAACCTCCTGTCTTTTGTATCGCGGCGCACAGCACTCCGGCAGCAGTGGTACGCCTTTGATTTTTATCAAAGGGGGACTTGACAAGCCGGCGAATCTATGCTATACTATTATGCGAAAAAAAGCCGCATATGCCTACTCAGGCATTCTACTATTATATTCTACAACCCGTCATTTGTCAAGCTGATTCAGGAATATTTGGCAATTTCGCCGCGTTTCGCAAGTCGAATCGCGGCTTTTTTAGTTATCCTTCGCGCAGAACATTTGCTCGCTTATTGTTTGACAAAACCGCAGCGCATATTTTTGTCATGTTTCGTCTGCGGTACATGAGCCGGCAGCACTATATGAAAGCTGGAAAAATGCTCTTGACTGCGTTGGAGTGATGTGGTATAATATGATTGTGTAGTATGGAGCATTATGCTTCCAACATCCAAATTTTTGTGTGATTACGATGAAAAAGGAGATATCGGCTATGTCTTTTGACCGCTTAATTTCCAAAATTATCAGCATGAAGAATCCGACTGTTGCAGGTCTGGATCCGAAACTCGATTATGTTCCCTCTTATATTCGCAAGAGTTTTCTTGAAGAGGACGGCGAAACGCTCAAAGCAGCTTCAAAAGCGATTTTCCGCTATAACCAGATGCTGATCGACGCGCTCTGCGATATTGTTCCGGCAGTCAAGCTGCAGGCAGCATATTATGAATTATACGGGCATCATGGCGTGAAGACCATGGAGCGCACGATTCGTTATGCAAAGCTCAAGGGTATGTATGTGATTACAGACGGAAAGCGCAACGATATCGGTGCAACCATGGAAGCCTATACCGCGGCGCATCTTGGCTCCTGCGTCATCGGAACGACCGAATGCGAGCCGTTCGGCGCGGACGCCCTGACTGTCAACGGTTATCTTGGTACGGATGGTATTTCGCCGCTGCTCGGCGTTTGCAAAGAGCGTGATAAAGGTATTTTCGTGCTCTGTAAAACCTCAAATCCCTCATCGGGAGAATTTCAGGATCTGCTGATTGACGGCGTGCCGCTCTATGCAAGAATGGGCGACAAGTGCGAGGAATGGGGCGAAGATACCGTTGGTACATTCGGCTATAGCGCCGTCGGCGCAGTTGTCGGCGCAACCTATCCGGAGCAGCTCGTTGAGCTGAGAAAGCGGATGCCGCATACTATGTTCCTCGTGCCGGGCTACGGCGCACAGGGCGGCGGCGCGGCAGGTATTGCAGGCGGCTTCGATGAAAACGGTCTCGGCGCAATCGTGAACAGCTCCCGTGCAATCATGTGCGCCTATAAAAAAGAAGGCTGCGATGAGCATGATTTCGCAGAGGCTGCACGAAGAGAAGCGCTTCGCATGAAAGAGGATCTGACCGCATACATCAACATCGGCTGATGATACGCAATAATGGTGATATATCAATGAAACAGAATAAATATACCGAAAAGCTTACATATACGATTCGCTCGATGGAGCAGCTTACGGCTGCGGCATGGAGTATGGTGATCGAATGCCCCGACGTTGCGCGCTCCGCACAGCCCGGACAATTCGTGAATCTTTTGCCCGAGGGTGGTTTTACGCTTCGCCGTCCGATTTCCATTTGCGAAATCGACAAGCAGCAGGGAACCATTCGCATCGTCTTTGAGGTGCGCGGCGAAGGTACAAAAGCGCTTTCAGCACTGCGCGCCGGCGACACGGTCAATATGCTTGCGCCGCTTGGACACGGCTTCACGTTCCCTGAACAAGACGCGCGCGTGATTCTGGTCGGCGGCGGTATCGGTACACCTCCGATGCTCCCGCCGGCACAGTATTTCGGTCGCAACGCCGTTGTGATCTGCGGTTTCCGGAATAAGGACGCCGTTATTTTGCAGGATGATTTTGCCGCGACAGGCGCAAAGACGATCCTTTGCACCGACGATGGCTCTGCCGGCAGAAGCGGTCTTGTCACACTGCCGCTGGAGGAAGAAATCAAAACGGAAAAACCTGCGTTGATCTGCGCCTGCGGTCCAACGCCGATGCTTCGCGCTACGGCTTCGATCGCAGCTGCATACGACATTCCCTGTCAGGTTTCACTGGAAGAACGCATGGGCTGCGGTATCGGCGCTTGTCTGGTCTGCGCGTGCAGAACGAAAGATGAACACGGCGATGCACAGTATCAGCACGTCTGCAAAAACGGTCCTGTATTCCATGCAGAGGAGGTAATCTGGTAATGGCTGATTTGTCTGTCAATATCTGCGGCATTCCGTTCAAAAACCCGATTATTCCTGCATCCGGCGTATTCGGATACGGCAGAGAATATGAACAGTATTACGATCTTTCTAAACTCGGCGGTATCGCGACTAAGGGTACAACCGGTGCAAAGCGTACCGGAAATCTGCCGCCGCGCGTTGCAGAAACGCCAATGGGGATGCTGAATTCCGTCGGACTGCAAAACCCCGGCATCGACGCATTTCTTTCCAATGAGCTGCCGCATCTGATGCAGTGCGATACTGTCATTCTTGCGAATATCGCAGGCTCAACGCCCGAAGAATGTGCGGAAGTTGCGGCGAAACTTGACAAAACTGACGTTCATATGATCGAACTGAATATTTCCTGTCCGAATGTCAGACAGGGCGGCGCTGCATTCGGCACATCCTGTTCCGCTGCGGCACAGGTTACAAAAGCTGTCCGCGCAGCAACGAAAAAGCCGCTTTGCGTGAAGCTCTCCCCGAATGTCACAAGCATTACCGAAATCGCGAAGGCGGTCGAGTCGGAAGGCGCAGACGCGCTCTCTTTGATTAACACGCTGCTCGGTATGCGCATTGACCTACGGACGCGCCGACCGATTCTGCATAATAATATGGGTGGATTTTCCGGTCCGGCGATCTTCCCCGTCGCAGTACGGATGGTCTGGCAGGTCGCAAATGCCGTATCGCTTCCGGTGATCGGTATGGGTGGCGTGATGTCCGGCGAGAACGCCGCTGAACTGATGATGGCAGGCGCTTCTGCCGTTCAGGTCGGTACGGCGATCGTGCAGGATCCCTATGCGCCGCTGCGCATTATTGAGGAACTCAACGATTGGCTCGACAGCAACGGTATTGCGTCCGCTGCTGAACTGACAGGAAGCGTCAAAGCATGGTAACGAAGGTGTATCTGATCCGTCATGCGGAGGCGGAAGGCAATCTTGTACCATTTTTTCAGGGCAGTCTTGATACTGCATTAACTGAAAATGGCAAGCGTCAGCTTGAATTTCTGGCGGAACGATTTCAGCATATCCCACTCGACGCCATCTATTTCAGCCCCTTTCAGCGTGCGCAGATGACCGCCGAAGCCGTCAACCGTTACCACGGGTTGACCATGATTCCCGAAAATGATCTGCGCGAAATCAACGGCGGAAGCTGGGAGGGCAGAAAAACTACCGAATTGCACAAGGATTTTCCAGCGGAATTTCAGTTGTGGCAAAAGCGTATGCAGGATTTTCAGGCGCCGAACGGCGACGCCATGACAGACGTTTATGCGCGAATGCAGAAAATTATGCAGAAAATTGCGCAGGAAAATCCGGGACGCTCGGTTGCTGTTTTTACGCATGGCTGTGCGCTGCGGAATTTTCTCAGCTTTGTCGAGTTTGGTTCAATCAATGGTATCATGGACGTCGGCTGGGGCGACAATACCGCAGTATCACTGATTGCGTATGAGCCGGATACGGGCTGGCGTCTGGTCTATAAAAACGATTCTTCGCATCTGCCGCAGGATGCGCATACGGCACTGCCGGTCTGACGGAGGCATATCATGATTTTATTCGGTGTCGATTTTGGAGATACCCGTACCGGATGGGCGGTCTGCGACCGTGCGGAGCTGATTGCTTCACCGGCAGGCGTTCTGACAGAAAAGAGTTTTCAGCTCTGCGCCGAAAAAACCGCGCAGGCAGCAAGAAACGCCAATGCGGAACGGATTGTTGTCGGTTATCCAAAGAATATGGACGGCAGCTGCGGCGCAAGAGCGCAGAAATGTGAAGCGTTTGCCAAGCTGCTTGAAGAACTGACCGGTATCCCCGTTATCCTTTGGGACGAGCGCTGTACAACAGTGTCAGCGCATCAAATTCTCAATGTAACCAATACGCGCGGCAAAAAACGCAAGGCAGTTGTGGACGCCGTTGCCGCTGTCATTATTTTGGAAAGCTATCTTGCATTCCGCAAAAATCACCCCGACGCCGAATAGACGTTGGATGTATGCCCCGCAGCGGAATTCTCTGCGGAGCATGATAAAATAATCAGCGCAGCATCTCTGAAACGCTGTTCATAACAGCGCCGATTGCGTGTGCTGCCTTGACCGTCCGGCGCTTCAGCTTCGTTTTTTCGCCAGAGGACGCGCTGCTGATCAGATAGCCGAGCATACCTGCTGCTGCGCCGACTGCCATTCCCTTTGCGATTGCCTGCATCTGCATGATAATCCGCTCCTTTCTGTTTGGATTGCTGTTATCATGCCGCGGCGCAGATTGCTTATGCAAGAAATTTTCTGAATTCCAGATCAAAGATAAAGGATGGGTTTATTTTGCCAAAACTGCATTTTGTTCTTGTCGAACCGCGGATTCCGCAAAACACCGGCAGTATCGCTCGCACCTGCGCTGTAACCGGTGCGGCGCTGCATCTGATCCATCCGCTGGGATTCCGTATCGACGATGCAAAGCTGAAACGCGCAGGTCTCGATTACTGGGACAAGCTCGATATTTTTCACTATCAGAATCTTGATGACTTTTTTGCGCAGCATCCGGCTGCGACTGCGCAGAATCCTTATTTTTATTTTACTGCGAAAACAGGTACGCTCTATACGGATGTCAACTATCCGGCGGAAACCTTTCTGTTTTTCGGCAGAGAGGATACCGGTCTGGACGACGCCCTGCTGCAGGCAAATCCGGAGCGATGCGTCAGAATCCCTATGCGCGAAACGCTGCGCTGCCTGAATCTTTCCAATTCGGTTGCTGTTGCCGCGTATGAAGTGCTGCGGCAGCAGAATTTTGCCGGATTGACACGCGATGGACGCTGGGCGAAGGCAGATTGGGAACCGGATACACCACGGGAATATGATATCAGTCAGACCTAAGAAAGGAATCAACAACAATGCTGAAACAAAAAATTAAACTGATGACCGATTCGGTCAGCGATATTTCCAAAGATCGCGCAGAAGCATTGGGCATTCATATGCTCTATATGCCAATCACGATCGAGGGCAAAGCGCTTCGCGAAGAACTAGACTTCACAAAGGAAGAATTCTATGAGATGATCGACCGTGCACAGGAGTATCCTTCCACGGCACAGTTGACGCCCTTTGAGATTCTGGAAGCTTATGAACAAATCGCTGCCGAGGGCTATACGGATCTGATTTATATGACAATCGGTTCGGGCGGCTCCGGAACGTATAACAATGCGTATCAGATGCGCGAACAATATTATGCGGAGCATCCGCAGAGCCAGCTGAAAATTCATCTGGTAGACGGCAGGAACTATACTGCAACCTATGGTTATGCGGTCGTTGAAGCAGCGAAAATGCTTGCACGCGGTGCGAGTGTTCCGGAAATCGTGGATTATCTGGAAGATTGGGCGCGTCATGCAGGACTTTATTTTGTGCCGATGACGCTGAAATATGTGAAACGCTCCGGCAGAGTCAGTGCGGCTGCC
Source organism: Oscillospiraceae bacterium (assembly GCA_016296505.1). Taxonomy (GTDB): domain Bacteria; phylum Bacillota; class Clostridia; order Oscillospirales; family Ruminococcaceae; genus Firm-04. Next base: position 23,928 of record JAEDJD010000015.1, read on the forward strand.
GCATTTGCCGGCGAGCTGCTCGGTCTGAAACCATTCTGCCGTATCTGCAACTGCGAATCCAGCGTCATCCAGAAAATTCGCGGCGAGCAGAATATCATTCCCAGAATGGTCGAGATCGTTCAGGCTGATATTCAGCCGCATTCGCCCTACATTGTGTTGCAGGCTGCGGATGCCAAAATGGCACAGGACCTTGGCGCCGCATTGACAAAGGCGCTCGGCTATCCGCCGGAAGGTTACTGGAACTACGGCGCTGCGATTTGCTGTAATGCCGGACCTCATGCCGTTGGATTTGTCATCAAGCGTAAAGAGGGAACGATATAAGATTGAAACTGCACGGCTGCAAATTTTCTGGCTGTGCAGTTTTTTATCGCGATTTGTCTGATTTCTGCCGAATTGGACGTTATTCAATATTTCATGGGGAAAAGCGCTAATTTTTTTCATATATTAGCGTTGGAAATTTCCGCATTCAGCACTTGCACTTTTCAGGAAAAACGTGTATAATAAATGTGTATGTAATATTAAGGGAGGTCTTTCCATGTTTTCGTACCCCGTCATGCTTGCTGACAAGATCCTGCGCGGCACTGAAAAACTCAATGGCACACAAATTGTCTCTATGACAATTATCGGTATACTCGTTGTGTTTTTCGCACTGCTGCTGCTTGTCATGTTCCTGTATTGTTCCGGCAGTATATTCAAAAAGGCTGCAAAGGGAACAAAAAAGGATGCTCCAAAAAAGGAGGCTCCTAAGACCGCTACGCCGAAGGCTCCTGCACCTGCTGCAAAGGCAGCTGTTCCAAAAGCAGCCGCTTTGGCATCTGCCGCTGAAGACGACGCAGAAGTTATTGCGGTCATCATGGCGGCGATATCGGCAATGGGCGCTGCCGAGGGCAAGCAATATCAGCTTCGTTCCGTTCGACAGGTTACACGCGGCGGCTCAGGACGATCTGTTTGGGCACAGGCTGGCGTGTTGGACGCAACACGTCCGTTTTAACAGGAGCGAACTGATTGGCATAGATTACCAATAAATAATATTTGGAGGACTTAAACAATGGGCGGTGTATTAGATTTCTTCACCAACACCCTCGGCGGCCTCTGGTCAGACAGCGGTATTCGTGCGCTGTTTGCAGAGGGCGGCTGGAAGAATCTGATTATGATTCTGGTTTCGTTTGTATTTATGTATCTGGCGATTGCAAAGGGCTTTGAGCCGCTGCTGCTGCTGCCGATCTCCTTTGGTATGCTGCTGACGAATCTTCCGATGGCAGGGCTGTATCATCCGGATCTCTGGGTGCTCGTTGATGGACACGTCAATTATGGCGAAGTTCTGAAAGAGGGCGGCTTACTCGATATTCTATATCTAGGCGTTAAGCTGCAAATATATCCGCCATTGATCTTCCTTGGCATTGGATGTATGACAGACTTTTCTCCGTTGATTGCAAACCCCAAAAGCTTTCTGCTCGGCGCTGCCGCACAGGGCGGTATCTTCTTTACATTCGTTGTTGCAGGTCTGCTTGGCTTTACTGCCGCAGAAGCCGGCTCTATTGCCATCATCGGCGGTGCGGACGGTCCGACTGCAATCTATGTTTCTACCCGTCTGCTGACCGGCGACGGTGCAATTACTACGGGTAATATCGCGCTGGCTGCATATACTTATATGGCACTTGTCCCGATCATTCAGCCGCCGATCATGAAGGCGTTGACAACTAAGAAAGAGCGTCAGGTCAAAATGGAACAGCTCCGCACCGTTTCCAAGACTGAGAAAATTATCTTCCCGATCGCGGTTACCATTATCGTTTCTTTGCTTGTTCCCTCCGCGGCACCTCTCGTTGGTATGCTGATGTTCGGCAATCTGCTCAAGGAATCCGGCGTTGCCGCAAGACTCATTGATACTGCACAGAATGCGCTCATGAACATTATCACAATTTTCCTCGGCGTATCTGTCGGTGCAACGACAAAGGCAGATCAGATTATCAATATCAAATTTGGCGGCGTTATGCTGCTGGGCGTCGTCGCATTCTCGCTCGGTACAGCGTGCGGTCTCATGTTTGGTAAAATCATGTATAAGGTCACGGGCGGCAAGGTCAATCCGTTGATCGGGTCTGCCGGTGTTTCGGCTGTTCCGATGGCTGCACGTATCTCGCAGAAGGTCGGCGCGGAAACCGATCCGACTAATTTCCTGCTGATGCACGCAATGGGACCGAATGTTGCCGGCGTTATCGGTTCTGCAGTTGCGGCTGGCGTATTGCTTTCCGTCATCGGCTAATATTTCCGCACTGCGGAAGTTATCGTTATATTGTTATTGGGATAAAAAGGCGGCACCTGTCTCCGATTCCTTGCTTTTCGGAGCGGGATGGCAGATGTCGTCTTTTGATCGTTTGTATGATCTGAATGGAGGTTCACTATGAAGGAGTATCCGATTGTTGACACCGTTGAGACGCTGACAGCACTGCTTGCGCGTGTTCGCAAGGCGCAGGAGGAATTTGCAAAATTCCCGCAGGAAAAGGTCGATGCAATCTTCCGTGCAGCAGCGATTGCTGCAAACCAGGCGCGGATTCCGCTTGCCAAAATGGCAGTCGAGGAGACTGGCATGGGCGTTGTCGAGGATAAGGTCATCAAAAATCACTTTGCTTCCGAGTATATTTACAATGCCTATAAGGATACCAAAACCTGCGGCGTCATTGAACGAAATGAGGCGTTCGGTACCATGCGTATTGCCGAGCCGATTGGCGTGATCGCGGCAGTTATTCCGACAACCAATCCGACTTCAACGGCTATTTTTAAAACGCTGATCACCCTCAAAACTAGAAACGGCATCATCATCTCGCCGCATCCGCGCGCAAAACAAGCAACCATTGCCGCGGCAAAAATTGTGGCGGAAGCCGCCTATCAGGCTGGTGCGCCGGAAGGTATTATCGGCTGGATTGATAAACCCTCGCTGGATATGACCAATACCGTTATGAAATATTCGGATATCATACTCGCAACGGGCGGTCCGGGCATGGTTCATGCAGCATATTCCAGCGGCAAACCGGCAGTCGGAGTCGGCGCTGGCAATACGCCGGCGATCATTGACGATACTGCCGATATTACGCTTGCCGTCAATTCGATTATCCACTCCAAAACCTTTGATAACGGCATGATCTGCGCTTCGGAGCAGTCTGCAATCGTGCTGGATAAAGTCTATGACAAGGTGAAAAAAGAATTCGCCGCACGCGGCTGCTACTTCCTCAAGGATGAAGAGCTTGACAAAGTTCGGCATACTATTATCATCAATGGTTCGGTCAATGCGAAGATTGTCGGTCAGACTGCGCATACGATTGCGGCGCTTGCCGGAGTCGATGTGCCTGAAAGCACAAAAATCCTGATCGGCGAGGTGGAAAGCGTTGATATCTCCGAGGAATTCGCGCATGAGAAGCTCTCGCCGGTGCTTGCAATGTACCGCGCAAAAAGTTTCGAGGACGCTGTGCAGAAAGCAGAACAGCTCATTGCAGACGGCGGCTACGGTCATACCTCGTCCGTCTATCTCAATGCTGTCACGGAACGCGAGAAAATCGACATTATGGCAAATCGTATGAAAACCTGCCGTATCCTTGTCAATACACCGTCCTCGCACGGCGGTATCGGCGATCTCTATAATTTCAATCTGATACCCTCTCTGACGCTCGGCTGCGGCTCTTGGGGCGGCAACTCAGTCAGCGAAAATGTCGGCGTTAAGCATTTGCTCAATATCAAAACCGTTGCGGAAAGGAGAGAGAATATGCTGTGGTTCCGCTCACCGGAAAAGATCTATATTAAGCAGGGCTGTCTGCCAGTCGCGCTTGATGAGCTGGGCAAGGTGCTCGGTAAAAAGCGTGCGTTTATTGTCACGGACAGCTTCCTTTTCCAAAACGGCTATACCAAACCCATTACAGATAAGCTCGAACAGCTTGGTATCGTTCACAGCACCTTCTTTGAGGTGGCACCGGATCCAACGCTTGACTCCGCACGCAAGGGCGCAGCAGCGATGACCGCATTCCAGCCGGATGTCATCATCGCACTGGGCGGCGGCTCTGCCATGGACGCAGCCAAGATCATGTGGGTGCTCTATGAACATCCGGACGCGGATTTTGCGGATATGGCAATGCGCTTTTCTGATATCCGTAAGCGTATCTATGCATTCCCGAAAATGGGCGAAAAGGCATATTTCATCGCAATTCCGACCTCTGCCGGCACGGGTTCCGAAGTGACGCCCTTTGCGGTCATTACCGATGAGAGCAGCGGTATCAAATATCCACTTGCCGATTATGAGTTGATGCCCAATATGGCGATTGTCGATCCGGATATGATGAAAACAGCGCCGAAAGGATTGACCTCGGCATCCGGTATTGACGTTGCAACGCACGCACTGGAAGCATACGCTTCGATGCTTGCAACCGATTATACGGATGGTCTTGCAATTCGTTCGCTGAAGCTTGTGTTTGAGAATCTGCCGCGCACTTACAATAACGGCGCCGATGATATTGAAGCATGGAGCAATATGGCGAATGCTGCAACGCTGGCTGGCATGGCATTTGCAAACGCGTTCCTTGGCGTATGCCACTCAATGGCGCATAAGCTCGGCGCGTTCCATCATATTCCGCACGGCGTTGCCAATGCGTTGATGCTTGAACAGGTAATGCGCTTCAATTCTGCTGAAGTGCCGCCGAAAATGGGTACCTTCCCACAGTACAGCTATCCGCATACGCTTTCTCGCTATGCAGAAATCGCAACTGCACTCGGTATGAAGGGCAAAACCGATCACGATAAGCTTGAAGCGCTCATTCGGGCAATCAACGAACTCAAAGCGACAATCGGTATTCCAAACAGCATTCAGGAATTTGGCGTGGATGAGCAGAAGTTCCTCGATCAGCTCGACACAATGTGCGAGCAGGCTTTTGACGATCAGTGTACCGGCGCAAATCCGCGTTATCCGCTGATCCGCGAAATTAAGCAAATGTATCTAAATGCATATTACGGTAAAAATAGCGAAACAGTCTGAGAACAGGAGGATGTTTGATATGCTTTACAAGGAAGATCAGGTCATTGCTACACGGCCGAAAAAGGTGATATACCGTGACGGCGATACGATCGTCAAGCTGTTCAGCGAAGATTACTCCAAGGCTTCTGTGCTGAATGAAGCACTGAATCAGGCGCGTGTGGAAGAAACCGACCTGAATATCCCGAGAATTATCGAGGTTTTCAAAGAGGGTAAGCAGTGGGCGATCCGTTCGGATTATATCGAGGGCAAAACGCTTCAGCAGCTCATGGACGAAAATCCTGATCAAAAAGAAGAATATCTCAAGCAGTTTGTCGGGCTGCAAATGCTGATTCATACCAAAAATGCACCGCTGCTGACAAAGCTGAAAGATAAAATGCACCGCAAAATCAGTGACAGCAAATTTGAAGCAACCATTCGCTTTGAACTGCATACGCGTCTTGAGGGTATGCCAAAGCATAAAAAGGTCTGCCATGGCGACTTCAATCCCTCAAATGTCATCATTACGCCGGATGGTACGCCGTTCATTCTGGACTGGGCGCACGCAACTCAGGGCAATGCGTCTGCGGATGTTGCAAGAACCTATCTCTATATGATGCTGAATAATCAGGAACAGCTCGCAAAGGAATATCTCAAGCTGTTCTGCAAGATGAGTGATACCGCTTTGCAGTATGTACAAAACTGGATGCCGATTGTCGCAGCGTCGCAGTCGGTCAAAGAAAATAGCGAGGATGATTTCGAGCTGCTTTCACGTTGGGTGAATGTTGTCGATTACGTTTGATAAAAAACGCGCCGTTTCGGTTAGATCGTCTGACCGAAGCGGCGTATTTTTCAGGTGCATTCAAATGCAAACCGCAGGCTCTATATAAAGAACCTGCGGTCTTATGCAAAGATGAGATTTGTCCATGTTTTATAATGACTGAATTCAGAAAAGGAGATGGAAACAGCTCAATCGAGCTTTACGATGTTCCGGAGTATCTGCACGGTATCATCGCTGGTGATTTGGTTGTCCGCATTGCAGTCTGCATTACGACGTCCTTGTGTGGTTAAATGCGCGCTAGTGTCCTCCGCAATGAAACGCGCCAATAAAACCGCATCAGAGACGTCAACGAGACGGTCGCAATTACAGTCGCCGCGCATCAGGTCGATTGTATTGCTGAGCGTGGTTGTTGTTTTCTGAGCTGTGGTAGTCGTTGTTGTTGTAGTGGTTGTTGTTTTGGTGGTAGTGGTTGTTGTCTTGGTAGTAGTTGTTGTTGCTTTGGTTGTGACTGTCGTTGTCGGCTGCGTTGTATCTACAACAGGATCGGCTTCTTTCAGCGTGAAGCTGCATCCATCGACAGAGCCGTATGCACCAGTATCACCGGTTGTATAGCCGAATACAGCAATTTTAATTGAAATCGTATCACCAGCATTGGCGTGAATTGTAACGGGGATACGATACCAGTTGTTCCAACCGGTTGGAATGATCGACATACTTTGAGTTTTGTTGTCGGCAGCGAGTACGACGATGATGTTGCTGTCTGGATTGCCTTGAAAGTCCATGCTGAATTCATATGTGCCGGAAACCGGTGCGATGACGGATGTAGATGCGGACGCATTCTGGAAGTCTTCTGCCGAATACCAATGCAGTGCATAGGTACCAGAATGCGCGTCCTCATTGCGCACATCAAAATGACCGTTCGCGGGCGGATTGGAAATCGTCCAGCCGGTTGGCTGCGATGTTGCCCTACCGTCAAGCTCAAAATCTGGATTTTGCAGCAGATTGCCATCTGCACCAGCGACGGATGAAGCCGTATTTCCGTGTACGCTGTTGAACACATAGAGCGATTCGAGCGGCTTGCCGGAAGCGTCAAAGAGCGCTTGATTTTCCCAACTGCTCCCACCATAATATTTTGCATCTGCGTCATATTCCATGGCGTGTCGGGTTGCCCAGCCGCCACCGTACTGATCCCAGAGCGCAGTCTGCTGATTACTGTCTGCATTGACTGCGAGCCATGCGGGTTCCCAATAGAATACGCCGATGCCCTTGCCATCCGGAATTTCGGCGACTGCGCGGAACAAATCTTCGAGGAATGCGATTTGTCCACCTGCGTCAGCAGGATAGCTGACATAATTGCCGAGATCCTGCTGCGAAGAAATGGTATTAGAGCCAGCGTCCTTATTTTCAAAGCTGCTAGCCCAAGCGGTTTCCGCTACCAGAACTTTTTTGCCATAATTTTTCGCGATATTGCTCAAGGTGTTTTTGAGTGTTTCCGGAGTACCGTGCCAATATGGGTAATAGGATGTTGCAAAGACATCGTAATCGACTTGATTTTGTTTCAACATCTTCGCAAGATAATCCATATTGGACGATTTTTCTGGATTGGTAAAATGCAGTGCAACAAGTATATTTTGATCAAAGTCGCGGACGGCTTTTGAGCCTGCTTTGAAGAGACTTGTGAGATCTTTCCAGACGGCGTCGTTCCAGTTGCCCTGCTCCAGCGAAACGCCGCACATACCGGTTGTGGTTTCATTGCCGACCTGTACCATTGCGATATCTACGCCGGTTGCTTTCAGTTTTTTCAGCGTTTCGCTCGTAAAATGGTAGATTGCGTCCGCTTTCTGGCTGACAGAATAATTCTCCCATGCTTTGGGCGCACGCTGCTTGCCGGGATCTGCCCAGAAATCCGAATAATGGAAATCGACAAAGAGCTTTAATCCTGCGTTGGCACAGCGCTTGGCGATTTTTTCCGCGCAAGCGACGTCATTGGCACCGCCGCCGTAAGTTGTATGCGTTTGCGAACTGGTCGGATCGTTCCAGATGCGGACGCGGATTGTGTTGATGCCTGCGTCTGCGAGGGTTTTGAAGATGTCTTGTTCGTTTCCGCTGCGGTCATAGAATTTCATACCGCTTTCCTCTAACGCGATGACAGATGAGATATCCGCGCCTTTAAATGGATCGCCGTTTTCAAACGGCAAATCGGTTATGCCGGAGAATGTAATCGGAACAGCAGCGCTTGTGGACTGTGGGAGGACAAAGCTGCTGATATTGCACAGCAGGACGGCTGCCGCGGCAGCAGAAAACAGTTTTTTTCGGTTCATTTCATTGATAACCTTTCTAGAATTTTAGATTTTTCATTTCGTATTTTTTCACTATATTAGTATTATACCATATTTGTCCTATATATTGCAATAGTATTTTGAAATATTTCGGGCATTTTTATCAAAAAGCGACCGAAATCTAATAGCGAAAATGAAAGCGATGAGCGTATGTTGCGGAATTGAAAAGCGCATGAGGATAAAGAGCGTTCGCTGTATGCTTGACATCATTACCGGTTTGTGATAAAATATAATAGTATAGCAGATGTTACGCGGAAAGGCGGTGTAAGTATATGCCTGATCTGTTTTTTTGTCTAGAGCGCTGGCAACCGGATCAGATGATCTCAACCAATGCAGCTTTGAAAACTCGAGTGTGTGGATTTTCCGGCAGAACCGTTGACGCATGGCAGCTCGGCAGCTTTGCTTCCGACTGGACCGCAATTGTTTCGCAGATACCAATGGAAACAGGCTGGCTGGAAGCAGGTTCACAATATCGGTTTTGCTTTTGGCTAAACGGCGGCGAGAATAGCCGTGGCGATGAAACCTGTATGCTGGAGATATTTGGTGATGCATGGGAGGATCGTCTGCAATTCCGTCTGAACCGTAATCATACGAAGCCGCTGCTTGAAAAAAATCACTGGCTGCTCTTTGCCGTTCCGTTTACGGCGCCTGAAGCAGCAGAAGCGCTGAATTTCCGGTTTGTAGCGGCAGGTGCGGTCTGTACCATTGCCGGTATTCCGGATATGGATATGTCCGCCTGCGAAGCGTTGATCCCCGATTCGCCGGATACGACATATTCTGTGCGGCATAATCTTTGGTTTCCGCATGGCTGGGAGGACGAAAAGTACGTCCCTTCTGAAAAATTGCGGAAGCATAAGCGATCTGTGAAAAAGAAAGCCATTGCAGTTGCGGCGGTCACAACCATATGTGCAGTCGCAGCAGTTGCGATTCGGCAGCATCTAAAAAAGAAACGGTAAACCGTTTCAATTATTTTGGATTCATGTTGAATCCACAGGAGGAATTTAACGACATGAAACTCGGAATGGTCGGACTGCCGAACGTCGGCAAAAGTACACTGTTTAATGCGCTGACAAATGCTGGCGCGGAATCCGCAAATTACCCGTTTTGTACGATTGACAAGAATATCGGTATTGTTTCGGTACCGGACGCGCGGCTTGAAAAGCTTGCGGAAATCTATCAGCCGAAAAAGTTTACGCCTGCAACGCTGCAATTTGTCGATATTGCGGGATTGGTTAAGGGCGCTTCCAAGGGCGAAGGTCTTGGAAACCGTTTTCTTGCGGATATTCGTGAGGTTGATGCGATTATCCATGTTGTCCGTTGCTTTGAGGATGATAATATTGTTCATGTGGATGGTTCGATTGATCCCAAGCGAGATATTGACGTCATCAATCTGGAGCTGATTTTCTCGGATATTGAGTTGATCGAGCGCCGCATTGATAAGACCGCAAAGCTTGCAAAGGGTGATAAAAAATATCAGGCGGATGTTGAGCTGCTCAAACGCTTGCAGACGCATCTGACCGATGAAAAACCGGCGCGCAGCTTCGATTGCAATGAGGATGAATGGGCTGTGATTCTGGAAACGCCGCTTCTGACCGCCAAACCGGTTATCTACGCGGCGAATCTTTGTGAAGATGATTTCTCCGGCGACCTGAACAATAATCCGAATTATCAGGCGGTCAAGGCGATTGCCGAAGCGGAGAATGCTGCCGTCTTCCCGATCTGCGCACAGATTGAGGCGGAAATTTCCGATATGGACGAGGATGAACAAAAGGAATTTCTCGCAGATCTCGGTCTGGAGGAATCCGGTCTGACGCGCATCATTCACGCAGGCTATTCGCTGCTCGGTCTGATTTCGTATTTGACAGGCGGCTCGGATGAGTGCCGCGCATGGACGATCAAAAAGGGTACAAAAGCACCGCAGGCAGCCGGAAAGATTCACTCGGATTTTGAAAAGGGATTCATCCGCGCTGAGGTCATTTCCTTCGAGGACTTCATGGCAAACGGCGGCAATATGGTTGCAGCAAAGGAAAAGGGCGTTGTACGTATGGAGGGCAAAACCTATGAGGTCGCGGACGGCGATATTATTACTTTCCACTTTACATCCTGAGGTATCGCTTTGCGATGATTGATATTTGGCTCTGCCTCAACCTGCCAGAAGAATATGATCCCTCTGGATTCCCATTTATGATGAGATAGAAGAAGCCGCTGAAATGAGCGTAACTGCTATATTTCAGCGGCTTTAGAAGCTTTTGTTCATATTTCGCGATGTGTTATACCAAAAAAAGCCGTTCCAATTCGCTTTACGCGAATTAGAACGGCTTGCTTTTATTCATATATAAAATGGGATTCTGAAAGGCTGGCTGCCCGTCACATGATTAGCCGAGAACAGCAATGACCTCGTGCTCGCCGCCATCCGCGAATACCGGAACGACATTGCCTTCAACAGCCTTGCCGTCAACCGTCAGAGACTTGACGCCCTTGGAAACATGATCCGGATTCTGAACAGTGATATTGTAGGTTGCGTCGCGGAATTTTCTGGTTGCGGTAAAGCCGTCCCATGCCTTCGGAATGGACGGATCAACTTTCAGACCGTCAAAGTCTGCAGAAATACCGAGAATATACTGCGAAACAGCAACAAAGTTCCATGCTGCCGTACCGGTCAGCCAAGAATTCTTGCCCTCGCCGAATCTGCTTGCGTCCTTACCTGCGATCATCTGACCATAGACATATGGTTCTGTCTTATGCAGATCGGAGATATCTTCGTTGAATGCGGGTGCAATCTTGCTGTAGTATTCAAACGCCTTGTCACCTCTGCCGGCATATGCCTCTGCACAGATGATCCATGCGTTATTGTGCGTGAAGATACCTGCATTTTCCTTGTAACCGCCCGGATAGGTCGAGATCTCGCCGTATTCGATATAGTATTTGGTGAATGCCGGATTGTTCAGCACAAGACCATACTTGGTATTCAGATACTTGTCAATGGAATCGAGCGTCTTGATATCCGCGCCCTGCTCCTTACCGATTTCGGACATGACTGCAAAGCCCTGCGGCTCGATGAAGATTTTACCCTCTTCACATTCCTTCGAGCCCATTTTTCTGCCCTCGGCGTCATAGGCACGCAGGAACCATTCGCCGTCGAATGCGGATTCCATGATGTTCTTCTTCATCTTGTCGATTTCCGCCTGTGCCTTTGCCGCTTCGTCATCCTTACCCAAATGCTTCAGAATGCCAACATAGGTCGGACCGACATAGGTGAACAGTGTAGCAACCATGACGGATTCTGCAACCTTGGAATAGCCGCCCTCAGCTTTAAACTTCGGGTTGGTATAGGTCTGGAAGCTCTCGCCCGGCTTATCGGAGAAGCAGGAAAGATTGATGCAGTCGTTCCAGTCGGCGCGCATTGCAAGCGGCAGACCGTGCGGACCGAGATTGTTGACGATATGATAGAACGATACATCCAGATGATCGAGCATCGGCTTTGCTTTGGATTCATCGTTATCATACGGAACGAGCTGATCCAGAATACCCCAGTCTCCAGATTCCTTGATATATGCGCCAACAGACAGAATCATCCACAGCGGATCATCGGAGAAGTCGCCGCCGATATCGGAATTGCCCTTCTTGGTAAGCGGTTGATACTGGTGATAGCAGCCGCCGTCCTCAAGCTGAGTGGAAGCGAGGTCGATCAGGCGCTCTCTTGCTCTGTCCGGAATCTGGTGCACGAAGCCGAGGATATCCTGATTGGAATCACGGAAGCCCATGCCTCTGCCGATACCGCTTTCAAAGTAGGAGGCGGAACGGGAGAGGTTAAAGGTTACCATGCACTGATACTGATTCCAGATATTGACCATACGGTTGACCTTGTCATCCGAGGTGTTGACAGTGAAGATGCCAAGCAGCTTGTCCCATGCAGCTTTCAGCTCTGCAAGACCGGCAGCAACCTTTTCAGGGGTATTATACTTTTCGATCATTGCATAAGCCTTCTCCTTGTTGATGGAGCGACCGTCTGCTGCAAATTTCTTGTCATCGGGGTTCTCGACGTAGCCGAGGATAAAGACGAGCGTTTTGCTTTCGCCCGGCTTCAGGGTGATTTCCTTATAATGCGAAGCGATGGGAGACCAACCATCGGCAAAAGAATTGGTTGCCTTGCCGTTTGTTACAGCCTGCGGATCGCCGAAGCCGTTATAGAGACCGATGAACGAATCACGGTCGGTATCGTAGCCGTCGATGGTATCGTTCACGGTATAGAAAGCATAGTGGTTGCGTCTATCGCCGTATTCGGTTCTGTGATAGATGGTAGAGCCTTCGATCTCAACTTTACCGGTTGAGAAGTTTCTCTGGAAATTGGTGCAGTCATCCTGCGCGTCCCAGAGACACCATTCTGCAAAGGAGAACAGCTTGAAAGACTTATCAGCGCCGCCCTCATTGGTCAGGACAAGCTGCTGTACTTCGCCGTCATAATTCTGCGGAACGAAGAATGTCGCTTCGGCTTTCAGGTCATTTTTCTTACCGGTGATGACCGTATAACCCATACCGTGACGGCACTCATAGAAATCGAGCGCAGTCTTGACCGGTGACCAGCCCGGATTCCAGACGGTACCGTTCTCGGAAATATAAAAATATCTGCCGCCCATGTCAATCGGGACATTGTTATAGCGATAACGGGTGATGCGGCGCAGACGAGCATCCTTATAGAAGCTATAGCCGCCGGCAGTATTGGAGATCAAGGAAAAGAAAGCTTGTGTTCCGAGGTAATTGATCCACGGATACGGGGTCTGAGGAGACTGGATGACGTACTCCTTGCGTACATCATCAAAATGACCGAATGATTTCATTGTATTACGCTCCTTTTTACAGAATTACATTTGCTTTTTGTGATACCGCGCAACGCAATAATTGCACAGATATATAATATTATAGCACAACTTGCACAAAATTACAAGCCGCTATTTTCACGAATTTTCCAAGCAAACCTACAGCATATTACACAAAGTAAAGCAAAAAACCGAATAAACTTGTGAAAAACAGTCGTTGGATGCGGAGGTGAAATGAATCTTTTTACTTTTTTTCTGTGCAAAAGCGATAAAAAGCAGAAAAACAGCGCCTCTGAACGAGACGCCGCTTCCCCATGAAAAATATAATCACTTACTGATGCCGAGCAATCGTTTTTTTGCCTCGCGGAGCTTCTGACCGTGCTTGCTGGTCAGAAGCAGCCCGACGAACGGCATACCGGCGCAGACGCCGGTGCACATTCCATACAGAAAGTCAAATGCCGGCGCGGGTTTTTCCGGCTCCAGAAATGCAAGCAGGATCATGCCGATGCCTGCAGCACATCCGAACAAAAATACCCACTTCATATAGCGATTGAGTTTTTCCTTTTCGTCATTTGCATAGTCTGCAACTTTGAGGACGGTCTCTTTTGTTTCCTGATTCATATTCGCACTTCTCCTTTCGCCGTCCAGCAGTTCTCGCAGTTCTACTTCATAGTAGTCTGCAATTTCAATAAGGACTGCCAGATCCGGCATATTGCTTCCGGTTTCCCATCTGGAGACAGTCCGCCGCGCGACGTTCAGCGTTTCAGCGAACTGTTCCTGTGTAATGCCTTTCTCCTTGCGGAGCGCTTTCATGAATGATCCGATCTTTTGCTGATCCATCGGATTGCCTCCTTTCGCAATCATGATATCACGGCGCGCGGGAAAAGTATAGGACAAGAAGTGCGCAAAATCTACGTATTTTCGTATGAGACACGCCATGTCACATGAGACATTTTGTGGTATATTGTCGTATGCAGGAGAAAAACGGACATCTAATCAGTAGCCGAGGTTTTCCGCGACAAGAATGACATGAATACGGTTCGGGACGCGTTGGAAACCGGAAACAACGTAGGAACAGCAGATTCGCTGTTCTGCGCGGCAGCCGGCTGCGAGTTCGCCCTTGACGCCGGCACAGATGCCGGATTTGGCGCAGGGTGTATCTTGATGCAGACGCATCGCGTTGACGGGCGCAGCGAGTTTGCGCACGCGTTTGATTGCGGCAGGAATATCCGGAACGAGTTTGTTTGCACTGGCAACGACAATCACGGAGGCTGGACCGTAAATCAGCGCTGCAACGCGGTTTCCATTTCCATCCACGTTGTAAAGTTCTCCCTGCTCGGTGACGGCGTTGCTGCTCATGAGATAGCAGTCGGCAGAAAAGCATTTGCGGTACAGCGCAGCGACCTCGTTCTGCGGTACAGCGGCTCTGTCCAGATAGTCATAATCGCCGCCGCGCAGCAGTGCGGTGATGCCGCATTCATCGAGCGTCATAGAGCCGCCGCTTGCGATGAGAGCGCCTTTCGGCAGCAGCTCCTTGACTTTTGCCAGTGCGTCTTCTTTCGTTTTGACCCAGCAGGCGTCCATACGGTTTGCCTGCAAAGCCTTGACCGTTTGTTCCAGTCTCATTTCCAGATGTGTAAGCATTGGTTCGTGAACAGAATATTCAGACATGATATATTCTCCTTTCCTATAAAAACAGCAGGAACATGATGTTTCATGCTCCTGCTGTCTGTTTGCAGGGATCAGCCCATTCCACCGTACATTGCGTAGTAGCTCTGCATCAGTGCTGATTGATATCCGAGGTAGTCCAGATCCAGAACCTTATAGCGTTTGAATGCACGGTTGTTTCTCGTGCACGGCAGATCAGCAGCCAGATTCTCGATCATTTCGAGGAATTCCTCGTCATACATCTTGTGGCGGACATTTTCGATCTGGCTTTCGTTCCAGAGATCATCGTCTGTCATACGCTCTTTGATATCGAGCTTGACAACGATATAATAGCATTCATCGTCCTTGATCAGCTCTGGCTTGAGCAGCGGCGTGTTCTCGTCTGCCAACCAGTTATAAACCTTTTCGCAAGGTGTGTAGCTCGGCTCCGTTGTCGTTTCATCGGGATTGTCATTTTCATTCTTAACAGAAGTGGTGCTGACGGCGAGCGTGACTTCGTAATCGTGGTTGTAGGTTGCAGCGGTGGTTGTTGTGGTCTCGGTGGTCGTGGTGGTAGCTTCAGTTGCAGCGACTGTTGTGTTTTCAGCTTCCTCGTCCGTATTCTCATCCGCGTCCTCGTCTGCGTCCTTATCGTCTTCCGTGTTCTCGTCCGCGGCGTTATCCTCGTCCGTATCCTTGTCTGCGTCCTTATCCTCGGCTGCGTCCGTTACCGCTTCCGTGATTGTTTCGTCTTCCGTTGCCTCGGTGGTACCAGTGTTGCCGTCCTTATCGGTCGTCAGTTTGGCGGTCGTTTCGGTGGTGACGGTGTTGCCGCTTTCATCGGTTGTGGTCACGGCTGCTGCGGAGAGCGAGGTCACATAATTGTCATGCTCCTCGATGAGGAAATTAAACTCATTCATCAGGTCGGCGATGTTACCGTCTTTTTTCTTCAGACGCTTGAGGTAATCGTTCGCCATATCCTCGATTTCTTTCTTGCCGTCCGCCTTGAGCAAATTGCCTTCGCCGTCCTTGAGCGGCATAGTGATGTACTTGCCGCGAAGCGTATTGGCTGCATAGAAATCGAACAGTTCTTTCTCCTCGATACCTTTGGAGCCTTCCTTGCCGTAATAGGCTTCCCAGAGCGCGTCCTGCTTATAGGAATTCAGGATCACGTCCTTAACGGTTTCTTCGCCGATACCGGTTTTTGTGAAATACTCGCCATAATAGCTCATGCTGGAAGCGGCATTGGCGTCTGCGGCTGCAAGCTGTTCTCCTGTCAGCGTCAGACCAAGCGCTTCAAATTCTTTTTCGATTGCAACGAAGGTTTTGCAGTATTCCTCAGCTTTATTCTGAATCCACTCCTCGGCGGTAATTCCGTCGATATTGGATTCATCCAGAACCTTCTTGTAATCATTAGATGTTTCAGCGTTCTCGAACGCATTGCCACCTTTGCGGATGGTTTCGACGGCTTCGCTGTAAGCGCTGGTTGCGTAATAGAGGTAAATGCCGGCGCGAACATCAAAGTCCGTAACGGTCATTGCGGTTGCCGTATTTTCGCCGCAGGAAGACATACTTGCGGCTGTACAAGCTGCAAGCAGAATCGCGCCTGCTTTTTTAAACAGATTCATGGGTGAAAAGAGCCTCCTTAACGATTAAACGATAATAAGTCGATTGGATAAAATCCGATACATTTTTATTATACATGATTTTTTTGTAAATGTCCATACCCTTTTGCGATTTTTTGTTTTCTCATGAAATTTTCACGAAAACGATCTCAGTATGCTTGTACGGAATGTACAAGTTACAGGGCGCATTTTTGTTTAAAGTGGTTATTCTGTGCTTCTTGCTTTTTTTGTAGAAATATGTTATAATATTGTAGTATAGTTCATTGTCTGTGTTTGGGAAAGCACAGACTTTGAACGCTTTGCCGGAGGACTTCCGGCGCTGACATAATGGAGGTAATCGAATGAAACTTTGTCCAAATTGCAATACACAAAACGCAGATGTATATACGCAATGCGTGGGATGCGGAGCCGTTTTGCCTTCGGCACCGCCGCAGCCGATCTATTCCGGTAATCCCGGATACAGCGGATACGTTTCGCCGTCGCAGATGGAGCCTGTCACATCCGCGATCGGTTGGTTTGGCTGGTATTTGCTTTGCAGCTACTTAGCGATCATTGGTCCGATTATTATGATGAACATAACAAAAGATCCAACAGCAAAGAATTACGCAAAGCTGATGCTGATTTTACAGATCATTTGCGTTGTTCTGGGCGTTGTTCTTGCTTTGTGTTTCGGGTTTGTAATGGCAAATTCGGTGAGTCACAGCTACTATTATTAAATAGTGATAGGATTATGACAAAACAGGAGGAAATATTTTATGGCTAGATGTGCTTCATGCGGCTCTCAGCTGCCGGATTATTATACAAGCTGCCCGAACTGCGGCGGTTCACAGATTGTACGCGATGACGCAATTCCACAATTTCAGCAGCCGAAGCCGTTGCGTCGAGAAGTGCTCACAACTGGACAGTGGTTCAGATGGATATTGCTTATCAGCTTTCTCCCGATAATTGGAAATATTATCATGCTTTGCACGGTAAAGGATCCTTCGGCAAAGAATTTTGCGAAGATGATGCTGATTTTCGCGCTCATTGCCGGAGTGCTCAGCGCAATTATTTTTGTTCCGGCGCTTATTGGTTATATGTCGAAATTGGAAGAAGCGCGCCTTTTTTACGGTATGATGATACCTTTCATCGGCTGATGCGCTGAGAAAGATATGATAACAAGAACTGCCCTGTATCCGGAAAGATGCAGGGCAGCTCAGTTTGTCGAGAAACTTACGGGTGCGCACACCGAAGGTGAAATAAAAGTTTTGGTCGAGCTTTTTCAAAAGCTCGCGGATTCTTAGGGCAGCGCCCCATTTTTAATGGGCCACTTCCCCCATGATTGATCTCTATACCTTTCTTGTGTGATTCTAACTCAGAACAGAGGACTTTATCTACAAGCTGAACTGCCCTGTATCCGGAAAGATACAGGGCAGCTTTTATTTTTTATTTTGGTTCGGCTGATCATGCTTTCGGGAGACGCGTGCGCGAAATTTCTGCCATTCGAGCTTTGTACGCGCAATCAGCTGCCTGCACTTGTTCCGCACCATTGCAAGCGTTCGGGTATCTTCCGGAAACAGTAAGCGCAGGACGCCGATTGCGACGCCGAATGTGACGATTTTTTCCGGCGTTCCCGGCATCCAGAGGACGCCAAGCCAGATAGACCCGATTTTCAACATCGTTGGAATGTTCAGATACCAGCCAATTCCGACTGCACAATATGCCCAGCCATTTGTAATGAACCAAGCGATTGCCAAGGAAATCAGCAGATGCGGATTCGTCAGCGCACGCAGCCACGGACGCAGCTTATCCTTGAGGTTTAGCTTGGGGTGCTTTCTTTTCATATTGTAACAGACCTTCCGGTTCTTTCGCCTTTTCCTGCGCGACAACTGGGATGAATGCGGCGGCAATGCTATGTTTGCCGCGCTGTTGTACATAGATTCTGCCGATCGCAGAAAAGACAGCGGCTCCGATAAAATTAACAAATAGATCCTTCAGCGTATCGGTCAGACCGATATCCAGATAGCCGTCAAGGATAATCTGTTTGCCGTCTGCGGTTTCGATGATGGTACGTGTGATTTTTTGTACTGCAATGGGGATGTTTTGCCTTGTTTCATCGAGCGTGACGGATTGGAATTCTGCCAGCAGCGTATCCTTTTGCATATCAAGCGCAAAGAGATGATCCATTGAAAATTCAAAGAATTCCCAGAAAATACCGATGGTCATGGAAAAGCAAAAAGCGACCAGCGCAAGGAAATTTGGCGACAGCCGAAATTTGATGTTATGATTTTCATTGAGCAGATCGACAAGGCAAAAGCCAAATGCCGCAAAGAGAAATCCGTTGATTGTGTGCAGCATCGTATCCCATAGCGGATATTTGATATAGAAGCAAGCGATTTCGCCCAGCACCTCTGCACAGAAAATGAAAATCAGAACAGTGATTTCCAACAGGGTCGGCAGCTTGATATGCAGCTTGCGCTCGACAAAAGAGGGCGTCATGAACAGAACAAGCGTCAGCAGACAAGTAAACAAACTTTCCCATTGCTGCGCAAAAGCGCTTCGGATGGCAATGCCGATCACAAGGATACGAAGTACCATCCAGACGATGACTGTCGCGCGGTTTTTTCGTTTCATTTCTGTCGACAGCGCGGATTGACCTTTGTTTGTCATAGTATGCCCTCCTATTTTTATATTATTGTATGCAGTTCTGATGGAAAAATTGCTGGTGCAGACGCGATGAAAAAAAGCAGAGCATATGCTCTGCTTCTCGAAAATAAAATGAGGTCAAATCAAAATGTGTAGAACAAAAGAAAGGAGACAACAAAACGAGTGAAAATAACATTACATTATTTCACCGTTTTCATTATACAACAAAAGTGGAAAACAGTCAACTGTTTTTTTGCTTTTTCAGGGTTGTTTTCCATATTTTCGTCAGATTATCCAAAATATTCAAAAATCAAACCGCTTGTTTTTAACATATAGAGCGTATGATCCCTGCGGAAATTCAGTCAATTCGTGAAAAATCATCGAAAATTAGGGAAACAGCTTTACAATCAGCGTAATTTGTGGTATAATAAATAAGCAAAATTCTGCACCGGCGCGGATTGCGTTCGCTTCGGCGTAGATGAAAGCCTATATTCTACTATAATAATTGGAGGTACATTCTTATGGCTATCGTTCGTAAGAAGAAGACGATGGACGGCAATAATGCTGCTGCATATGTGTCCTACGCCTTCACGGAAGTCGCTGGTATCTATCCGATCACGCCTTCCAGCCCGATGGCAGACTACGTTGATCAGTGGTCCGCACAGGGCGTCAAGAACATTTTTGGCACAACCGTCAAGGTTGAGGAGATGCAGTCTGAGGCTGGTGCTGCCGGTACGGTTCATGGCTCCCTGAATGCTGGTGCGCTGACTACAACCTACACTGCTTCGCAGGGCCTTCTCCTGATGATCCCGAATATGTATAAAATCGCTGGTGAGCTGCTGCCCTGCGTGTTCCATGTATCTGCACGCTGCGTCGCTTCCCACGCACTGAACATTTTCGGCGACCATTCTGACGTTTATGCCTGCCGCCAGACCGGTTTTGCAATGCTCGCAGAAACCAATACGCAGGAGGTTATGGACCTTGCTGCTGTTGCGCATCTTGCGTCCATTAAGAGCCGCGTTCCGTTCATCAACTTCTTTGATGGTTTCCGTACCTCTCACGAGATCCAGAAGATCTCCGTATGGGATTATGATGATCTGAAGGAAATGTGCGATATGGATGCTGTAAAGGCATTCCGTCAGCGCGCACTGAATCCGGAAAAGCCGACAATGCGCGGCTCTCACGAGAATGGCGATATCTTCTTCCAGCATCGTGAAGCCTGCAATAGCTACTATGACGCAGTTCCGGCGATTGTCGAAGAATATATGGATAAGGTCAATGCAAAGCTCGGTACGGATTATAAGCTGTTCAACTACTACGGCGCTGCCGACGCAGACCGCGTGATCGTTGCAATGGGTTCTATCTGCGACGTTGCAGAGGAAGTCATTGATTACCTGAACAAGAAGGGCGAGAAGGTCGGTATCATTAAGGTACGCCTGTTCCGTCCGTTCTCTGCTGAGAAGCTCGTTGAGGCAATTCCGGCGTCTGCAAAGACCATTGCTGTCCTTGACAGAACCAAGGAGCCTGGCTCTATCGGCGAGCCGCTGTTCCTCGACGTTGTCACTGCTCTGAATGTTACCGGCAAGACCGGCATCAAGGTGATCGGCGGCCGTTACGGTCTCGGCTCTAAGGATACGCCGCCTGCATCTGTCTTTGCAGTATTTGCAGAGCTTGCAAAGGCTGATCCGAAGCCGCAGTTCACCCTCGGCATCACGGATGACGTCACCAACCTCTCTCTGGCTGAGGAGGAAGCTCCGAATACCGCGGCAGAGGGCACAATCGAGTGCAAGTTCTGGGGCCTCGGCGGCGACGGTACTGTTGGCGCAAACAAGGACTCCATCAAGATTATCGGCGACCATACCGATAAATACGTTCAGGCATACTTCCAGTATGACTCCAAGAAGACCGGCGGTATTACCATTTCGCACCTGCGCTTTGGCGATCAGCCGATTAAGAGCCCATACTACATCAACAAGGCTGACTTTGTTGCCTGCCATAACCCGTCCTATGTTACCAAGGGCTATAAGATGGTCAACGACGTTAAGCCGGGCGGTGTATTCCTCATCAGCTGCCAGTGGACAGACGAAGAGCTGAACGAGCACCTCACCGCTGACGCCAAGCAGTACATCGCAAAGAATAATATTCAGCTCTATACCGTTAATGCAATCGACCTTGCAGCAAAGATCGGTCTGGGCAAGCGTACCAATACCGTTCTCCAGTCTGCATTCTTCTCCCTTTCTAAGGTTCTGCCGGAGGCTGAAGCAATCAGCTACATGAAGGAAAAGGCTCAGAAGTTCATGAAGAAGGGCATCGAGATCGTCAAGATGAACGAGGCTGCTATTGACGCTGGTGCAACTGCATACCATAAGGTCGAGGTTCCGGCTGATTGGGCAAATGCACAGGATAATAGCGTTGCTGAAAAGCTGAACGGTGCAGAGAAGCTCGTTAAGATGGTTGACGGCATCATGAATCCTGTCGGCAAGATGCTCGGCGATACGCTGCCGGTTTCTGCCTTCACCGATCACGTTGACGGTACCTTTGAGCAGGGCGCGTCTGCTTACGAGAAGCGCGGCGTTGCTGTTATGGTTCCGGAGTGGAATGCAGATACCTGTGCAAAGTGTAACCGCTGCGCATTTGTCTGCCCGCACGCAACAATTCGTCCGTTCGCTCTGACAGAGGCTGAAGTTGCTGCTGCACCGGAGAACACCAAGATTGCTCCGAAGCCGATCGTCAAGACCGAGTACAAGTACACCCTCGCAGTTTCTGCAATGGACTGCATGGGCTGCGGCGTCTGCATCGGCGTCTGCCCGACAAACTCCCTGAAGATGGTTGCAAGAGAGTCTCAGGAAGCACAGCAGGCAGTATTCGATTACTGCGTCGCAAATGTTACCGAGAAGAAGGAAGTCGCAACCGACGCAACGGTTATCTCCAGCCAGTACAAGAAGCCGCTGCTTGAGTTCTCCGGCTCCTGCGCAGGCTGCGCTGAGACCTCCTATGCTCGTCTCATCACCCAGCTTTTCGGTTCCAGAATGTATGTATCCAATGCAACAGGATGCTCCTCCATTTGGGGCGGTCCGGCTGCAACATCTCCGTATACCGTTGACGCAAATGGTCACGGTCCGGCATGGGCAAACTCCCTGTTCGAGGATAATGCTGAGCACGGTCTCGGTATGTACCTCGGTCAGAAGGCAATCCGCGATCGTCTGATCGAAAAGGTTCAGAATATCCTGAACGCAGAGCAGGCGTCTGCTGAGCTGAAGGCTGCTGCACAGGCTTATCTCGATACCGTCAATGACGGTGCAAAGAATGGCGACGCGACTGAGGCTCTCGTTGCTGAACTGGAAAAGATTGCTGATAAGTGCGATAACTGCGCTGATATCTATGAGAACCGCAGCTTCCTCGCAAAGAAGTCCGTCTGGATCTTCGGCGGCGACGGCTGGGCATATGATATCGGTTTCGGCGGTCTGGATCACGTTCTGGCTACCGGCGAAGATGTCAACATCATGGTATTCGATACCGAGGTTTATTCCAATACTGGCGGTCAGGCTTCTAAGTCCTCGAATATCGGTCAGGTTGCACAGTTCGCAGCAGCAGGTAAGGCAATTGCAAAGAAGCGCCTTGCTGATATTGCAATGAGCTACGGCTACATCTATGTTGCACAGATCGCTATGGGCGCTGACATGAACCAGACGCTCAAGGCAATCAAAGAGGCTGAGGCTTATCCGGGTCCGTCCCTCATCATCGGCTATGCACCGTGCGAGATGCACTCCATTAAGGGCGGCATGATGAATTGCCAGGCTGAAATGGAAAAGGCTGTCAAGTGCGGCTATTGGAATAACTTCCGTTATGATCCGAGACTTGCTGCTGAGGGCAAGAATCCGTTCCAGCTCGATTCTAAGGCTCCGACCGAGTCTTATCAGGACTTTATCATGGGCGAGGCTCGTTACAGTGCACTGACCCGTTCCTTCCCGGAGCGCGCAAAGGAACTGTTCGAGAAGGCAGAGCAGTCTGCAGCGGATCGTTATGCTTACCTCACCAAGCTTGCTGAAAAGTAATTGATTCGCAGCTATCGTTTCATAGCATCATGCAAGCCGTCTGTGTACTGTGGTACATGGACGGCTTGTTTTTATGTATATACAGATAAAAAAAGAACCTCTCATTGATTGAGAGGTTCTCAGCCTGTCGAGAAACTTACGGGTGCGCACACCGAAGGTGAAATAAAAGTTTTGGTCGA
>JAEDJD010000034.1 GCA_016296505.1 Oscillospiraceae bacterium
AAATGCCCCCTTTCGTTAGACTTTGATTCGGTATATCTCTATTATACCACATTGTTTAACAAAAGGGGAGCATTTCAATCAGAGCCTGATCGGGCGGGTTTATTTTATGTGGCTGATTCCGAAATTTCTACGGTACAGATGTCGTTTTCGATGCTTTTGACCGTCACCCTTTTTCGGTATTGCTTAATCAAGCTGAAAAACGAGCAGCGCCCCGCGAGGCGCTGCATTTTTGATGTTTTTTGCAGATGTCTTACTTTTTAGCAGAATCACCAAGTATTTCTTCCGCCGACTTTTTGAAATTGCTAATCGCTTTGTCGTAAGATTCAGAGTCCATAGCTGCGACAATCAATTCTACAGAGAGATCGAAGTCATATGTATTGTATGTTTCTGAAAGGTCAAGCGCCTTAGCGTTTCGATCAAGCACCGCGATTGCGGATTGTCCTCCGAGCAGCGGATTGGCACGCTCGATCTTCTGCATAACCTCGGAGTTGTTTACGAATGTATTTGTTGCCTTTGCATAAGCAGCGATCGTGTCTGGATTGACGATAAAATACTCAATAAAATCATGTGCGGCAGTACCGGAATTGCAGTTTGGAGCGAGTGCTAAGTAGATGCCGCCCCAATACCAGGGAGCAGGACCTTCCGTAATATTGTAAAGACCGTATGTTTTACCGTTGGTACCACCTTCAGCTTCAAAGAGCATTGCGCCATCATCAAGGCACCATGTCGATAAGAAATATCCAAACGTCGAATCGTCTTGACCAATATCGTACCAGGATTCTGTCCATTGCAAAGCATCGGTTATATATCCTTTGTTACGATAATCTGACATTCTATCATAGAATACCTTGACATCGTCATCAATTTGCAGCTTGTTATTTGCATCAAGCCATGAACTATGCTTTCCTTGCGACCAAGGCATTGCAGTACCGTAATAAGTTGCCGCCATTGCTGTTTTGCCTTCGGAAGCAGCCTTTATTTTTTCGGCGGTTGCTCCGAACGCGTCCCAATCCTTGACGAACGACTGCATTTCTTCCGGAGAATTCACACCGAGATATTTCTTTGCAAGATCACTGCGATATACAAAACCTCCGGGAGTTGCCTGTCCTGTTACGGCTTTCAGCGTTCCTTTTGCGTTTTTGCCGATTGTTAATGTGTAGGGGTAGCATCCGTCGAAATCGGATTCCGAGAAACCGAGATCTGTGATAGCACGGGAATCGTCATCCTGATCTGTGTACTCGCGCAGCCAAGATGCTTCCGAGACATATAGATCAGCGTCATTTCCGCTTGCTAAGTAGGCAGCATACTGCTCTTTCGCTTCGCGGCTGCTTGATGCGACATTGACAAATTGGATTTTATCTTTATACTGCGGCTGAGAATCTGTGAAATGCTCAATCATTTGCAGAAGATCATAGTCTGCCCAGCCGAAAATCGTAAGCGTATCATCATTGTCTGGTACCAGATTTGCCGGCTTTTTTGGATGAAGCAGTTCATCCCAGCTGATTGATTGTCCGGAGAGCGTATTTTTGACGTAGTAAAGCAGAATAAACTGCGCGTCCTCAACGGAAACTGCCTGATCTTTATTGACATCCGCAGCAGAGATTTGTTGTGCATTCAGCGTGTTTTCGCTTCCGGAAATGCTGTTTACGTATGAATTTAATGCAAGTTGCGCGTCTTCCACGTCAACGGTTCCATCCCCATTGGTGTCGCCGGTTAACGGAACGGAATGATCTGCGGCAAATGCGGAAAGCATCAAGCTTGATGTGCAGCACGCAAGATATGCAGATAGAATCAGTGAGAGTGCTTTCAGTCTTTTCATAATTTTGTCATCCTTTTCAAGTTGATTTACGGAAAATCCCGTTGGATAACATTATAATGATTCAAAGCCATATTGTCAATATCATTATAAATAATCGTATGTGTGCATATGCGAAAATGACCAAATCAATTTGGTTTTAGTGAAATCAACAATGCGAAAATACGCAAATACGACATTTGATTATGCCTGATTTGCAAGTGCGTATTGAGCAATCCATCTTTGCAAAGCTGACCGGAAATGCAAACAGCGCCCCGAACGGGACGCTGCATCATGATTACAGATTTAAAGCTTCAAGCTCTTTTGCAGTTGTTTCGACAAGCGAAACTGTTTTCTTGGAGTTTTCACCGAACGCATTGATGAAAATACCAATCCATCCAAATATACGATAGAAGAAAGTGTTTGCAAATATGGATTCTACTTTTGCTTCTTCCTGCTTAGTGACATACCACTTTTTCTGACCGGTCTTCATGATTTGTACCTGATTACGCTTGTCAATTGCCGGAAAAACGATGCGATCCGTCATCATATAGCGGATTTTTTCTGGCTTTCCAGCAGTAAACGGATGATCCTTAATGAGTTCATAGAATTCATCAGTGGTGTAATCCTTCTGCACCATAACTTTCACATTCTTGTTTTCAGCGAACATTGTAATCTCTCCTTAAATATTCAATTATTTTTAATGTTTTAACAAATTGACTGCACCTCATTGTTATATTTTAATTTATCATATTGTGATTGCGTAGTCAATGTGTTTTTGTAATTTTTATTGTGTTTTTCGTAGAATGAACAAAGCTAATATCTATGCAGCGTTGTTTATTCAGCAGATGGAACAGAGGGATATCCGGCGCAGACTGTTTCGATAAACGAAACTGCACGCTGTTGCGTTGCAGCGTGCAGTCGGAACGGAAATCCTCGCTATAAAGAAATTATGGAAAATTCTTGCCGCAGAATGCAAAACGGCGAATTATCGTTTGAATTTGATTGCGAAAACAAGTCCAATCAGAAGAATCAGAGCAGAAACGCTGAGCAGGATATATGCAGTGGTATGATTCTGCGATGCGGCGCCGTTCATACATGACGCCGGGATATGTGTTTTTGTATACAAGAAAAATGAATATACCGAGACCAAACCCCAGTATCATTGCGATCAGCATATCAAGCAGGCTGACGCTTGTTACATTGTCGATAAAGTTGGATTTGAAAATATCCTGAAAGCTCATGAGAATAACTCCTTTTCTTTAGTGTTATCCGTAAATTCGGCAGGCGGCATATTTGGAAAACGCGCCCTCGCACCTGTCTGCAAGGGCAACTGCGTCTCTGATGATATCGGGTAGAAAGCCGTCCCATTTGACTTCGAGAATGATTGCGTCCGAGATCGGAACGGTCACACAGTCTGGATTCAGGAAGTCGGTGCGCTGGAATCCGCTTCGCAAACTGTAATCGAGCGTGACGCGGACATTGCCAGAAGGATAGACAAACGGTTCTCTTGTATAATCCACGATGGTTTTCGGCGCGATGCCCTGCGTCTGCATTTTGGAGTACAGATCCTGAATCAGCGGATATTCCGAGTCGAGCATCCATACAAGGTCACCGTCTGCAATGCGCTGCGCCTGTTGTGCAGTCAGCGGCGCGCTTTTCTTGCTGCTGAGACGGTTTGCTTTGGTTTTCTTTTCCAAGCGGATCATTGACAGATCGCCGTTATAATATCGCATACGGAATTTTTCGCGTACCGGCACACCATTCGTTTTTTCTCGCAGTGCTTTATCTGTGGGATTATCGAAGTATAGACTGCGAACGTAATATTTTCCCTTTATGGCGTGCGCGTCCGGAAATGCAACAGCATAAAGCCTGTGACGAATGGTGAGCAGATCGCTGAAATTGATCTCGTGCTTGATCTCATGCCTGAAATTCATTTTATCACCTCTTTTCAGCTTGTACTGTGATTATACTGAAAAACGCTGAATTGACACTGAAAGCGAGTGAATGATGCGTCAAGCATAGGTGAAAATTCTGTGAAACAGTTTAGGAACCGTATTTTCAGGTTGCATTCAGTGAACAGGTGTATTATAATATATATATGAGTATATGCGCTTGGCGAGAAAACAATAGACGGATGCAGGCGATGTCTGCAAAGGAGTGTTTGGCGTGAAAATATTGATTATTGAAGATGAGAAAGTGCTTGCAGAGTCGCTGAAGCGTATTCTGGAATCCAAGGGCTTTGAAGCGGAAGCCGTTCATGACGGCGAAAGCGGCGAGCAATATGCCTTGCTGAATATTTATGATCTGATTATTCTGGATATTATGCTGCCGAAAAAGAACGGCTATCAGGTTGCACGGTCAATCCGGAGCAAGCATAATGCTACGCCGATTTTGATGCTGACCGCAAAATCCGATATTGAAGATAAGGTGGACGGACTGAATGCCGGCGCGGACTATTATCTGACGAAGCCGTTTGATATGCGGGAGTTGCTCGCCTGTGTGAATGCGCTGCTGCGGCGTCAGGGTTCGCAGGTCAATGAGCTTGTATTCGGCAATACGCGGCTGGATCTGGAATCCGCATCGCTGATCTGCGGTGAAAATAATGTCCGACTCTCCGCGCGTGAGTTCGAGGTGATGCGGATGCTTATGGTGTCCGGTGCGCATCATATGTCCAAAGAAACGCTGCTGACAAAGGTTTGGGGTTACGATTCCAATGCCGTTGAAAATCATGTTGAGGTTTATGTCGGATTTCTTCGTAAAAAGCTCATGAGCATCGGCTCGGATATTCGTATCGAGACTGTGCGGCGGCTTGGCTATCATCTGGAGTGTGAGAAACCATGCTGAAACAATTGAAAATCAAATTTGTCGCGGTAATCATGTCTGTTTTTACGGTGCTGTTCGCTGCGATCTTCGGATTTGTGATGCACCTGACAAAGCAGAATATTGAACGCGATAGCATTGAGATGATGCGCACAGTGGCATTCCGCCCGCCGGATTCCGATTCGATGCACAGCAAGCCGGATAAACCGCCAGATAGTATCCGTCTGCCTGTTTTTACAATTACAATCTCGAAGCATGGCGCGCTGATGGCTTCGGGCAGCGACTTTTTTGATCTGACAGATCAGGCTGCGCTGCAAACGCTTGTGGATACTGCGGAGCAGAGCAAGGAACCATCTGGTATCATTGCAGAATATGATCTACGCTTCCTGAAAAACGAATTCCGCAATATGAAATCTATTGTATTTGCAGATATCTCCAGTGAGAAAGCGATGCTGCGCGGACTGATACGTAATTTCATTTTGATCGGTCTGATTGGTTACGCTGTGTTTTTTGTCATCAGTCTGCTGCTCGCAAAATGGATGACAAGACCGGTTGAAAAGACATGGAATGCGCAAAAGCAGTTTATTGCAGACGCGTCCCATGAACTGAAAACGCCTCTGACCATTATTATGACCAATGCGGAAATGATGGAAGATCAAAGCTATTCCGATTCCGACAGGACGCAGTTTACCAGCAATATTCTGGCTACCTCGAAGCGGATGAGAGTCTTAGTGGAAAGCCTGTTGGAGCTTGCACGATTTGACAATGCTCAGACGAAAATACAGCATGAAAGCGTAGATCTCAGTAAACTGATCAATGACAGTGTGCTGCCGTTTGAGCCGCTGTTTTATGAAAATGATATGGTGCTTGCGACTGAGATTGCGCCGAATATCATTGTCGGGGGCGATAAGGAAAAGCTGCGGCAGGTGATCATCATTCTGCTGGATAATGCGCTCAAGTATTCCGATCCGGCAGGGCAGGTGACGATCGGATTGAAGCGGCAGGCAGCAAATAGCGTACTATTCGTTTCCGGATGCGGCGCAGCGATTTCCAAGGCGGACTGCGTCAATATTTTTAAACGGTTCTATCGTCTGGACGCGTCCAGAAATGACGGGCAAAGCTACGGTCTGGGACTTTCGATCGCAGAGAGTATCGTTCACGAGCATAGCGGAAAGGTTTGGGCTGAGAGTGAGAACGGTGTCAACACGTTTTATGTTTTGTTGCCGTGCGGAGAATTATGAGATATTTGCTAGCGCTGTCGGATATTCTGCAGCGCTTTGTGTGCATTTCTCCAAGTTGTATTATGCAACATTACCACATATTTTGAAAACGATTTACAAGATGTTAGTGATGTGCTATAATGTTTTTAATACAAATTGCGCACCATTGTCTGGGCGGAATTTGCATTCAGACATAAGGGATTTTTTCTATTCTATTTTTGATTAAGAGGAGATCATAATTATGAACAACAATTGTATTCGGCACAAAAAACTGCTCAGCGCCGTCATGGTCGGCGTGATGAGTACCACGATGATCGCGTCAGGATTCGATGCGATTGTACGCTTGGAAGCGTCGGCATATCAGATGATTGCCGAAACCGGCTTCGACAATAAGATTCTGCCTTGGCGCATTTTGTCTAGCAGCCCTGCTTCACAGTTTATTGATATCAACGAAAACGCAGCGCATATCACGATTCGAGAGGGATTGGGCGCGGATAAAAGCCACTGGGATTTACAGTTCCGATACAGATATCTGAGTTTTAAAAAGGGGCATGAATATAAGGTCAGTTTCAAAGCGAAGGCAAAGCGCAATGGCATGGAGCTGTTATCACGGATCAGTAACGTGTCCGGCTCAGAACCGTATTTTGTGCTTGACGGCAAGGATAATACGATGAAAATGGGCGCGGCAATGGGCGGCGTGTGGAACCAACCTGTGAAGTTGAAAACCGAGTATCAGGAGTTTTCCGGTACGTTCATTCCGACTCGTGATATCTCTGATGTCGAGTGGACGTTCTTCTATGCGGAAGATCATAATGGATATGGTGGAAATGCACAATCAGGTGATGAAATATGGCTCGATGAAATGTCGATTGAGGATGTGACTGATCCGGACTCCGGGAATGTCGTCGAGTATGATTATGGTATTCGGAATCGTCAGTCCGGCAGCTTGAAGAATAATTATATTTCCGTGAACCAGATTGGATACTATCCGGATCTTGCAAAAATCGCAGTTCTCAGTGATGACGCAGGCGATTGGTTGTCATATACGGGAGAAAGTATGCTGACGGAGGATACTTATACATGGGAACTTGTCGATGCAAAGTCCGATGAAGTCGTTGCGAGTGGAACAACCGGAAAAAAATTCTACGATGAGGATTCTCACGACAATATCTGCAAGATCGACTTTTCTGACTGGAAGCAAGAGGGCAGATATTTTCTGCGGATCAAGGGGACAGACTGGCGTTCCCTTGAGTTTGACATCAGCAACAGCATTTATAACGATGAATCGCACAATATGCTGACCAATTCGCTCAACTTTTTTTACCAGTGCCGATCCGGCATGAATCTCGAAGCAGATTGCATTACCTCCGGTGATAAGGCCGAGCTTGCGCGCGGGTCATCGTATGCCCGATACAGGTCATGTCATGGCGGACTGGCAGGGTAACAATCAGGATGGCGCCGACAATGCAGACGCGGCTTCGGTGATTGATGCAACCGGCGGTTGGTACGAATCCGATCGGCATGAGAAAAATCTTGTAAGCGGCGGTATTGCAGCATGGACGCTTCAGAATATGTACGAGCGTTCCCTTTCTTCCGGTGAGAAAGCGCAAAAATTTGCGGATGGATCCGGTATGGTCGTTGTGCCGGAAGCAGGGAACCAGATTCCGGATATTCTGGATGAGTGCCGATATGAGATTGATTTCATGTCGAAGATGAAAGTCGAGGCGGATGAACCGGTATGGGGCGAATTCGCTGGTATGTATTATCACGGAATCAAGGATGAAAAATCGCTTCCGATTGATACGGTATATTGGGATTACATCGGATCGGAATCATATGATATCGATCGGCTCGTCAATCCGCCGACATTTGCAGCAACACTGAATTATGCCGCTTGCGCAGCACAGGCAGCAAGACTCTGGAACGCATATGACAAAGCATATGCAGAAACGCTTTTGCAGAGCGCAAAGGAAGCATATGCAGCATATGAAAAGCATTGGTATGAGGCTGCGACAAACGAGGAGACCATTACAACTTCTCAATATGCGCCGTCATTGAATGGAATCGTTTTATTGAATCACAGCGATACCGAGGTCAGAGATGACGCCTATTGGGCAGCCTGTGAGCTTTTTGTTTCCGCGTCGGAATTGGGCGACGCAGACGCTGCGGTTTATCTGGAAGCGCTTTCGGGTTATCAAGACGCATTTCAGATATCCACCCGAATCAATGGCGGCAATAATTTGAACGGAGATGGCTCGTATACATTGTTTAACTGGGGCAATACCGCTTCTGCCGGTACGCTGACGCTTGCGCTGCACCCCGATCTTTTGACGAAGCAGCAGAGAGTCGTGCTGGAACACTCCATTCTGAAAGCCGCGGACGACTTTATCCAGACGGTAGATCAGCAGGGCTACGGCATTCCATATATCAATGATATGCTTCATGTCAACGATTTAGACAGTGGAAATTATGAGTATGGCTCCAATGCGCGTGCGCTTGCCAATATGATGGCAATGGCATATGCCTATGATCTGTCCGGCGAGGAGAAATATATCAACGGTGTTGTATCCGGTATGAACTATCTGCTTGGCTGCAATCCGTTGGCGTTTTCTTATGTCAGCGGCTACGGTACAGAATATGTGCAAGATGTGTGTCATGTCTATTGGGCAAATGCGCTGAATGAGCGATTCCCCCAAGCACCGGACGGTGTTCTAGCCAGCGGTCCGAATGCAGAGTATTATGATGAGTATTTAGCTTTGCTGAGATTTGTTAGGGATGAGGAGATCCCCCCACAGAGATTGTATGTGGATTCTGTTGAGGCATGGACAGTGAATGACATCGCTTGCTCAGAATGCGTCGCTTGCATGGGCGGTATCTTTCCTTCAGGAGCATGGCGACGCGACAGATGCACCGGAAATAACACAGACAACGACTCAGGCAACGCAGACAACCTCGCAGACGACGCAAACAACGTCGAAGAAACCGGAGACGTCCACACAGAAAACGCAGACAACAACTGTGACTGCACCGACAACAACGCAAACAGCACCGTCCGCGGCACAGACCACGTCAACGGTGGGACAGACGACATATACAACATTTACCACAGCAAATTCCTCTCAGACAGAGCCGGCAAACATCATCTGGGGCGATTGCAACTGTGACGGTGGAACAGATGTTTCTGACGCAGTTCTGCTTGCACGCTTTTTAGCTGAAGATCCGGAGGCGGTGATCACTACCGAGGGTAAGGAATGTGCAAATGTCATTAAAGGTGAACTGGATACAGGCGATTTGCTTGCCATTCTGAAAATAATTGCAAGAATCCTTTCGACAGATCAGTTGCCGCTTGGAGACGATGTCCCCGTTATAAAGTGAATTGAAAGACCAGAGGCTCCCGCTATCAGCAGGGAGCCTCTGGTCTTTATGGGAGAATTTTATCAGTATGTACAAGAGAAATATTTATGCGGCAGTGTTCTGATTGAAAACATTTTGCTTCAGAATGGAGAGATCGACAGCGTTGAGAATGCCGTCAAAATTCATATCTGCCGCCAGTAAAACGGATTGTTTTTGCTCAGCGTCGCCGCTGATACAACGCGTCATCAGGTGAATATCGGCTGCATTCACATGAGCGTTGCCATCGAGATCGCCGCTGCCTGCGTAATCCGGAAGCTTTACTTCAAACGTAACGACATCGGATGCGGTGACCGTACCATCCGCCTTATTGACCGCTGTGACGCGTACATAGTAGGAGCCGGGTGCAAAAACGTGCGATAAGCTGGTGTCTGTAAACATTCTGCATTCGTTGAATGGAGCAGCATCGTCACAAACGCCAACGCAATACTTTAGCTCTTTGCTGGTGCTGTCGTATACGCGGATGTTATAGTAGGTTGTATTTTCGCAATCCTGATAGGAAATTACGACTTCGTCCGTGCAGCTGACGGATACCAACGGTTTTTCTGGAGATTTTTTTGCAGGCGCGGGTGCGGCAGTTGTTTCTGTTGTCGGTGCGCACGATACAGCTGGACCGGTTGTAACGGTAGGCTGTTCGGAAGGTTCGGTATTCTGTGCCGCGTCACGTTCTGCGTCAGTCAGCGTCACCCAGCAGCTTTCCCAGTCGGAATAGCTGCCTCGTGAAAGCGTATTGCCGCTGGCGAGCGAACCCCAGCGCACGATATTGACGGTAAGCGATGGATCTACAAAGAAGCCTTCAAATGGATAGATATTACCGAGCCGACTGTAATAACCGCCTGCTTCCGTATATTCCCATGGGGACGAAAGCATTCCTTTGTGAATACCGATGTCGTAATGTCTGACATATTCCTCCGCACCGTTTTTTCCAACGCCGCCGCAGCGGATCAGATCTGCGCCCTGCGGAAATTCCGTTCCATCCGCGCAGTGCTGTGCAAGTTCGTCGGTATTCGCACAGTGCATGAATACAACTGTCATATAGTCCAAACTGCCGTCTGCATAATGAACAGGCGCGCTGCTCTGGAATAGCACGAGACCGTAATTCTTTGCTGCGTAGACAACTTTTCCGGTAAACGGCGCAACTGCGTATTCTTCATATTTTCCGCTGCAATCCATATGGTAAGAGTTGCTGTGTGATGCAGTGCTGCCGCTTTCAAAGGCAAGCTGCGTGACGCACATTGTCCGGAGCGGAAACTCTGCATACTCATATACATCGTCGGCGCTCACCGAGATAGAGCTGGAAAAATTGGAGAAAGAAATCAATCCGATTGCGCCTGCCAGAACAGCGGCAGTCAATTTCACAGAGATATTTTTCATAGTCTTGTTTCCTTTGCATTTTGATTGCATTTGTACAGGGGGGCAGTCTGAGCTATGCGGTTCGCTAATACATATCACAGATAACATGATATGTCGAAATATATCCTTGCGCTGTTGGAATGTGTAAAATTGAACAAAAATATGAAAGCATTTTATTTCTTTATGTTGCCATTATACATCCAATGCAAAATATTGTCAAGTAGTATTCAATGATTCTTAAAACATTCAGTAGACTTGCACTAATTGCTTACGCTTGATTTATGCAATATGATGAGAATGCGTCTGCTTGTTTGCAATCCGCACACGATAGACAGGCAGAAAAACGAACGCGCAAGATAAGCTTCTCATTTTTTGCGGTCGCATTACAATAATTATCAAATACTGCGAAACTCAGTAAAATCGCAGAAAATCTCGTCAATAATTCCAGAAAATCTATATTTCATCTAGTTATTTAAACATTACTATGTGTTATAATCAAACTACAGAACACTATCTGTATAGTTATGGGTACATTAAACTAAGGGGGAGTATTTATGTATCTCAAAAAATGCGTAAACAAGATGCTGACAACTGCGCTTGCTTGTACCACAGCGCTATCGTCAGCAACCGTACTGCCAATACGGGCAGGCGCCGCAGATGATGCCGCGTATTATTTCCGCGACAGCTTTGAATCGGGCGACTGCGGCTGGAGCGGCAGAGGCGATTGTACGGTCAAGTCCAGCAGCGATATGCCATATCAGGACAATGCTGCGCTGTTCGTATCCGGCAGATCAGACGCATGGAACGGACCGGAGAAGGATATTTCTGCGATCTGTGACGCGGGTAAAACCTATAGCTTTTCTGTCTGTGTGGAATACGAATCCGGTGCGGATACGATGACATTCCAGCTTTCGCTTGCGTATACGGATGCAAGCGGCACCGCGGTTTATGCGCATCTTGCAAAGGCGGACGCCATAAGCGGAAATTATGTACAGCTTGCAAATACAGAATACACGATTCCTGCAGACGCCAAAAATCCGATTCTTTATGTTGAAACGCTCAGCGGCAGCAGCAGCTTTTATATTGACGAAGCAATCTGCGCGGAAAGCGGCACTGTAATCGAAGGACCAAAAGAAGTGAAATTTCAGCTCGGCGATGTGAATCTGGACGGCGTAATCAGCGCAGCCGATCTGACGCTTGCGAAGCGGTACTGTGGAAAGGATTTTCCGCAGCGCATTATGCAGCGTGCCGCCGATCTCAACCAGAACGGCAGCGTGGAGGCTGATGATGTGCGCTGGTATGCACAGTACCTGACCGGACAGACTACGGTATATCCGGAGAAGGTCGATCCGCCGGTCAAGCCGTTCAACTACGACGCGAATCTGCAATACCATCCGTTCGATGAAAGAGTATATCTGAGCCAAGCGTCACATCCCGGCAAAGTTGTTGAGGAACACTATAACGGCCCACAGGGTCAAAATACCCTGTATGTCTACCTGCCGCCTGATTATGATGAAAATAAGAAGTACAATATCTTCTATCTCATGCACGGCGGCGGCGAAAATGAAAGAACGCTGTTTTTCAAGGATGATACCATGATGCAGAATATTTTTGACCACATGATTGAAAACGGCGAGATGGAACCGATGATCGTCGTTACGCCGACATTTAATCAGAGTGGTGCAGAGGGATTCTGGTCGGAATTCCGTGACAAGGTCGTGCCGTTTGTGGAGGGAAAATATTCCACTTATGCAGAATCGACTTCTCCGGAAGATCTGAAGGCGTCGCGTTTCCATCGTGCATACGGCGGCTTCTCGATGGGCGCTGTTTCTACATGGGCGGTTCTAACACACTGTCTGGATATCGTAGCATATTTCATGCCGCTTTCCGGCGACCACTGGGGCGGTACGCAAACAAGTTATGATAAGGCAAAGGCGATTGCCAATGCAATCGACCAATCAGGCTTGCAGAAAGATGAATACTTCATCTGCTGCGCAACCGGAACAACGGATATCGCATATCCAAATCTCGGACCGCAGGTTGAGGAAATGAAGAAAATGAGCCAGTTTGTCTATACCTCTGATCTGTCGCAGGGTAATTTCTATTTCCTTGTTGCAGAGGGGAAAGATCACTGGTGGGGCAATGTCCGGCATTATGTCTATGATATGCTTCCGTATTTCTTCCGCGAACATCAGCAATAAAAAAGAAATCCTGAGAAGATACGTTCTTCTCAGGATTTCTGTTTATCATAGAATGTGTCAGGTATCATTTGCGGATTCAAATACTTTCATCTTTTCTGATAGAAAACCAATGTTAATTTATCATTGATTTTTTTGCGTTTTTCCAGTTTGGCAATAGCCCATCTTTTCGTATAAGCAGCAGGTTCTTTTTTCCTGCATAATGGTCTCCAATTCCCAATTCTGACTGCCGTGTATTTTCTCGGCGCACTGAATTGCCATTTGTGCATAGCCTTTTCTGCGATACTGCTTTGCGATAAAAATGGGAGATATTCGTTTCGGTGTTTCGGGATTCTTTTGATCAACTACACGGATTGCTCCGACCGTAATATCATCAACATTGATAAAATAGTAATAAGTAAAGGTTTGCTTCAGGCGCATGAATATTTTTTCGATTGTTTCTGCGGCAGGACTGGTTTCGGTATCCTGATATTTTGCATACAAATCCTGAAATGCGGCTTTCTGCATTTTTAATAATTTTTCCGCATCTGCAAAATTGGCCCTGACCAAATCCATAGTTTCCTCTCATTCTGATATATTGTACGTGACTGTTTATTCTGAACGCGTCGGTGAAAAATGAAAAGACGTTTTTGAACTGGATTCAAAAGCGTCTTTTTCAGGCTGTTTGACGCAGACGCGTCGGGTTTATGATTGACCATCCTGCATCCGCTTCATGAATGCATGATAGGTCTTTTCGTCAATTTCCATGAGCGAACGCTTTTCATTCTGAAATTTTACTGCGACAGTGTAGATGCCCTTATTCTGCATAGCCACCGAAGCGTGAAGCCGCAGCTTCAGCAGACAAGCCGGATCGAGTACGCCCGTCAGCAGCAGCGAATTGCCGGAGCGCAGAATATCCTCCGTCATCAGTTCAAAACGCGCAACGGTTTCGGGCGTCAGATACACATCGTCAATTTTTTTCATTGTTCCCGAAATATACGCAAGCCTTGCTGACATACAAAATACGCGGCAACCTGTGTAGTCGCCGGCAATGACCATATTTTTGGCTGATGCCATGCCAATCACACTCCTTGTTTCAATGTTTTGGTGTTTTTTGTTTTGAAATTAGTATAATTATACCATTATATTCCGCATTTGTCAAGTATGTTTATGGTAAAATAGAAATGCAGAAAAAGGGCTCCAAAAGTGCATAGGTGA
>JAEDJD010000035.1 GCA_016296505.1 Oscillospiraceae bacterium
CGCAAAATGTGGAGTTTCGCACTCTGCGGAGTGCGACTTAGGGCGCTGCCCTAAGAACCCGCGAGCTTTTGAAAAAGCTCGACCAAAACTTTTATTTCACCTTCGGTGTGCGCACCCGTAAGTTTCTCGACAGACTAGAACGGACTCTGCAAATGTCAGAATCCGTTCTTTTTTAGCGTATAGAGTATATTACAGTGAAAGGATGATCTTCGCAATGTATTTCAGAAGCACAACAATATCTTCATTTTCAACTGCGCCGTTTTTGTCGGTGTCAGCATTTGTCATACCCTGCTGCGATATGATCGCTGTTTTATCCTCAGCAAGGAATCGCGCAAGCAGTACCGCGTCTGAAACATCAACCTTACCTGATAAATTCACATCACCGCGCAATAAAGTCTGCGGCGGTTCTGTCGTCGTATTGGCGGAAGCCGTAAAATATACGCGTACCGGCTCAATCTCCTGCTCCCATTTTTCATAAGTGTAATCCGTACCGAGATCCACATAGAAACACTGTTCATCTTCGGTACCATCTGTAAAACCGTAATCGACAACGTGCAGCATACCGGAAACGTCATAGGCATAGATATCAAAACGATGCTCTACGATCAAGTTGACCTTGATATCGCTGAGATCCACCGGATATGTAATCGGATAATCCAGCTTCGACGTCGTTTCCACTTCCAGCCGTACATCAAAAAGCGCATTCGTACCGCGATAATTTCCATCCTCGTCAAAGACAGGCTGCGTCGATTCGCTCAGGCAAGTTGAGGTGACTTGCGTATTACGCTCCGGCAGAATGATATCCGTATTCGTCGTCACAGAAGTCGCAGTCGTTTCTGTAGTAGTCATCGTGGTTGTGGTAGTAGTCGTTGTTGTCGTGGTTGTCGTAGTTGTGGTAGTTGTTGTGGTAGTCGTGGTTGTGGTCGTCGTTGTAGTCGTTTCGACATTGGATTTCAGATATTCCTCAATCGTATCCGCCCAAAACTGACCCATTTTCTGATAGCCGCCGCCATGCGGATGCAGCTGATCGCTGCTCATATCCGCCATACCGTTCAAACAGCCGTGAACATCCGCAAACTTTACATTTTTACCGGAATTTGCATAGTCCTCAGCAACTTTCTTTACGGTGTTGTTATAGCCTGCAACTCTCGCTGCATTGCCGCCGAATGCGGTAAACTCCGGAATTGATCCCATAAATACGACACCGTCCTGCGGCATATCGGCAAGCATATAATCGACAAGCGAATGCAGATCGTTTTCGCAGTCATTCAGATTACGGTTTGCGGTCATATCATTCGTACCAATAATCAACAGAATGATATCCGGCTGCGCCTGCTTGACAGCGTTCTTATTCTTCAGCTTTTCCAGCAGACCGTTCTCGCCCCAACTCGGAATCGGGTATTGCTGCTTAATCGTATAACCGCTATAGCCTGCGTGATTATTGTCATAGCTGACCTGCTGCCCATTGAACTGAAAAGACGCATTGTTTGGACCTTCCGGTCCGACGAGATCAAAGCTGACGCCTTTTTGCTTCAAAAAGTAATCGAGATACTTTCTGTAGCCGCCATCGTCACCATAACCGAATGTGATGGAATCTCCGACAGGCATAATATTGATCGTGTCGGCGGCGTCGACCGTGGCGGGTGCTTTGAGCGCCGTAAATGACGGCAGCAGTGCGGCTAGCATCATCGCTGCAGCAGTAATCAAAGCTGGTTTTTTCATGAAAAATCCTCCTTATCTCTTAGCATCCGTCTATTTGGATATAGACAGATTCGACAAATAAATAAATCTCCCCCAATTTATTATAGAATAGATAAACAAGAAATCGCAACTCAAATATTGCGGTTTGGAGTTCAGATATTGCGAAATCAATGCGTTGATATCCACCCAATCACCAAGCATACAAAAAGCAGTCCGGAATCTGACAGTTCCGAACTGCCTTTTTCGGCATATTATCGCACAATATGTCTACCCCAACGTAGCCAGAGCTTCCGCAAAGGCGTTGCATTGCGGTACATCGCGGCAGCAAGCTGATTTGCCGTTTTACAAATCACTTTTGCGTCCGCCGCAGAGATGCCGTTCCGGCTGAATACCGCAGCCTGCTGAATTGTGACTGCCCGATTCAATTTACCGAACGGGAGCAATTTACATTTCGCTTCAGCTTCCGCAGCATATTCATCATGCGAAAGCTTTTTCTGGTCGATACCCTGTATATGCAGAAGCTGCACAATAAATATATATGC
Source organism: Oscillospiraceae bacterium (assembly GCA_016296505.1). GTDB lineage: Bacteria > Bacillota > Clostridia > Oscillospirales > Ruminococcaceae > Firm-04. The sequence continues at coordinate 2,244 of JAEDJD010000035.1, forward strand.
AGCATTTGCCGCAGCATTCGGATCGCTGCACTGCATGGCGCGCTGACGTTTTCCGACAATCAGACGATGCAGCGTATAGTACAGCAAAATCACCGTCAGAATTGCAAGAACAGTCAGCAGACTCCGCTTCAGCTTTGCACGCTGCTCCGGCGTCAAACCGCCAGACAGCTCCGTATTTGTGCTGAGCTGCGTCGTAATGGTTGGTGTAGTAGTCGTCGCAGAAATTTTCTGTAACTCAGTTGATGTAGTCGTCGTTGTTTCAGCTGTCGTCGTAGCGGGAGGCGTCGTAGTTTCTGCCATTGCTTCTTCAGCCGCACTGCGCCACGTATCCTCAACGCTTTCCGTAAACTCATACGGAATCCAGCCATAGCCTTTGACATAGATTTCCGCCCACGCATGAGCCTGATAATCGGGAATATTGATAGAATAATCACTTTCGGTCTTGCCGCGCACAAAGTCACCATAAGTCAATACATAACCTTGACAGTATCGTGCAGGAATTCCGCACATCCGACTGAGCACCACCGCCGCAGAAGCATAATGCGCACAGTAGCCCAAATGACCTTCATTCAGAAAATACTCGACAAAATCGCGATCATCAGGCTGTGTGCCGGGCTGCAAAGTATATTCCGCACGCGCCCAGATATAATCGCGGATGACATTCAGACGATCCAGCAGCGGCAATGAATCAGCCGGCATATCAGGCATAACCTGCGCCTTTAGCTGTGCGAGCGGTTTCGTATCGGGCAATTTGAGATACTGGTCAAAAACAAATGCTTCATACTCTGAAATCAGCGCATTCTCAGAGGGCGCTTCATTCGCCGAGAACTGTTCCCAGCTTATTCTGGCATTATTCATGATCCAGAAGCTGTATTCCTCGGTACTGTCAAGCTCGGTTTCAATGTCATAGCGATATTTTGTGCCGATATCAAATATACTCTGATAGGGCAGAAAATTGACGCGCTCATCGTTCAGCGCCGTGACATCGCAGCGTACAACAGGAAATCTGCCATCAGCCGTGCGCAGCTCATCCACATGATCGGAATGAAAAATGGTCTGCGGCATCCGATTTTCTGCGGTCAGCCGCCGAAACAGTCGATTCTTTGAACGATATGCCCCTGTCGGAATCGCCCATCCGTTGCCTGTATACGCTGACCGGACAATACCGCGCAAATAATAATCATCGGGAACAACAGCAGCACCGATATCCAGATGCAGCACTGGTCTGCCGTCAAAGTGCAGATCGCTCTTATTCAGCAGATTGACTTCATCCGTCACGACATTGATGCCTGCATTGCCGGAAATGCTGCTGAGCAATCCAGTAATATCCTCAATGGTAAGATTCTGATAGAATTCGCGAATCTCGTCCCGCTTTCGGTCGAGATCTGTTGTACGGGAATAGTCGGCGCACGCATATATCGCAGCAGCAGCCAGAAGCAGAGCAGCAAGCAGCATCACCAGTGCACTGGGTTCATGCGTGGAAAAACGCTGTTCAGTTTCCGTATGAAATATCTGCTGCAGCACGGCAGAGGAGCCTTGTTTCGTTACAAGCGAAGCGGGCGTTTTTCGACGGGATACCATGATCGTTCCAAGCCAGAAAATTGCAACCAGAAATACGCAAACGCTATATGTTTCAATTCCAAAATACAGACCGCATTCCAGAAATGGAAACGTAATCAGAAACCGAATCCAGAAGCCACTCATGCTGGAATGCGGATGCGATAGCAGCACATCGGAATACTCCAATAATGCAGTAATTGCAATGATTATCAGAACAAAAACAAACTGTACGCATTGTCCCTCTGTCCAATCGCCTGTCTCTGCTTCATAAGGCGGAAAAGACATTTTCCAGAGAATACGCTGCCGTACAGTATGATAAATCAAGCCGGCACCAGCAACTGCCTGTTCTCGGAATTTCATGAGCAGCAAGGGAATGGACGCAAATGCAATCAGAATCGAAGCAAAACCAACCTTCGGCGAAATCAGCCGAATGCAGCGCATGATCAAAGTCAGTCCGACAATAAACCAAATCAGCTGCTTGAGTTGAATCGGGAACTGAAAGAACCCCTGTAAAGAACCAATCGTACCGATGCTGCCGCAAAGCGTAATCACTAAGCGCACCAGCATTTCAGGGAAATGACGTTTCTTCCGCACGGTCATCGTCAGACCGTCATGCACCAGAAGCTCATCCTTCGGCGGTTTGACGCGTGGCACAGACGGAAGCGGTTTTACGGATTTCACAGATCAGCCCCTCCTTCCACCAATTCTTCGAGATCGAAGTCCGGCTCATCCTCCTCACGCATTGGCTGATAAACCGGATGCACCGGCTCCTGCATCAGAATCGGGATCCACCGAAGCGTACTTTCAGAACTGACGGAAGACTCCGGATCATCCGGAGAAAGCACAGCAAATACCGTAAACCGTTCCGGATTCGGCAGAGAGAGCAAAGTTTCTGTCAACGCGTCGTCGAGCTGCGGTGTAAAGATCAAAATGCGTTCATAAGGATGTGATTCAGTTAGAAAGTCGCTGATTGCCTGTAAAAACATAGCGCGTTTCTCCGGCATAACCGGAATCTGTCTGACCATATACCGCAGCCATTGCGCAGCGTCGGAAAGCGCTGAAAACATATCAGATACCTGCATTCCATGCGTTGGATGATATGCAGTCATAGCAAACGCACTGTTCTGCTCGGCGAGCTGTGCCGCAGCGGCAGACATCGCAGAAAACATCGCGTCAATTCGCAATGCCGATTCGACTTCCTGACTGATATGACGATAATCCGTCAGCAGCAGACAGCCGGCAGACAACGGCATACTGTATTCCTTGACCATGAGCGTATCCAGCTTGGAACTGAGCTTCCAGTGAATCCGTGAAACAAGATCGCCTTCACGATAAACGTGCAGATCAAAAATCTCTGATGGATCATCGCCTGCCTGCGTTTTGGAATATTCGGTTGAATCCGCATCCGGCTGCGGAACCGGCGGCCATTCCTCCGGTAACAACGCAGTCACCGCAGGCATGATCACAATCGTATCATGCAGCGAAAGACGGATCGTGCGCCGAAAGAGTCTGAGCGGATCATAGATCACGAATTTCTTGACCCGAATCTGCATCACGCCGCAAGTAACAGTATGAAACGCAAGCCGAAGCCGCTGTGTATTATGCGACAGCACAGGCAATTCCAGCGTCAGCTCCGTTGGCTGATCGGTCAGGCTGTTTCGGTATTCAACAGTCACGCGCGCGTGTGCCGTCGAAAGAAAGCTGCGGTTTCTGACCTGAATAGACCACTGATAAATCTGTCCCTTCAGGATCGGCTCTTTGCTATGAAAAAGCGATATTTTCAATGCGAAACGCAGACGAAGCAGCATCAGCCAGAGAATCACCGGAAGCGCCAATCCGAAAATCAACAGTTCAAGGGACAGATTTCCGCGATACAGCACAAAAAACAGACTCAACACCACGATCAGCGCCGCATAGAGCAGCTTTGTACGAATCATTCCTGATACCTTCTCAAACGCGGCATCGCGACATGACTGAGGATTTCATCCAACACCTGTTCTGTTGTAATATTCTCAGTTTTTGCGCGTGCGCTGAGCAGAATACGATGCGCAAAGGCGTCGCAGGCAATGACGCGGATATCATCGGGCGTAACATAATCTCTGCCGCGGACGAGCGCTGTTGCACGTGCGGCTGCGCAAAGCGCCAGCGAACCGCGCGGACTTACGCCAAGCTTGACCATCGGGTGATTGCGCGTTGCAGCAGAAATTTCAGCAATATAGCGCAGAATTGCCGTATCCACATAAACCTGTGCAGCGGTCTCCTGCATAATCAGCAATTCATGACGGGAAAGCACCGGTTCCAGCTTATCCAATGGATTTTCGCTGGTACGTGCCTGCATAATCTGGATCTCGCTTTCCAGATCGGGATAGCCCATATGCAAGCAGAGCATAAAGCGATCAAGCTGTGATTCCGGCAGCATCTGCGTACCAACAGAGCCAGTCGGATTTTGTGTCGCAAGGACACAGTAAGGCTCCGGCAAACGATAGGTTGTACCATCCACAGTCACAGCAGATTCCTCCATAAGCTGCAACAGTGCGGACTGTGTTTTCGGAGATGTCCGGTTGATTTCATCGGCAAGCAGCAAATTGCAGAATGCCGCCCCTTTTTGAAATTCCATTTTGCCGGAGTCCTTGCGATAAACCGAGAATCCAGTCACATCGCTCGGCAGAACATCCGGCGTGAACTGAATCCGGTGATAGTCCAGATCAAGTGTTTTCGCAAATGCCAGCGCAAGGGTTGTCTTTCCGACGCCGGGCATATCCTCAAGCAGGATATGTCCCTTTGCAAGCATCGCAAGAAACACCTTTAATATAATCATATCCTTTCCGACAACGACGCTCTGAACCGAATGCAGAATCTCATGCGCAAGGACAGACGCCTCTTTTGCGGTGAATACTGTTCGTTGTTCCATGTCTAAATCTCCCTTTCTATTCCGGCAGCAACAGACGCTTGCCGCCGTATATCTTCTGTTCGGACACTTTTTCATTATAGCATATTTCGTGCTGTTTTGCAACCGTTTTGAATATTACAAATATGATAACTCTTTAAAGATCTGGTTACATCGTTAAGATACAGTTTAAAATACTCTGCACGGCTGCAAGTATCTACCCCGATACCGGAAATAAATGTTTATTCGATACTTTTTTATGTGCGCCATTGCATTTTATACGATAATATGCTATAATAAGATTGCATACGACAAGTTTCGGCAACATGGGAGGAATGCGCATTGACAGCCGTGCTGACGCTCTGGCTCGCGGCATTGCAGCCTGCTCCGATGCTGCGGTATCTGATTACCGGTACTGCGCTCGCAATCCTGCTCGGACTGATCTGCCGCGGAATCAGTAAGCTTCTTCAGCCGCTTACCAGCTGGAAGCATTTTTCTGGAACCGTAATTGCGGCAAAACGCCAAAACACCCATGTCATTCTGACAGTTTCCTATACCGATAGCCGCCGTATGCAGCATATCATTGTTTTTCCAGTGACACTGGCGGAACATCATAATCTGAAACCAGAGACGCCGCTTCCGTTTGTCATCGGCCGAGTATATTTTGAAGCTGGCAATGTGCCGACGGACGCTGTACACGCGGCAGAGGCGGAAGGAAATATTCTGCTGTATCAAACGTATCGCCGTCTTCTGCTGCGGCAAACCCTCCGTGAACTGATGATACAGCTTTTGATCTGGCTTGCAGCCGCTTTGCTGTGTGCCGCCGCAATACATTTTTGCTTTCCGAATCCATAATGCGGAATACTGTATCCGCTGCAAGCATATAAAATCCTGAGAACGTCCCTATGCGAGACTTACGAAAAGAGGAAATGCACATGATCGCAACTGTTACGATGAATCCGGCAGTCGATTATACCGTTCTGCTGGAAACACCGCTGATCCCCAATGAGGTCAACCGTACCTCGCACGAGCGCATCACCGCCGGCGGAAAGGGCGTCAATGTCTCGCTCATTTTGCAGCAGCTAGAAATCCCAACTACTGTCTACGGTTATCTCTCCGGCACAACCGGCGCCATGATCGCCGAACAGCTTCTGCGGACGCAGATTCCAACCGACTGGATCAAAGTCCCGAATCAGATGAACCGTATCAACCTGAAAGTCAAGGAAGATCGCGCTGTCACCGAGTTGAACGGCAGAGGCGTTTCTGTCTCCCCAGCCGAAACGGAGCTGCTCCTGAATAAGCTTCGCAAATACGGAGAAGATGATTTTATCGTGCTGGCAGGTTCCATTCCGGCTGGTGCGCCTGCTTCGCATTATGCGGATATCATGCAGGCACTCAGCGATACCGGAGTCCGTTTTGCCGTAGACGCCGAGGGTGAACCGCTGCGTCAGGCACTTGCTTGTCATCCGTTTGTTGTCAAGCCGAATTTGCGTGAATTATGCTCGCTCTTTGAAAGCGGCAATATGATTGATACATGGTGGGACGCACTGCCGTTCGGCAAAAAGCTGATTGAATGGGGCGCACAAAATGCGCTGCTTTCACTCGGCAGCGACGGCGCGCTGCTCTTTACGGACGAGGATCGAATCTGGCATCTTTCTGCACCGCACGGACAGGTCAAAAACGCAGTCGGCTCCGGTGACGCAATGCTCGGCGGTTTTCTCGCTGGCTGTGCAAACGGCAAATCTTTGACCGAAGCGCTGCGTATGGGTATTGCAGCAGGCTCTGCAACAGCATTCAGCGAATGGATTGCAAACCGTTCACAGATGGATAATCTCCTGCGCATCATTCCCGAACCAACGGAATTGCTCTGAAATACGCTACATATCAGAAAACGGCAGGCCGCATTTGAAATAATCTGCCGTTTTTATTTGAAACAGAATATTGTCACTCTGCACACGCTTCCATCGTTGACAAACATCCGAAAATGTGTTACAATCTCCATATAAATTCTCAAATAGTCGGTATCGCCTTTGTGGCGTAATACAGGAACAAACCGATCTTTTCGTTCCGGAAAGGAGACGCTCTATGCTGACCGGCATTTCCATACTCTGCCGTTGTCTTGGCTGGTATCCGATCTGGCTGCTCCTGCTCTCAATTGGTGAATCTGCCGCATTCATCCCGATAATGGGCGTTCTGCTTGGCTGCTCTCTGCTCTCATTCGGATGCATCCGCTGGCTTCGGCTGCGGCTTCTGCATAAAAAGAAGCTCGCATTCCGTCTGACTTTCCTGTTGGTTATCATATCTGCGGTACTCTGCACCGGCGGCTGTATGCTGCTAGGGGTTGAAACCGCATGGAGCATTCTGCTTTCCGGTATCACGATCATCGGTACAAGCCGTAACAATGATGCCGAACCCGATCGTTTGTTTACAAACAATCATTATATTGCGTTTCTGAGTGGAACAGTTATCGCCACAATCATGCTCTCAATCGCACACCTATCCATGCTGTATCATCTGACGCTCTGCGTCGTCGGCGTAGTCTCCGCAATGTATTTTCTCCTGCGCAATCAATTTATGCTCCGGCGCTTTGTCAGACGCCGCGGCGGCAATCACACTGATGTTCCACAGGAAATCGAACGCGGTAATCTGGTTCTCGTCGGCAGTATGATTGCTCTGCTTGCGATTATTTTCACGTTTCATGAACCGCTGACTGCGCTGCTGAAACAGATGAACGAATGGATGATCGGTCTGATTGCAGGATGCTTCCGGCTTCTGCGTCGTATTCTGGCTGTTTTCAGCAACGAAACGCCGTTGGAAGAAGCGGCAGAGGAAATCATCGAGGAAAACATGGAGCTGCCCCCGACGGGTACAAGCAGTCCATTCTGGATGCTGCTCTGGATTCCTTTTATCGTGATAGTCGTGTATATCTGGCGTATATTCCTCTCAGATTGGATATATGATATCTGGATTCTGCTGCGTAAGCTTGCTGCAAAGCTGAGAAAAAATACATCAGCAGCCAATGATATCCACCATACAGAAGATGGCGCATATTACGATACGGAATCGACTGTTCTGCGCGAAAAAAGTCATCGGCACCGACAGCGCGCATGGCGGAAGGCACTGCGAAAATGGAATGCGATGCCGAATCATCCAGATAAGTTTTACGCAGGCTACCGTCTGCTGCTGGAGGCACCCTGCTGGCAGGAAAACCTACTGCGTCAGGCAGATACCGTTCAAGAAATTCGAGACAAATGGGCAGCGTATTATCTGCCGCCGGAAGCGCTCGACGCTATTACGGCAGATTTTCATAATGATCGCTATGCAGAAAACGGTCTGCCGCCGGAGGCAATTCAGGATATTGCCAAAGCGCTTGCCTGTATCCGGCATACAAAACAAATCAATTCTATCTGATCGGAGGACGCTATATGGCATTCAAACCTAAAAAATTCTGTGAACTGACCGGTTTGCAGTATGACCAATCCGCATCCGCTTTTTGGGGCATTTTACAGGGATATCCGGTCTTTCTTACCTATATCCCACGGCGTAATACTATCATATTCCGCCTGATTGCCAAAACAACATCCGATGAAACCGCATTACAGGCACAAATCACCGAATGGAGTATGCTGCATTCCGGCGTCAGTGGATTGAACCATAAGGATCGCTGTCTGTCCGCCATGATTTCCTTGACGCCGAGAAAATCAGAAGAAACGCTTTCTGTCACAACCGCTGCGCTGATCTCTTTTGCCGTATCTCAGGCGCTCACCCCCTGCTGTATGTCCTGCGGTGCAGAATCCGGCTTCCATATGTATATGTTCGATGACGGCGGCGTTACCGTCTGTGATTCCTGTAAACCTTATGTCGAACGACAAATCCGCGAAGCCGCTGAAGCTGCAGCGTCTGTCCGAGCGAATCCAATCGGACACTTTACCGGTGCAGTCATCGGTGCGGCGACCGTTTTTCTACTCACTTACTTCGTCCTGAAGCTCAGCTATCTCAGCATCCTGACCGGTTTTGCCGGAGTTCTGCTGGGGTTATTCCTGATGCGCAAGCTGGGAAAAAAGCTGACCATACCAGCAATCGCACTCTGTTCAGTGCTGTGCATCATTGCCGGAATCGGCGCGCCGATTCTGCACTTTGCCGGCACGATTGCCGATTTCAATATCGAAAATTCCGCGCAGGCACAGCAAGTCTGCGACGCCTATAACGAACTAAACGATCTGATTCTCATGCTCCCATCCGATGAGACTCTGCCGGAAGAAATCGGCAGTATGGAAGAATATAAGGCAGCCAATGCACAAGCACAGTGCATCCTTTCTCATACAGATTTGAAAAGCTGTCTGACAGATATGCCAGAACTGCTCAAAATGGAGACTTACAGCGCTCTCAAGCCTGAGCTGATCAAGTGCTTGATTATGACGCTGATTTCCATTGTGGGATGTATCATCCTCACAGCCATTCCAATGCTCAGAACCGATCAGGGACGCCATACGCTGCGGGAGCTTTCTGCATGAGTCGTTCTGTAATCATTGTCGGCGGCGGTGCATCCGGTCTTGCGGCAGCGATCACGGCGGCAGAACAGGGGGCGTTTGTCACACTGCTGGAACGTCTGCCGCGCGTTGGCAAAAAACTCCTGCTGACCGGAAACGGCAAATGCAATCTCGGCAATCGGCATTCTGATTTTACGCATTATCATGGCACACTGCCGCAGGCAAAGCAGATCCTTTCCGGTTTTGATTCGGAAATATGGTTTCGCCAGTTCGGACTTTTAACGCGAACCGACTCCGAAGGCAGAATGTATCCGATGAGTGGTACGGCGACATCCGTTCTCGACGCGCTGCGATTTGCCGCAGAACAAAAGGGCGTCCGCATTCTTTGCGATCGGCAGGTTACTGCAATAACACAGAAAAAAAACAAATGGCAGGTTACTGCCGGAAATTCGTTTTTTTCAGCAGACGCGCTGATTCTCGCGTCAGGCGGATCGGCGGCACCGAATTGCGGCACCGACGGCAATCTGTTGCCGATGTTACGAAAAATGGGATATGCCATTGCAGAGCCGCGTCCGGCGCTCTGTCCGGTTCTGACGGCGCCGGCAATGGTACGCGCACTGAAAGGACTTCGTGTGCGTGCGGATGTCTCTGCTATATGCGGCGAGCGCATCCTGAAAACCGAATCCGGCGTGGTACAGTTTACCGAACAGGCGCTTTCCGGCATCTGCATATTTAATCTGTCGCGGCTTGCGGCAATACATGGCGAACGGATGCAAATATCCCTGAATCTCCTGCCGTCATTTTCAGACGCAGATACAGCGGCACTGCTTGCAGAGCTGATCGAACAGCGCAGTTCACTTCCGGCAAGCGATCTGCTGACTGGACTGTTCCCGAAACGCGTCGGAGAAATGCTTCTGCGAAAAGCAGGCGGCAATCTCAATGCGTCTGCGTCTCAAATTTCCCCAGATACACAAAAAAAACTGCTGATATTGCTGCATGATCTGCGATTTCCGGTTGAAGGAACAGCGTCATTTGCGCAGGCACAGGTTACAGCCGGCGGCATTTCCGGACAGTGTGTGACGAAAACGCTCGAATCCAAATTGCACCGCGGAATCTGGTTCTGCGGAGAACTGCTCGATCTGGACGGTGACTGCGGCGGCTATAATCTGACATGGTGCTGGGCATCCGGTGTGACCGCCGGAAAAGCGGCAGCAAATCCCATATCCAACACATAAAATAAATCCAGAGAAAACGTAGAATTTTCTCTGGATTTATTTTATATTTATATTTTATCTAGCACTATTTTTACAACGAAAATGATTAGATAGTGAAGCGGATAAAAAACATAGAAAAACCATTTTGCAAAATTGGGATGCTTGCCTTTTTTCCCATTATAGAGCTTCGTCATGCAAAAGTATGCCATCATAAAAACAATCAGCATAACGAGCATATACAAAATCAACTTAAATGTAGGAACAGCAACCAATGAGAATAGGTTTATTAAAGTATGGGTCAAGATCAATACGCTATACGCAATCAGTTTCGCTTTGGGTTTATCATTGAAAATATGCAGGAATAATATGAACAATACTCCAAAAATTAACCAGTCGGCATAAAGTAAAACTGTCGCAGCATCGCACAGGACAATCAGCAATATTCTCTGCCATAGCTTGCATTTACTTTCCCACGCAATAATGGAAAGCAATCCGAAAAACAGCGTAAATATCACATTAAACGACCACCAGCCGTTTATCGGCTGAAATACCAGCCAATGGAAAGGTTGGGTAATGCACGCAAACAGCAGTAAACGCAGCGCATATTTCTTTCTGTCTCTTGTATATTTATATCCGTCTGCTATAAAGAAAAACATTACAGGAGGACAGAACAGCGATAAACCTGCACACAAAAGCATCGGTATAGAAAGCGTATATAAAGCAAGTTCATTCTCCGGATGATTCATCAGATTGATCCATGCGATCATATGCCCAATAAACATCGGAATATACGCAAGATATTTCTGTTTATGGTAAAATAGAAATGCAGAAAAAGGGCTCCAAAAGTGCATAGGTGA
>JAEDJD010000016.1 GCA_016296505.1 Oscillospiraceae bacterium
ATAATGTTTCACACAAGTTTCACATAAGGATTGACGGGAATCCAATTTTGTGATATACTATAATTAGAAAGAATCGGTTCTTCATTTCGCAAGGATACGCTTTTCAATTCAGCGCATTCGCCGCAAAATAGAACCGGAAAGGGGTTTCTTGATTTATGCAAACTGAAAAATTATATGATCAAAACGCTTATCTCCGCAGCTTTACTGCAACGGTTCTCTCCTGCGAGCCGATCGCCGATCCCAAAAAACGTGCCGACGACGCCGCTTACGCCGTGACGCTCGATCGTACCGCTTTCTTCCCCGAAGGCGGCGGTCAGACTGCCGATACCGGTAATCTCGGCAACGCCGTTGTCTGCGATGTGCAGGAGATAAACGGCGAAATCGTCCATTTCGTAGACGTCCCCCTGCCCGTCGGCGAGGAACTTGCTGCGGAACTGAATTGGGAAATCCGCTTTCGTAAAATGCAGAATCATACCGGCGAGCATCTGATTTCCGGTATTGTACATAAACAGTTCGGGCTTGACAATGTCGGCTTTCACCTCGGTACGGACGGCGTAACCGTTGATTTCAACGGCGTACTCTCCGCCTCGGAGCTTGAATTCGTCGAGTATATCGCCAACCGCGTTGTCGGGCTGAACGTCCCCGTTACGGTCAGCTATCCCTCCGCCGAGGATTGCGCCGCCATGGATTATCGCTCAAAACTCGACCTCAAGGAAAATATCCGCATCGTGACCATCGAAGGCTGGGACGTCTGCGCCTGCTGCGCGCCGCACGTAACAAATACAGGCGCGGTCGGCGGCATCAAAATTCTCTCCGCCGAAAACTGGAAAGGCGGTATCCGCGTCCGGATGCTCTGCGGTCTCGACGCGCGCGACGACTACCAGAAACGCCTCGCCCAGACCGTCCGTATCTCAAATCTGCTCTCCTGTAAACAGCTCGAAACCGCCGACGCAGTAGAGCGCCTGATGAAACAGTCGCAGTCTGAACGCGAGGAAACCGCAAAGCTTCGCCGCGCCCTGCTGGATAGCAAAATTGCCGCCCTGCTTGAAACGGACGGCAATCTCGTTGTGTTTGAAGATCTGCTGGATCCGAATAATCTGCGCCATCTCGTCAATGCGGGCGTGGAACGCTGCGGCGGCGTCTGCGCCGCGTTTCAGGGCAACGACAAAGACGGCTATCGCTATATCATCGGCAGCAAAAACATCAGGCTGCGCGCTTGGGCAAAGGAATTTAACGGCGCGCTCAATGGCAGAGGCGGCGGCTCTGAGGAGATGATTCAGGGTACCGTCAACGCAAAGGCAGAGGATATCTGCGCCTACCTTGCCGATCAGGTCAATTTACAATAAATCAACTGTCAGTATCACCGCAAAATGCAGGCGGCGCAAAGCCGCCCCAATTGAAAAAACAACGCATTGTGCCGCATACTACGCAAAATAAAGGCGAAGCAAATCGGCTGTCGGTTCCACCGACCAAAAAAATGGCTCCGCTGATGGCGCAGCAGAGCCGAATTCTTGAAGGTTGTCACAATGGATCAGTAAATACACGTTCGATTTGAAACACATTTCCACATTCGATCCGCAATCCCTTTGCCGCGCCTGACTCGCTGCGCCGGTCTCGCTTCTCTTGTGCATAGTATAGCCGATGCCGCAGCAAAAATCAAGTAAATTCCATAATCTGTCAACAGAATCTACCTGAATTGAGAAGAAGTTGTCACCCTTTTGCAACTTTTCCCGTAAGTTGTAACAAATCTATGATAAACGGGAGGCGTATGCCTATGATCCACATTTATAAAACCATCGACGGCAAACTGTGTCAGCTCGAACAGGTCGAGCCGGGCTGCTGGGTATCCTGCTATGAGCCAACGCAGGACGAAATCCATACCCTCACTGATACTTATGGACTCGATACCGGCTTTGTCCGGTCGTGCCTCGACGAAGAAGAATCCTCCCGTATCGAACGTGAGGACGGTCAGACGCTCATCATCGTCGATACCGCCGTTGCCGAAAAGCTTGAAAAAAGCGATACGTTTCAGTTTTATACCGTGCCGCTTGGCATCATCAATACCGCTGACTGCGTGTTCACCATCTCATTGCGCCGGAATCAGGTGCTCGGCGCAATGGCTGACCGGAAAATTTCTAATATCCAGACCCAGTTCCGGACGCGCTTCATCCTCCAAATCCTCATGCAGATTTCCGCCGGCTTCGTCTTTTATCTCAAACAGATCGACAAAATCTCCTACTCCATGGAGCAGGGTCTCAGCGGCGCGATGAAAACGCAGGAGATCGTTCAGCTTATGGGGCTGGAAAAGTCCCTCGTTTACTTCACAACCTCCCTCAAGGCGAATCTCGTGACAATCGAGAAGATTCAGCGCGGCAGAGCGCTCAAACTCTATCCCGAAGACGAGGACCTCATGGACGACGTCGGCATCGAGTTCCGGCAGGCGGTCGAGATGGCTACGATCTACAGCGGCGTTATCGCCGCTATGATGGACGCGTTTTCCTACGTCATCGCCAATAACCAAAACTCCGTCATGTGGCGCTTGACGATCGTTACCGTTATCATCCAGATTCCGAATATTATCTTCGCGTTCTTCGGCATCAATACCGATACGCTGCCCATGAAAAGCAGTTGGATTTACGCAGTCCTGATTACCGCTGTCCTGACCTTCATTACCGCTTATCTGCTGCTGCGGAAACGAAAATTTTAAGCGTATATTACAAAAATCCAGAGAAGACATTCCATCTTCTCTGGATTTTCTTTTTACAACTGATCTTGCCTTATTTCATCTTTGATTATTTCGCCTTGGTTATCACTTCGGTCGTAAGCTTTGCAAATACGTCGTCGAGCTTCATGCAGCCAAGCTCGCCCTCCTTACGGGAACGAACAGTCACGCCGTTTTCATTCAGCTCGTTATCGCCGATGATGAGCATATACGGGACGCGGTCGAAGCGTGCATTCTTAATCTTCGTACCAATATTCCGATCCTCGACATCAACCGTTACGCGCATTCCGGCAGCGGTGAGTCTGTCTGCGAAATCCTTTGCATATGCGATATGCGCATCTCCGATCGGCAGCAGACGTACCTGCTCCGGCGCAAGCCAAAGCGGCAGTACGCCCGAATATTTTTCCAGCATATATGCCAGCGTCCGCTCAAAGCAGCCAAGCGATGTTCTATGAATAATATACGGCAGCTTTTTCTGACCGTCCTTGTCAATATAGTACATTCCGAAACGCTCTGCAAGCAGCATATCAATCTGAATGGTAACAAGCGTATCTTCCTTGCCGAATACGTTCTTATACTGGATATCGAGCTTCGGGCCATAGAACGCAGCCTCGTCAATGCCGATTTCATAATCTACGCCGAGATCGTCCAGAATCTTTGCCATCGTTGCCTGCGCAAGCTCCCACTGCTCCGCGGTACCCTCGTACTTATTCTTCGGATTTGCCGGATCCCACTGGGAGAAGCGGAACGTACAGTCGTCAAGCAGACCGACCGTATCCAGCATATACTTCGCCATCTCCAGACAGAACTGGAATTCTTCCTCAAGCTGATCCGGACGCAGAATGAAATGTCCCTCGGAAATCGTGAACTGGCGCACGCGGATCAGTCCGTGCATCTCGCCGCTGTCCTCATTTCGGAACAGCGTAGAGGTCTCGGTCAGACGCATCGGCAATTCCTTATAGGAGCGCTGCTTGTTCAGGAATACCTGATACTGGAACGGGCAGGTCATCGGACGGAGCGCAAAGCATTCCTTTTCCTCGTCATACGGATCGCCCATGATAAACATACCATCCAGATAATGATCCCAGTGACCGGAAATCTTATAGAGATCACGCTTTGCAAACAGCGGCGTCTTGGTGAGCTGACAGCCCTTGGACTGCTCATAATCCTCGACCCAGCGCTGGAGAAGCTGAATGACTCTTGCGCCCTTGGGCAGCATGATCGGGAGTCCCTGACCGATAAAGTCAACGGTTGTGAAGTAGCCAAGCTCTCTGCCGATCTTATTGTGATCGCGGCCCTTTGCTTCTTCGAGCATATCGAGATGCGCTTTGAGCTGCTCCTTCTTCGGGAACGCAACGCCGTATACACGGGTCAGCTGCTTGTTATTCTGGTCGCCCTTCCAGTATGCGCCGGTGCAGGACGTCAGCTTGAACGCCTTGACAAGACCCGTTGCAAAAAGATGCGGGCCGGTACAGAGATCGGTATATTCGCCCTGCTTGTAGAAGCTGATGATTTCGCCCTCTGGCAGCTCCTCGATGAGCTGAACCTTATAGGTTTCGCCCTGCTCCTGCATGAGCTTGATCGCCTCGTCCTTCGGCAGCGTAAAGCGCTCGATACGCAGATTCTCCTTGACGATTTTCTTCATTTCCGCTTCGAGCGCGGTCAGCGTATCCGCATTGAACGGCTTATCGGTATCGAAATCATAGTAGAAGCCGCGGTCGATTGCCGGCCCGATGGTCAGCTTGACCGTCGGATACAGACGCTTTGCCGCCTGTGCGAGGATATGCGCGGCGGTATGATTGAAGATATGTCTGCCCTCCTTATCCTCGAAGGTCAGGAGCTTCACCTCGGCGTCGGCGGTGAGCAGTGCGGTCAGATCGGCAGGCTGACCGTTCGCGAGCGCAGCGATATGCTCGCGTTCGATCGCGCCAGCCTCTTTCGCGGCGTCATAGACGGTCACGGGCGCAGCGCTCTCAAAGCTGCCGTTTGCAAACGTAATGTTCATGTAAATCCCTCCGTTTTGAAGTTGGTTCGGTTCACGGCATAAAAATAACCGCACGCCGAACAGTTTCATCCTGTTCGGGGTACGGGTTTGTCCACTATTATTTTATGGTACAAACGCGCACGGTTCCACCCGAGCGTTTTCTCATTCCCATCAGCGAACGCAGCAGCGGTGGTGCCGGAAAAGAGATCATCGGACGCCTTTCAGCGAATCTGCGTCCTCTCTGTCAGATGAGCGCTCCTTTGCGACTTGTCCTCTGCTTTTACACGCGAAAGCTTCTGATTAGCTTTATTATACGCAAATGCTGAAAATTTGTCAAGCTGTTTCGGCGCTTTTTTCGATTTTCGTGATTTTGTACATATTTTCGTCATACCGCATGAGATATGATATCAGGACAGCGCCGCCGCAACCCTTTTTCTCGGAATGGTAACACAAATTTTCAGAAGCAAATCCGATATATTCCACCTATAGGATAATCTTGCGCATTCATAGTCTGCGTATTTATGAATAATCTGATATGGTTAAAACAATATTGCTATAATAACAAAAATCGCAAGGTTTGGAATTTTCAGGATGATTTCAGAATCATGTTCTATAATAGTCATAATCCACAAACAAGAATCCTGCCGTGTATTGCAGAAACATATGAAAGGATCAAACTTATGAAAAAACAAAAAAGCTCAAGAAAAGCGCCGGCAATGCTTGCCGCTTCGGTCATGGCGCTCACCCTGACAGCGCCGGTTCTCGCCGCGGTTCAGGGCGATGTCAACGCCGACGGCGCGCTCGGTATCGCGGATGTCGTCATGCTCTGCAAATATCTTGCCACCCAAGGCGCGCTTACCGACGCTTCCGCCGCCGATTTCAACGGTGACAGCGTCATCAATGCCGTTGACCTGACGCTCATCAAGCGCGCGGTCATGCAGTCTGCGCAACCAGAGCAGCCGATTTCTGACGCGATCGTTACCGCCGTCACATTCTCCGACAACGCCGTTACGCTGAAAAATGCCGCCGGTACCGAAATCCCCGCCGATCAAGCCGAAAATGTAACCGTCACAAACGGTACGGTCGTCACGATCACGCAGCCCTGCGAAATTGACGCGGACGGCGCCTGCGAAAACGGTCAGCTCTGCGTGAATGTCGATAAAACAGCGTATCCGGACGGACAGGTTACGCTGAATCTGCGCGGACTGACGCTCGCAAATTCCGCGGATTCCCCGATCTATGTCGCTTCCATTGGCAACGAATGCGTACTCGCCGTCAAAAAGGACACCGTCAACACGATCACGGACGGCGAAGAATATTCAAACGCCGACGGCGATTCCGGCGCAATCTATGCCTGCGACGATCTCAAGCTCAAGGGCAAGGGTACGCTGATCGTCAATGGAAAATGCGCGGACGGCATCGTTTGCAAGGACGATCTTAAAATCTGGAACGGCGATATTCAGGTAAACGCTGTCGATGACGGCGTCCGCGGCAAAGAGTCCGTCCGCATCGGTGATCCCAACGCTGTGGACGGCTATGAGGCGCTCAAACTCACCGTCAAGACCGAGCAGGGCGACGGTATCAAGTCCACCAGCACCCAAACCGTTAATACAGACGGAACTGCCGTGAGCGAGGGCTTTGTCCGTATCAACGGCGGTACAATCCGCATCGAATCCTATCTGGACGGCATTCAGGGCGAACAGAATGTCGAGATCAACGGCGGCGATATCTCTATCAAGACCTATGAAGGCGCTTCGTATACCGGCAGCAGTTCCGGCGGCAGCACCGGCGGCTTCCCAGGCTTTGGCGGCGGCTCGGATGGCAATAGCAATAAGCTCGATATCTCCGCAAAAGGCGTCAAGGCTGTCGGTATTTTCGATGAAGCCGGTACGACTTGGCAGAGCGCCGGCAATATCACCGTCACCGGCGGTCATATCACCGTCGATTCCTCGGACGACGCGTTCCACTGCGGCGGTAATATGTCGCTGACCGGCGGCGTATTCCATATCGCTACCGCAGACGACGGCTTCCATTCCGATCACGATGTGACAATCGGTACGGAAAATGCCGGAACCTATGACGATGTGCAGATTTACGTTTCCAAGGGCTACGAAGGCGTCGAAGGCGTCAATATTTACCAGAACAGCGGTACGGTCTACGTCGTGACAACCGACGACGGCTATAACGCCGCTGGCGGCGCCGATCAATCCGGCACGGGCGGCAACCATCAATGGGGCGGCGGCTTCATGAGTTCCAACTATGGCGAACTCTGGCTGCGCGGCGGTCTTGTCATCGTCAACTCGGCAAACGGCGACCATGACGGTATGGATTCCAACGGTCCGCTGAATATCGCCGGCGGCTACTATTTCTGCAACGGCAGAGAACCGCTCGACTGCGGCGACGGCTACTCAATCTCCCATACCGGCGGTACCTATGCGACAATTACTGCCGGCAATACCAGTCTCGGTACAACCTATACTTTCAAGGATCAGTCCGGCAATGCCGTGGTCAGCTTCCAGAGCGCCGGCGGTACGGCAGGCGTCGCCTCCAAGAACAATTCGGCCGCATTTTCCGGCACGACCGTCACCGGCGGTACGGAAATCCTCGCGGACTGTCCCTATGGCGTGATCCTTGGCGGAACGGTCTCCGGCGGTACGCAGATCACCGGCTCGGCTTCCTCCGGCGGTATGCAGCCCGGCGGCAGATGGTAATGCGCGCCAATCTGATCTCGGAATCATAATATTATAAGAAGCGTCTCCGATCCCCTTCCGGAGACGCTTCTTTTTGTCATATGCCGTTCTGCACGTATCTTTTCCGCGCCCTGTACATATGGATAAACTGCACTGCCATCCCCGATCTTATAAATCAAACGGTCATGCTGTCGATATGGGCGATTTCTTGACAATTTTCCTTGCATATGCTATAATATAGAATGGAATTTTACGAACGTCTGAAAAATCGTTTTCGCATTCCGAACTGGAGGTTATTATGAATCACAGCAACAGCCGCACCGGCGAAATTATTCGCGTCAGTCTGTGCGGCATCGCGGTCAATCTGATACTGGTCATCTTTAAAACAATCGTCGGACTCACTGCGCATTCGATCGCCGTCATTCTCGACGCGGTCAACAATCTCAGCGACGCGCTTTCCTCGATCATTACGATCATCGGCGCAAAGCTCGCCGGAAAAGCCGCCGACCGCAAGCATCCTTACGGTCACGGCAGAATCGAATACATCAGCGCTTCGCTCATCGCATTGCTCGTCCTGCTCGCCGGATTCACCTCGATGAAGGAATCCATCGTCAAGCTCGTCCATCCGGTAGAAACCAAGCATACGGTTCTCTCGCTGATCGTGCTGCTCGCCGCCGTCGCCGCAAAGCTGTTTCTCGGCAGATTCTACCAGAAAAAAGGCGCGGCGCTCAATTCCGATTCGCTCAAAGCTTCGGGCATGGACGCGCTCTATGACGCAATCATCTCCTTTGCCGCGCTGATTTCCGCCGTCGTCAGCATGACGGTCAAATGGAATCTCGAAGGACTGCTCGGCATTGTGATTTCAATTTTCATCATCAAAGCCGGATACGAGATCATTGCTGAAACGCTCAATCATATCATCGGCATCCGCGCGGACGACGATTTTACTGCGCAGATCAAGGCGAGCATCTGCGAAAATCCCGCCGTTCACGGCGCATACGACCTGATTCTCCACAACTATGGACCGGATAAATATTTCGGCTCGGTTCATATTGAACTCGACGACAATATGAACGCAAGAGAAATCGACGCGCTGACGCGGTCGATCGTTCCGCAGATCTATCAGGAATACGGCGTACTGCTGACCATCGGCATCTATGCCGCAAATACGCATAACGATACCGCCGTCCAGATTCGGGAAACGGTTCGTCATGTCGTCGGACAATATCCCGAAATCCTGCAAATGCACGGATTCTATATGGAGGAAGCCGCACGCGCGGTATCCTTTGATATTCTCATCAATTATGATACGGACGACGCCTCTGCTCTGACCGCCGATATCAGCAGCGCATTGACCGAGCGTTTTCCGGATTATCATTTTTTCATCAGCGTTGACCACGATTTCAGTGAATAAAAAATACGGATTAGGAGGCTGCATATGGTTTTCAGCAGCTTTGCATTTTTGCTATGGTTTTTACCATTCTGCCTGATTGTGACTTTACTTGCAAGAAAAAAATCTCAGAATTTCGTACTGCTGCTGTTCAGCATTGTATTTTACGCTTACGGCGCAAAAGAAACGCCGCTGTATCTCTGGCTGATCCTCGGCTCTGTCGTTATCAACTGGATCTGCGGAATGCTCATCGGCAAGCGGGACAGATTTCAGAAGCTCTATCTTACGCTCGGTCTGATCTGGGATTTCGGCAATCTGCTCGTATTCAAATACACCGATTTCTTCATCGAAAATATCAATCTGCTGCCCAATGTTGAGCTTCCGCTGACGAATCTGATTCTGCCGCTCGGCATCAGCTTCTTCACATTCCAGATCGCCTCTTATCTGTTCGACGTCTATCGCGGCGATGTCAAGGTGGAATACAATCTGATCGACCTCGGAACGTATATCCTGCTCTTTCCGCAGCTCATCGCCGGCCCGATTGTGCGATTCTCGGATGTGCAGAAAGAGCTGCATCAGCGTACCATCCGCCGTGATGAATTCGTTGAGGGCGTTCAGCTTTTCATCATCGGTCTCGGACGCAAGGTACTGCTTGCGAATACGCTGGGCGGTCTGTGGTCGGATTTACAGGCGGTCGGCTATGACGCAATCTCGACGCGTGCCGCATGGCTCGGCATCATCGCCTATAGTATGCAGCTTTATTTCGATTTCTCCGGTTATTCGCAAATGGCGATCGGCATGGGCATGATGTTCGGCTTCCACTTCCCGCAGAACTTCAATCACCCCTATATCTCCACCTCAATGACCGAATTCTGGCGGCGCTGGCATATTACGCTCGGCACATGGTTCCGCGAATACGTCTATATTCCGCTCGGCGGCAACCGCAAGGGCAAATTGCGAATGTATCTGAATCTGCTCGCCGTCTGGGGGCTGACCGGCTTCTGGCACGGCGCCGACTGGAATTTCATTCTCTGGGGACTGCTCCTCTTTGTGCTGATCGCGCTGGAAAAAGCAAAGCTCGGCGCGTTCCTCAATCAGCATAAATGGCTCGGACATCTCTATATGCTGTTCTGGATTCCGATGTCATGGCTGCTGTTCGCGATTACCGATATGCAGAATCTCGGTATGTACTTTGCAAAGCTCTGGGGCTTCGGCGGTCCGGCGCTGATGGCAAAGGATTACGTCAAATACTTCGGCACATATGGAAAATGGCTCATTATCGGCTTGATTTTCTGTACCGCGCTGCCGGAAAATATCTTCAAAAAGATGAAAAACCGCCACAAAAACCATTTCGGACAGTTTTTCTGGCTGCTGGAATCCATTCTTGTGATCGCAGTATCCGTCATGTTCCGCAAATGGCTCTGGCTGCTGTTCCTGATTCCGATCGTTGCGCGCGAAGCGCTGTATCACAGACTCCGGAAACAGGTCAAGCCCGTTTTCAACCAGTTTTTCTGGGTACCAGAGCTTTTGGTTGTACTCGGCGCTGCAATCTACTGTATTTATATGGGCATGAACGATCCGTTCCTGTACTTCCGGTTCTAAGAAAGGAGGACAACTATGATCTCTCTGAAACAATCACAAAAATCTGTCCTCTCGGTTATCTTTTTGGCATTGTTTTTTATTACTGGCAGGATCTTCGTCTGGAAGCCCGATGAATCCGGCAATCTCCAGCAGGGCAATCCGCAGGATCAGATCGCGGAATTATATGAGACAACCTCGCAGTCCCAGACAACTACCACCACGACCGTTACAACCACAACCGTTACAACCACAACCACCACGACGGCGTTCAGCAGCTTCACGCTCATACCGCCCGATTCCGTCGTGACGTACAATCCGGATACGGTCGCGCCGACCGATAGCCTCGCCGGCACGACAACCCTGACGACTTCTACGACCACGACAACCGTTCCGGTTACAACCACTGCCGCTGAAACCGAACCGCTCCAGACCGAACCAGCCGCGCCGGAGGGCTATTTCAATGACGCGCTGTTCATAGGCGATTCGAGAATGGTCGGCATCGCGTCCTATAGCCCCATCGAGGGCGCAACCTATTTCGCAACGGTCGGTCTCGGCACCTACAAAATTGATACCGCAACCAGCGAAGTCCCCGGCACAGAGGGTCAGACCTTCGCACAGGTGCTCGGCGCAAAGCCATACGGCAAGGTTTATATCATGCTCGGCATCAATGAGCTTGGCATGGATTTCGGCGTCACGATGCAGAATGTCGACAACCTGATTGCGAGAATCCGTACCGCAAGCCCCGACGCCAAAATTATTCTCATGGCAAATCTGCACGTTGCCGCAGGCCGCCATTACAGCGACGCCATCGTGAATAACACGAAAATCAATCAATTCAATGCGCTGCTTGCCGCTAAGGCTGACAATCAGACAGTCTGGTATCTGGACGTCAACCCTGTCTTCGACGACGCCGACGGCTGCCTCGACGCGCAATATACCAGCGACAATACCCACCCCTATGCAAAATACTATATCACATGGTCAGAGTGGCTGACGCACCACGTATTCTGAGGAGATTGCCTATGAAAGTCAATATGCCGAAAGTGCCGGACGAAATGCAGAATATGAGCAAAGCCGTAACCCTGTTGCAGCTCATCGGCTTTCTTGCGATTTTCCTGACGATTTATCTGCTGCTGCGGCAGGTCGTGCATTCCACGCTGCTGCGCGTCCTGATTCTGATTGCGGATTATATGGTCAGCGCACTGATTTCTTATTGCTGGATTCGTCCGGCTGCAAGGAAGCTCGATGCCAAACGCAAACAAAAATAATCCGCCATCATACGAGCATCTGCCGCAATTCCCCATATTTTCTTTCTGATTGCATTGGAGAACGATATGAACAATATCACAATCGCACAGGAAACCATCCGGATTACTAAGGCTCGCGCATATCAGTATGGAGATCGAACCGTCCGGCTGCCCGACGCCGATTATGATTCCGTCACGGTCGTCACGCCGGACGATGCCGCAATGCTGCTCTCTGAGCCGCTGCCAGAGCCGGAACAGTCGAGCTCCTGCAAAATTGAGGTCACGACAGAGGACTCCTTTTCTGCCGCACAGCGACTGGAAAATGCGCTTGTGCTGAATTTTGCCAATGCGCATCATGCCGGCGGCGGATTTCTGCTCGGTGCGAATGCGCAGGAGGAAGCGCTCTGCCGATGCAGTACGCTCTATGCCTCGATCTCCTCTGCGGAAGCCGCCGTAATGTACCGCTATCACAATACGCATATCTCTGCGACAGATTCCGATTATATGCTGCTTTCGCGCGACGTTGCGGTATTCCGCGATCATCGCTGCGAACTGCTGCCGGAACCGTTTCATACATCCGTCATTACCGCGCCTGCACCCAATCGCCGCGGCGCCGCCGTTTTTACATCCCAGAAAACCCTAGCAGATACTTTCCTGCACCGTGCATGGATCATTCTGCGTATCGCCGTCCGATACGGCTACCGGAATCTTGTGCTCGGCGCATGGGGATGCGGTGCGTTTGGCAATCAGCCGCATATGGTCGCAGAATGTTTCCGGCAAACGCTCGAAACCGATCGCCTTGCAATGTATTTTGATACGGTATGCTTTGCGATCTACGGCAGCGAGCAGAGTAAAAATTATTGCGCATTTCAAACGGTTTTCCAAAAATAATAAACATGATAAAAGAGAAAGTGCCTGCGTTTTTTGCAACGCAGGCGCTTTCAGTCTGTCGAGAAACTTACGGGTGCGCACACCGAAGGTGAAATAAAAGTTTTGGTCGAGCTTTTTCAAAAGCTCGCGGGTTCTTAGGGCGGCGCCCTAAGTCGCACTCCGCAGAGTGCGAAACTCCACATTTTGCGTTCTATTTCGGGAAGATAGGGGTTTGGGGGAAGTGCCCCATTTTTAATGGGCCACTTCCCCCATTATTGATCTCTTTACCTCTCTTGTGTGATTCTAATTCAGAACAGAGGACTTTATCTACAAGCTGAAAGCGCCTGCGTTTTTGCAACGCAGGCGCTTTGCTTTCCTGTCAATATCCGCATACTACAATCAAAAAATCAACCAGTATCACCGCGCACGCAAACATACTGCTCCAAAACCATAGACTCTGATTTCCCCTGCCGACCGCCCTTTGCAGCGCAGGCAGAATCATCTTTGCAAATATCACAGCCAATAAACCGAAGATCAGACTGCTGATGAGCGAAATGCGATCCTGTATCGAAAAAGGCCAATCCTGATACGTCCAGAAACTGCGGTGAAACAAAAATGTCAGCAGATACGAGCAGACGTATTCAAACACGCTCGCAATTACCGTGCTCAGCACAAAGTACAGCCCTGCGTTCCTGACTCTGTGCAGCAGGAAATACAGTCCCCATGCGCCAAAGCCATAGATCGGGCATAGCGTCAAATGCAGCATACCGCGGTTATAAATATGATGGTACAGCACGTAAACGCAGATTTCCTCGTACACCCAGCCGCCGAACGCCGCCGCGGCAAATCCCCAGACCAACAGCGAAAATCGCTGCCGTTTACTCAATTCGGACATCAGACATCTGCTCTCCTCTCGCCATTTCTGCTCATATCATACCATACCCATACGCCCAAAGCAAGCGTTTTCCATAGATTGTAGCCGGAATGTAAGTGGATTGTCATTTGCTGCGCCTCCCCCGAATCAGAATCCGAAAAATACATTTCCGTGAATTCGGTTGCATTTTTGCCGGAAATGTGTTATAATAATCTCTAAGAAGAAAATGGTTTATGTTATGGATACTGCATTTGCAGCAGAGAAAGGATGATTGTGCGTGTTCAATGAATTTGCACCGGAATGGGATGGCTTTGTCGCCGGAAGATGGAGCAATACCTCTGTCAATGTCAGAGACTTCATTCATAAGAACATCACCCCCTATGACGGCGACGCGTCGTTTCTGGAAGGCCCGACAGATGCAACAAAAAAGCTCTGGGCACAGGTCAGGGAGCTTTCCCGCAAGGAGCGTGAAGCAGGCGGCGTCCTTGATATGGATACGAAAATCGTTTCGACAATCACCTCGCATGGTCCGGGCTATCTGGATCAATCGCTCGAAAAAATCGTCGGCTTTCAGACCGATCAGCCTTTCAAGCGCGCTTTGCAGCCGTTCGGCGGTATCCGTATGGCGGAACAGGCTTGCAAAGAATATGGCTATACGGTCGATCCGGAAGTCGTCGATATCTTTACGAAATATAGAAAAACACATAATCAGGGCGTTTTTGACGCCTATACGCCCGAAATGCGGCTTGCCAGAAAATCTGCGATTCTCACCGGTCTGCCCGACGCCTACGGCAGAGGCAGAATCATCGGCGATTACCGCAGAATCGCACTCTATGGCATCGACCGCCTCATTCAGGATAAAGAGCATCAGAAGGCGACGCATTTTGTCCGCATGACTTCTAAAAATATCCGTCTGCGCGAGGAGCTTTCCGAGCAGATTCGCGCCCTCGGCGAGCTGAAAGAACTCGGTCACATCTATGGCTTTGATATCTCCCGTCCGGCGAAAAATGCGCAGGAAGCCGTCCAATGGCTCTATTTCGGGTATCTTGCCGCCGTCAAGGAGCAGAACGGCGCCGCGATGAGTCTCGGCAGAACCTCCACATTCCTCGATATTTATATGCAGCGCGATCTGGAACGCGGCGTCCTGACCGAACGCGAAGCACAGGAGCTGATCGACCATTTCATTATGAAGCTGCGTATGATTAAATTTGCCCGCACACCCGAATACAATGCGCTCTTTTCCGGCGACCCGACATGGGTGACCGAATCCATCGGCGGCGTTTCCGTTGACGGTCAGCATATGGTGACGAAAAATTCCTTCCGCTATCTCAATACGCTGAATAATCTCGGTACTGCGCCAGAGCCGAATCTGACCGTTCTCTGGTCGAAAAAGCTGCCGATGAATTTCAAACGATTCTGCGCGGAAATGTCGATCAAATCCTCGTCAATCCAGTATGAAAACGACGATCTGATGCGCGTGACCCACGGCGACGATTACGCGATCGCCTGCTGCGTATCCTCGATGGTTGTCGGCAAGGAAATGCAGTTCTTCGGCGCAAGAGCAAACCTCGCAAAATGTCTGCTCTACGCCATCAACGGCGGCGTGGACGAGGTCTTGAAAATTCAGGTCGGTCCGAAATACCGTCCTGTTACCGGCGATTACCTCGACTACGACGACGTCATGGACAAATATAATCAGATGATGGAGTGGCTCGCCGAGCTGTATGTCAATACGCTGAATATTATACACTATATGCACGATAAATACTGCTACGAAAAGCTGCAAATGGCGCTGCACGATCGCGACGTCAAGCGCTATTTCGCAACCGGTATCGCAGGGCTTTCGGTGGTCGCGGATTCGCTCAGCGCAATCAAATACGCAAAGGTCAAATGCCTCCGCGATGAGAACGGTATCGTCGTGGATTACGAGGTCGAGGGCGATTTCCCGAAATACGGCAACGACGACGACCGCGTAGACCAGATTGCCGTCAGCATCGTCAAGAGCTTTATGGACAAGATCCGCAAGCACCACACCTACCGCGACAGCATCCCCACCATGAGCATCCTGACCATCACCTCGAATGTTGTTTACGGCAAGAAAACCGGCAATACGCCGGATGGCAGAAAGCATGGCGTACCGCTTGCACCGGGCGCAAATCCGATGCACGGCAGAGATACCCATGGCGCAGTCGCCTCGCTCAGCTCCGTATCCAAGCTGCCCTTCCGTCATGCGCAGGACGGCATTTCCAATACGTTTTCGATTATTCCGGACGCGCTCGGCAAGGATACGAAAATCTTCGCCGGCGACCTTGATCTCGACGCGCTGCAGCAGGAGGCGGAACATGAAGCCGACTGATTCGCTGCCGGACGCCGATCAGCTCGTTGCAATGCTCGACGCGCTCATGGAAAACGGTTCGCAGCATATCAATCTGACCGTCGGCGCTGAAACAAGAATCCAGACGGTCAACAGCACCGAATGCAGTCCGAAAGGCGCCTGCGCAATCCCGAATCTGGATTTGCAGGACGCGGATTCCGAAGAATCCACCTTATCGGACGACTGAATGAAAGGAGCATTCTCATGGCAAACGAACAGCAGATCAATAACCTCGTAGAGCTACTTGACGGCTATGTTGAAAAAGGTGGACATCATCTCAATGTCAACGTATTTACGCGCGAAACATTGCTCGACGCACAGGCGCATCCGGAGAAATATCCGCAGCTTACCGTGCGCGTTTCCGGCTATGCGGTCAACTTCATCAAGCTGACCAAGGAGCAGCAGGACGACGTCATTGCGCGCACGTTCCACGAGACAATCTGACCCAAAAAGCCCACACCTCGCATGGCGTGGGCTCAGTCTGTCGAGAAACTTACGGGTGCGCACACCGAAGGTGAAATAAAAGTTTTGGTCGAGCTTTTTCAAAAGCTCGCGGGTTCTTAGGGCGGCGCCCTAAGTCGCACTCCGCAAAGTGCGAAACTCCACATTTTACGTTCTATTTCGGGAAGATAGGGGTTTGGGGGAAGTGCCCCATTTTTAATGGGCCACTTCCCCCATTATTGATCTCTTTACCTCTCTTGTGTGATTCTAAATCAGAACAGAGGACTTTATCTACAAGCTAAGCCCACACCTTGCATGGCGTGGGCTTTGTTTTCGGAGGATATTATGCTTGGCAATCTGCATTCAACGGAAAGCTTCGGGACGGTTGACGGCCCCGGCATCCGCTTTGTGATTTTCTTTCAGGGATGCCCGATGCGGTGTCTCTACTGCCACAATCCCGATACTTGGGATCTCTCGCAGAATCGGCGGTGCTCTGTCGAGGAACTGCTTGCGCAGTATCGTCGCAATTCTGCATTCTACCACAGCGGCGGCATCACGGCTACCGGCGGCGAACCCATGCTGCAAATCGATTTTCTCACAGAGCTGTTCCAAGCTGCACACGCAGAGAAAATCCATACCTGTCTTGACACTTCCGGCGTCTGCTTCCATCCGCAGCACACTGAAAAAATAGATCAGCTCATGGCTGCAACCGATCTTGTCATGCTCGATATCAAGCATATCGACGAGGAACAGCATCGCCGCCTGACCGGTCACTCTAATGTCAATATCCTAGCATTTGCTAGATATATCAGCGAACGCGGCATTCCGCTCTGGATTCGTCATGTGATTGTGCCGGGCTTTACGGACGATCCGGACGAACAGTTCCGGCTCGGCGAATTCATCGGCGGCCTGCGTACCTTGAAAGGACTCGACGTGCTGCCGTATCACGATTTCGGCAAGCAAAAATATGAAGCGCTCGGCGTCGAATATCCGCTTGCAAACACAGAACCCGTCTCGAACGATACGGCGGCGGCGGCACGACAGCAAATCCTCCGCGGCATTAAGCATAGACTGAAATCAAACGCAATATAATACAATAAAAACGGACGCAGCTTTCCTCTGCGCCCGTTTCTTCTCAAATTGCATCATGCTTTTGCCGATTTTTCCGGATCTCCGAAATCAGCGAAGCCGCGATGAATACAAGCAGATTGACCAGAATCACGCTCGCGCCGACTGCGGTATCAATCCACAGCGATAAGAACAATCCGGCAAGAAAGCATCCGACCGAAACCAATACGGCGGTCAGCACAACGCCCCGAAAATGCCGGTTCAGCCGCATTGCCGTCACCGCCGGAAAAATCATCAGACTGGAGATCAGCAGCGCGCCCATCATCATCATGCCGAGTACAACCGTCACAGCCGTCAGCACCGCAATCAGCAGATTGTAAAACTGCACGTTCAGTCCGGTCGCACGCGCAAAATTCTCGTCAAAGGTCACTGCGAAGATTTTGTCGTAAAACAGCACGTATACCAGAATCACACAGATACTCAGAATCACGCTGAACATCACATCGCTGCGCGTCATGGCAAGAATACTGCCGAACATATAATGGCTGACGTCCGTAGTCAGATTCGCCTTCGAGGACGCCAATATGCCAAGCGCCAGCGCCGACGTCGAAAACAACGCGATCGCCGTATCGCCGCCGATCCGGCTGTTCTCGGAAAGCCGGAGCAAAATATACGCCGCAAGAATTACAACCGGAATCGTCACCTGCATCGGCGCCCAGCCGAGCGCAACGGCGATACAGAGCGTACCATAGCCGACATGAGATAGCCCGTCGCCGATCATGGAGCATCGCTTCAGCACCAGACTCACGCCGAGCAGGCTCGAACAGAGACTCACCGCTATACCGGCAATCAGCGCCGGCAGCAAAATCACGGAAATGTATTCCGGCGTCAAAATCATGGAAAGATCACTCATTGCCGCCGCCCTCCTCCGTCTGACGCGTATGCGTATGCGCACAGTTTGCACAATGCTCCGGTACTGCATGATCTCCAAGAAACCGCTTGCCTACCGCGCTTGCCGCATAGTCCTCGCAGCTTCCGAAAAAGTTCTCCTGCTTCCCGATATGCAAAATCTTCTTTGCATGGCGCACCGCGCATTCCACATCGTGCGTCACCATGATAATCGTAATCCCGTGGTCGTCGTGAATATGCTGCAAAATGCCGTATAATTCCGTTGCGACAAGCGGATCCAGACCCGTCAGCGGTTCATCCAATAGCAACAGCTTCTTGGTCGCGCAGAGCGCTCTTGCCAGCAGGACGCGCTGCTGCTGGCCGCCGGATAACGCACGATAACTGCGGTCTGCAAGCTGCGTAATATTCAGGCATTCCATCTGTTCGGCGGCGCGCTGTTTTTCCGACTTGCTGTAAAACGGGTGAATCGCACGCCCATTCAGACAGCCCGAAAGCACAACCTCCCGCACAGACGCCGGAAAGGTTCGCTGTATCATGCTCTGCTGCGGCAGATAGCCGATCTCATTTCGCTTGAGTCCGTCTCCGAATTTCATCGTACCGCCATCCGCCTGCTTCAAGCCGAGCAGACATTTCATCAGCGTACTTTTGCCGGAGCCGTTTTCTCCGACAATACAGAGATAATCCAGCGGCTCGACCGTAAAGCTCAGACGCTCCTGCACGATCAGCGATTCATACCGCAGCGTCAGATTTTCACAGGTGATATACGCCATATCAGTTCAGCGCCTCCTCAATCGCGTCGAGATTCTCGGTCATAAGCTGCTGATAATGCATCCCTGCGTCAAAATCCATCCGCGATACATTATTACAGGATTGCAGCAGCTCCGCCTTTGCGCCAGTCGCGTCGCAAATGGCGTCTGCAATTTTCCGCGTAGAATTTTCAAGATAAAATACGGTTTTGATGTTTTCATTTTTGACCTTTGTAATCAGGAACGAAAGCGTCGCCGGAGAAGCGTCGCTATCGCTGCTGCATCCGGAAAACGCGGCGTAATACTTCCAGCCGTAGGCGCTGGTCAGATAGCGAAACGGAAACCGATCGGCAAAAATCAGCGTATCCTTTTGCGCATGATCGCGAATCTCCTTTGCGCGCTGATCGAGCGCGAGCAGCGAGGCATGAATCTGTTCATACGCCGCATCGCAATGCGCCTGTTCTTTTGGGGCGATTTCGTTGAAGCGCGTCTGCATTGCCGTCAGCATCTGATCGGCGTTCAACGGGGCTGTCCAGATATGCTCGTCGGTTTCCGCCTCTGCATGATCGTGTTCATGCGCGTCCTCCGGCTCCATCCCCTCGACCGTTTCCTCATCGAGCAGGGTCACGCAGTCAAACATCCGCAGATTTTCCTTATCCTTGCGGCTTGTTTCGATGAGCTTTTCCGCCCATTGCTCCGAAGTACCGCCGATATAGACAAATAAATCGCAGCTTTGGATTGCGGCGACGTCGTTGGGCGTTGGTTCATAGGAATGACTTTCGCCGCCGGGCGTCAGGAGCAGCTTGACCTCTACGGGCTGTTCGTAAGCCGCGGTGAGCTGCTTTGCAAAATCGTAGGTCGTATAGACCGTTGTTACGATCGTCAGCGCGTCGTTTTTCTGCGCGCCGCAGCCCGAAAGCACTGCGCCGCAGAGCGTCCACGCAGCAATAACGGCAAATATGTTACGGATTTTCATTCTCTGTACTCCTTTTTTGCGATGGGATAACTTCGGCGGCGCGGCACGAACCGCATACGCCGTAAAAAACGGTACGCGCCGGATCAATGGCAAAATCATGCTCCGCCGCGACATGGTCTGCGATTTCGTGCAAATGGTCGCAGTGGAGATGAAACAGCGTATTGCAGACGGTGCATTTCAAATGAAAATGCTGATGGCAGGTACCGTTCTCCGCCTCGGCGCCGGCATACTGCCAGCAGGCGCTTCCGCGGTCGTCGAGCGCGTAACGCCTGACAAGCCCCTGCGCTTCAAGCTTTTCGAGCTGCCGGTAAACCGTTGCCGAACCGATCGGCGTACCGCTTGTATTCAGCGCAATCAGCAGCTCTGCCGCAGTCATATGCGCGCTGCTGTGCGACGCCAGATATTGCAATATCTGCGCTCTTTGTTTCGTCTGATATTCGCCGCTGCGCGGCATAACCGTCACCTCCGGAAATGAAAATGATAACCTTTATCAAATTACACACCATTGTACCATATTTATGCCGATTTGTCAAGCTGTCTGGTGATTTTTTTATCTTGCCCATTGTGTTTTCCGCGGAAATGTGGTATAATAAAATAAAATGTATGAAAAGGAGCGCAGAAATGGAAATCGACCGCGCAAAAAATCCGCTGTTTCTGAACGATTATCTGACATATCTGGACGTCATACGCGGAAAAGCCCGGCGTACTGTCTTGGAATATTATGACGACATCTGCCTGTTTCTGCGCTGGCTCCACTGCATGAACGAAAAAAAAACGGTCTCAGAGGTCGGTGATACGGAAATCGCAGACCTTGCATTTTCCGAAATCGAGGGCGTCACGGTTTCTACGCTGTATGATTACATCCGCTATCTGCGCGACGTCAGAGGCAATACGCCGCGTTCCGTTTCGCGCAGACTGAGCGCCGTGCGCAGCCTGTTCAAATACCTCGCAAAGACAAAGGGTATGCTCAAAGCCGATCCCTGTCAGAATCTGGAGCTGCCGAGCGTCAAGAAAACGCTGCCGCGCTTTCTCACGCTGGAGGAAAGTCAACGAATGCTCCATACCGTCGAGAACGAAACGAATTCACCGGAAAAACTCCGCGATTACTGCATCATTACGCTGTTTCTCAACTGCGGATTCCGGCTTGCGGAGCTGGTCGGCATGAATACCGGAGATCTGGACTTCTTCAATCGGCAGATACGCGTGCTCGGAAAGGGCAGCAAGGAACGCATTGTCTATCTCAATGACGCCTGCCTTTCTGCGATACAGGATTATCTTGCCGTGCGCGACAATCCGCCCGAAGAACCAAACGCGCTCTTTCTCAGCCGCAATCACCGGCGGATCAGCCGCCGCAGAGTGCAGCAGATCGTCGAGAATCACCTGACTGCGGCAGGACTCGGCGGAAAAGGTCTCTCTACGCATAAGCTTCGGCATACCGCCGCAACGCTCATGTATCAGCATGGCAGCGCGGATATGCTCACGCTCAAGGAGATTCTCGGACATCAATCCATCTCCACAACCGAAATCTATACGCATCTTTCCAGTACACAACGACAGGACGCCATCGACAGCAATCCGCTTGCCGGAGAGCGTCTTCCGCATTCCAAAAAATAGCGAAAGGATCAGATCAACCAAATGGAAAGCAAAGAAATATATACCGTCTTACTTGCAGCGCTTGGTATTATTCTGGTCATCGGCATACTCAGTCTGGTGACAAAGTCGGATTCGGTTACGCAGCAGGATTCCATGCCGGCAATCACGAATGCGACGCAGCAGAATTCTAATATTCAGAAAACCGATATCTGGGATCTGCTGCGCGAGCAGAATACGACAACCGCAACTACCGCAACAAGTGCCGTCGAATTCGCAGGCTCCGGCACCGAGACCGGTATCTCATCGGAAGGCGCGGAAACCATTCTCTCGTCAGGCGGAATCGTTGTGACTGAGTCCAGCCCCGGCAGCGAAACGGAAACCACTGCCGTCACCGAGCCAAGCAATACAGCGCCCGTCGAGCCGCCGCAGACATATCATTTTGTACTTTCCTGACAACGGAGGAAAAGCATGAAAATACTGATGTTCGGCGATGTCGTCGGCGAAGCGGGAACCGGCTGCTTTCAGCGGCTCGCCCCAAAGCTCAAACGGCAGCACAGCGCCGACCTGATCGTTGTCAACGGCGAAAACTCCGCCAAGGGCAACGGCATTACCCAGCATTCCGCCAATCAGCTCTTTTCCGGCGGCGCGGATGTCGTCACGACCGGAAATCACTGTTTCCGACGTAAATGCGATGAAATCTTTGAAAACGAGCGTATTCTGCGTCCTGCCAATTATCCGGAGGGCGCGCCCGGCAGCGGCGTATGCGTTCTGGATTGCGGTTCGTTCCAGTTTGCTGTGATCAATCTCATGGGAACGGCATTCATGGAGCCGCTCGACAATCCGTTCAGCGTGATCAACGCGCTTCTCGCCGAAATCCATACGCCGAATATTCTGCTCGATTTTCATGCGGAAGCAACCTCGGAAAAACGTGCAATGGGCTGGTACCTTTCCGGCAGAGTATCCGCCGTAATCGGTACGCATACGCACGTTCAGACCAACGACGCCGAAATCCTTGACGGGAAAACCGGCTACCTCACTGACGTCGGCATGACCGGCGGCGCCAGATCAGTGCTCGGCGTGCTCCCTGCGCAGGCAATCGAAAAACAACGCTTTCACAGACCCGTCCAATTCACCGAAGCGGCAGGTCCTTGTATTCTCAATGCAGTTGTATTGGAAATTGATAGCAAACTCGGCATTTGTACCAAAATCGACCCGATAATTGTAAAAGAATAGCCAAATTCACAGGATTTCACTTGACATTTTTGACAAAATGCGCTATAATAAAGATGGCAATCACAGTAGAACAACTGAAAGCAATGAAGTTGCACTTGCCAAGACATCATTTCCAAAACGCAATTTGTCATCATTTCAGCTTATTTTGTAGGAGGTTACACCCATGGAAGTATTAAAAGTATCATCTCACTCTACCCCGAACTCTGTTGCCGGCGCAATCGCAGGCGTAATCCGTGAACAGCGCGTTGTCGAGGTTCAGGCTGTCGGCGCAGGCGCTGCGAATCAGGCGATTAAGTCGATCGCAATCGCACGCGGATACCTTGCACCGATTGGTATTGATCTCGTATGCATTCCTGCTTTTGCAAGTATCGAAATCGACGGCGAGGAACGTACCGCTATGAAGCTGATCTGCGAACCGCGGTAACCCAAAACCTTATGCGCTTCTCTTTCGGGAAGCGCATTTTTTCTGCCATATTCGCATATCATTTCTCATGGAAGGAGCGTGCGGATATGTACGGACTGACTGATGAACAGGTCAAGGAACGGCAGGCAAAGTTCGGGCGCAATACGCTCGAAGCGCCTGCAAAGCCGCATATATTGCGGATATTTTTTTCGCAGTTCAGCGATATTATGGTGTTGATTCTGCTTGCAGCGGCACTGGTCTCATTCTTGCTCGGAGAATATGCAGACTCCATCACAATCGCAATCATCGTCATACTGAACGCGATACTCGGATTCGTGCAGGAATACCGTACAGAGCAAACCCTGCTCGCGCTGCGCAGCATGACCGCCCCGACCGCGCAGGTACGGCGAAATGGTAAGCTCATGACGATTCCCGCCGAATCGCTTGTCCCAAACGATATCATTTTGCTCGAAGCCGGCGATCGCGTGCCTGCCGACGCGACCATTCTGACTGCTGCCCGGCTCTCCGCAGAGGAGTCGATTCTGACCGGCGAATCGGCTGCGGTGCAAAAACGTCCGCATACGGCGGCAGATCCGACCGTCAGCAACGAAATCGGCAGAGAAGATATCCTCTATGCCGGTACATCCATCATACGCGGCACCGCCGAGGCAGAGGTCATCGCAATCGGCACCGCAACGCAAATGGGTCAGATTTCGCAGATGCTCGGCGACATTGCCGAAAGCGAAACGCCTTTGCAAAAACGACTCGGCGAGCTTGGCAAAACGGTCTCCCTGATCTGTATGGTGGTCTGCGTCATGGTCTTTGGAGCCGGACTTCTGCGCGGCGAACCGGTTTTTGAAATGCTTATGACCAGCATCACAATTGCGATTGCCGCAATACCAGAGGGTCTGCCGGCAACCGTCACGATCGCGCTTGCACTCGCCGTCCGGCGTATGCTGAAGCAAAACGCGCTTGTCAATCGGCTGCACGCAGTCGAAACGCTGGGCTGCGCGGCGGTAATCTGCACCGATAAAACCGGAACCGTCACCGAGAATAAAATGACTGTTCAGCGCATTGCCTCGCCGGAAGCGCAGTATACCGTAACCGGAACGGGCTGGCAGCGGAATGGCAATCTGACGCAGAACGGCAATCCTTGCAATGCACATACACTCTCTGCACTGACGCCGCTTTTCCGCTGTGCGGTTCTATGTAATCATGCGGAAATACGCGCAAAATCCAGCGAAAGCGAATGGCAGATCACCGGCGACCCGACCGAAGCTGCTCTGCTGATCGCCGCTGCGAAATGCCATGTGACCGCGGACGCTTTTTCACGCTGCCGACTCCTCTCCGAGATTCCGTTTGAAAGCGAAACGCGCGCAATGACGGTCGTATACGCAATGGAAAACGGCACGATCGCACTGAAAAAAGGCGCGGCAGATGTCATCCTGAAAAGCTGCGCATATTATCGCGCACATGGCAGCGATCTTCCGCTGACGCCGCAAAAACGCGCCGAATTCGCTTGTATGGCAGACCGGATGGCTGAGGACGCTCTGCGCGTACTTGCATTTGCCGAAAAAATGAATCCTGCCGGAAACGGCGAAACGAATTCCATGGTTTTTCTGGGATTTATGGGGATGCTCGATCCGCCGCGTGAACAGGCAAAGCGTGCAATCGCCGCCTGTAATCGCGCCGGCATTCGCGTCATGATGCTGACCGGCGACCATATCAAAACTGCGTCCGCAATCGCACGAAAAGCCGGTATTCCGCACGCGGAAGCTGCGATCACCGGTGCGGAGCTTGACCGTCTTTCGGACGCAGAACTTGCGGACTGTATCGGAAAATACAGCGTATTTGCTCGCGTAACGCCTGCGCATAAGCTGCGACTGGTACGTGCCTGCCGCGCCAAACGCCTTGTCACCGCAATGACCGGCGACGGCGTAAACGACGCGCCTGCAGTCAAAGAAGCGGATATCGGCGTCGCGATGGGCAAAAATGGAACTGACGTCACCCGTCAGGCGGCGGATGTGATTCTGCTGGACGATCGCTTCGATACGCTCGTCACCGCCGTAGAGCAGGGACGGACAGTTTATGCAAATATACGCAAATTCGTGCGTTATCTGCTTGCCTGTAATATCGGAGAGGTGCTGACGATGTTTGCAGGTATCCTGATGGGGCTGCCGATCGTGCTGCTCCCGACGCAGATTCTGCTTGTCAATCTGGTGACGGACGGATTGCCTGCGATTGCGCTCGGACTGGAGCCGCCGGCTTCCGATCTGATGTCGCAGCCGCCGCGCCAAGCAGAGGACAGTTTTTTCGCTGGCGGACTGCTCTCGCGCATTGTATTCCGCGGCATTTTCATTGCGCTCTCGACGCTCGGCTCGTTTACGACTGTTCTGCGCATGACGGGCAATCTGGAATCCGCCCGAACCGCCGCCCTGCTGACGCTCATCGCCTCGCAGCTTCTCCATGTATTTGAATGCAAGCGCGAGGACGGCTCTCTCTTTTCCGTCCCCTATTTCTCAAACGGCAAGCTGATACTTGCGGTTCTGGTTTCCGCCGCAGTGACGGTAGCCGCCGTCATCGTTCCGGCGCTGCGGACTGTGTTTTCAACGGTCTTGCTCTCCCCTGCCGCCCTGCTGACCGCGCTCGGATTCAGCTTTGCCGTACCGGTTGCGGCAGCGATATTCTTCGGCGGCAAACGCACGCAGCCGGAAGCATTCCCGATCCATCGGCAAAAAGAATCATGCGGCAAGTTGCCGTTCTGATGCAATATCATCATAAAAAAGAGCCGTGCAGACTGAACACGGCTCTTTTTGTTAATCTGTAAACGTGACGAAACAAGGTTTCATACTATGATAATATTGCTTTGCATTATCATTATCGAAATGCTGCTGCAAGGCATTGTGGAATTCGGTCTTGCTGTGGCTGTCCTGTAGGCAACGCAGTATCTCTGTTGCAGTCTCCACGTTGACCGTGGGCGCAATCAGCGAGCGCACCGTTTCCAGATCAATCGGGATTCGCGTTTCTTTCGGCAGCACAACGGGCGTACCGCCTGCCGGCTGCACCTGAATCACGGTTGCCTTTTTCCGCAGACTGACCGCCGCACGTTTTTTCTTTTGCGGCTGAGACTGCTCCTGAACCCGAACGCCCTTCACTTTTTTCGCAACGGGCTGAGGCTTTGCAGTTTTATTTGAAGAATTCCGGACATCCTGTTTTGCACGCTCCTGCGCACTGATCGGCTGTTTATTGGCGCCGATCGCCGCCTTCATCGAGGGCTTGAGATGCACTTTCACGCCGAAATATGCCTGACAGAATGATATTGCGGACTGAAAGCCGGAATCGCGGCTGATGATGTAATAAGCTTCCGCGTTTTCCTTGGCAATCAGATATCCCAGAAAGGTCACAAGCTGAAAATCCAGCGCATTCTTTCCGGTTTTTTCAAGACAAACGCGCTCCGGCAGAATATGCGCGTCCATCATTTCGTCCATGATCTCGAACGAAAGCGTATTTGCTGCATGGCTGTAGAACAGGATAATCCGATCTTCCGGAGAAGCCTGTCCGATGCCGTGCAGCCCTGCCGAGTTGACATTTTCATAATCAATGAGAAACAGTCGCATGATGTTGATGAATGCCGTCGCCGCGGCACTCATTCCTCCTTATCAAAATGAGGAGCCTCCATCTGTTCCAGTGTAAAGAGCCGCTTCATTTCATCGTCATTATACGGCGCATCGTCGCTCACCCAGAATGTCACAGCGCGATTGCAGTTCCCGATTTCCGTATCGCAGGAAGCGCCGCCATATTCGCCGTCGAGCGTCCACGGAATCTCCTCGTTGGAGATAAACCGCAGCCGTTTCGCACGAAAATACGAAACATATTGCTCGTCGATATCCATATTGATGTCAAGGAGCTGCGTCAGAATCCTGTTGAGCTGAATGACATTCGGCGGCTTGCGGATCAGCATGACCTCAAAAACGCCGTCGTCCAGACGGAAATTATTGAGCTTGAGCATACCGCCGACCGAAGCGGTATTGCTGACCATGCCATAGAGAAAATCATCCTCCATCACCTTGCCGTCGTACTCGATTTTCATATGGAGCGGACGAATACCTGGAAGAAGCGTCAGACCGTGCAGCAGATACGCCATATGCCCGATGACATTTTTGACATTCTGCGGCGTTTCGTAGACGGTCTCAGTAAATGCGCCGAAAGCGGCAACATAAAGGAAATTTTTATCGTTGAATGTACCGATATCGCAGCGGAAAGGCCGACCGTTGATAATCTGCGAGACTGCCTCCTCAATACTCGCGGACATCTTCAATGATCTGGCGAAATCATTGGTAGAGCCGCACGGAATATAGCCCAGCGGCAGCGGCTTTCTGCTGTGCATCAGTCCCTGCACAACCTCATTGAGCGTACCATCTCCGCCAGAACAGACGATCAGATCGAATTGCTCCGTCAGACAAGCATATTCAGCGGCGGCAGTCGCATCCATGCGCCCCTGCGTTGTCCGGACGGTCACCTCGTAGCCAGCCGCGGTAAATTGATCGACCACAGCAGCAAGTTTTCCGCGCATCGCACCTTTGCCGGATTGTAAGTTCGTAATAAAATAGAGTTTTTTCATTGTCTCAATTCCTTTATGCGGTTTCAGGATGCATGGAAGCATGACCTTCCGGACATACATCCCTTGCTTGAAACAGAGGCATCCTGTATTGTGCAAGCTGCCGATCACACAGCTTACATTAGCATTATAGCAAATTTGCATGAAAAATGCAAGCCTTTTTTGTGAAAACACAAAAATTTCAGAAACTTTCAAAATACCCCTTTACAAATCAAGAGAATTGTGCTATAATATATAAGTCGACGGGACACAGTCAAAATATTCTGGGGTGTCGCCAAGCGGTAAGGCAGCGGACTCTGACTCCGTTATTTCGAGGGTTCAAATCCTTCCACCCCAACCAACTTGCGATAACAAAGTGAGCTGCAAGCATTTGCTTTGCAGCTCGTTTTGTTTATCTAAGCGTATGTACTTTTTACATGATTGGCAAATTGCTTATTTTCAGACTTATGTATCAACGGTTTCCGTCTGCATCGTTTGCGTTGTCGCTCTAAGTGCCTTACCCAATAAGCATGGTACACAGGCATTGTTGTGGCGTGACTGCTTTTTTCTCGATCAGGTTTTCCTACTGGATACCCCTTTCGGTACTTCGGACTGGAACGCAAAGTACTAACCGCCTTTTCGGGCGTTGCCATCATGAATTCAGTTTTCAAGGTGTGAAGATATATCGTTGCTTTTGTGAGAAGATGCGATATATCGCCGTGAAATAAATCAAGCCATTCAGACTTCCGGTGCGAACGAACG
Source organism: Oscillospiraceae bacterium (assembly GCA_016296505.1). Taxonomy (GTDB): domain Bacteria; phylum Bacillota; class Clostridia; order Oscillospirales; family Ruminococcaceae; genus Firm-04. The sequence goes on from JAEDJD010000016.1 coordinate 28,461, forward strand.
TCTGAACGGCTTGAAAAATATGCATAACCGTGCTATAATGGAACACGATAATAGCCATTGCACTAAGTCAGTCAGGTGTTTGTGTCACCACTCTGATTATGGAGCGTAGGTGAACTGGTAATTCGTCTACGCTCCGTGTGATGCTTTATTATTTCACTTCCTTATTATAGCACATTTTGTTATGCAATTCAATACCTGAAACAAAAACATTTTCAAATCGTCCGAAAGGGCGATTTTTTTGTATCTGCTTGTTTTTTCAGTATAGTCCTCTCTCTGCTTTTCAAAAGTTGACACAAGTAGCAACTTTTCAAAAACTGAATCAGAAGAAATGCGGACAGCTTGAACTGCCCGCATTTTTGTTATGCGAAGTCTGTTGTTGTCAATACAAAAAACCGTAAACGCGCATATCAGACAGATAATTCTGCATGGTCATGTATGCGTCTTTCAGTTCTTCAAGAGTCATTTCTTCTGCCTTTTTACGGTAGAGAAAATACTCGTGACGTTCTGCGGCTTTGTGGAATTCTTCGATGTCTTGCTTGGATAGTGTCACCTTTGAGGTAGAGCAATTACATGAAAATCCATTTGAGATGCTTGGTAGAATCGGAGCTGAGAAAAGATACACGGAGGAAGATGCTGAAGCTCTTACGAATGGTCTTTTCCTTTGGAGGAAATGCACAACTATTAGCTCATAATTTCTACTTGTGTAAATGTTTTTATTGTGCTATAATCAAATTAAACAGCGGTATGTGTACAGTTGTATATCATATCGCTTTTTGAACAAACCAAGGGGTTTTAACATGAAAGGACAGTGTTATGAAGTAATTAAAAAGATTCTATCTATAGGTAAACTGCGCTCTCTTGAAATCTATAGCAAATTGTTACAGAATATTATACTTTTTTCAGTATACAACATTATAGTTGTATTATGTTGATATCAGTTGCTCGAAAAAGAGATTGCAGGAAAAACATTGAACATGGATTAACGTAATAACGGAGGTAAAAATGAAAAGGATTATTTCTATGATTTTGGCGTGGAGTATGTGTACTGCCATGTTTGTTAGCAATGCAACTGTATCTCCTGTAACGGTTGATGCAGTTTCTGAAAAAACTGCAATTGATATTTTCGTTGACAATTATTCCATTTGGAATGAGTTGCCACTATTGTCAGACGGCTTCAGCGCAGTAAGCTTTTTGGATATTGACTTTGATGGAGAGTTAGAATTAGTTGCTGGCAGCCAGAGTGGATCTGATTGGTCTACTGCTATTGAATTCTACAAAATTGATGGAGATAAAGTGATTGGGTTAAAAACTGAAGAAGATCTTGTTTATTCTTTTGATATTATGGACGGTGATATGTCTCTTTATCGTGATGAAGACGGTGAACTTGCCTATTATGGATATGACAGAACGAGAAGCGGAATGTTTTATTATGGTAGCGATTTTGGAAGTTTTAAATATAATCCATACAGTAAATATGTGGAATACACCACCTATTTTGCCAATGGTTATGAAATGCTATATAATTCAGAAACGAAACAAAACGATGAAGTCCAATGGTATTATGGCTCTAGTTCAGAATCACAAATATCTGAGACAGAGTATGAAAAACTGAAGAAGGATACTCTTTCTAGCTTAACCGATATGCAGCTAACATATAAATTTGTGGATATCAGAAATGTGGCTGCAGAGGACGAACTTAGAGATGCATTATCAGAAGCATATGAGGCGTTTTCCTATACGGGATCGAATACAGATATCGTTGCCTCCGGCGAATGCGGCGAAAACCTGATATGGACGCTTGACAGCGCCGGAACACTGACCATCAGCGGACAAGGCGCAATGAAGAACTGGTATTATGCTAGCGATGTTCCGTGGCGCAGCTATCAAGACAATATCTCGAAAGTTAAGATCGAAAATGGCGTGACAAATATTGGAGAGTATGCATTTTATAATTGCAAGAGCTTAACCTCTATCACGATTCCTGATAGTGTGACAATTATTGGAAATAAGGCATTTTGTAATTGCTCCAGCTTAGCCTCCATCACAATTCCGAAAAGTGTGACAAGTATTGGAGTGTGGGCATTTGCATGGTGCAAAAGCTTAACCTCCATCACGTTTCCAGAAATCGTGCCAAGTATTGGAAGAGATGCATTTAGTTATACGCCGTGGCTTGAAGCCGAACGGAAAGAAAATCCTCTTGTAATTGTGAACGGAACATTGATTGATGGAAAAACTTGTAGCGACGATGTTGTAATTCCGGACAGCGTGACAAGTATTGGAAGTAATGCATTTTATGGTCACTATAGCTTAACCTCCATCACAATTCCGGACAGCGTGACAAGTATTGGATATGCGGCATTTGATAATTGCTCCAGCTTAGCCTCCATCACAATTCCGGACAGCGTGACAAATATTGGAGGTTTTGCATTTTCTGGTTGCGACAAGTTAACCTCCATCACGATTCCTGACAGTGTGACAAGTATCGGAGGTGCTGCGTTTTATGAATGCTCCAGCTTAGCCTCCATCACAATTCCGGACAGCGTTACCAGTATTGGAGATTCTGCATTTTCTGGTTGCGACAAGTTAACCTCCATCACGATTCCTGACAGTGTGACAAGTATCGGAGATTCTGCATTTTATGCTTGCTCCAGCTTAGCCTCCATCACAATTCCGGACAGCGTGACAAGTATTGGAGATTTTGCATTTGATGCTTGCTCCAGCTTAACCTCCATCACAATTCCGAAAAGCGTGACAAGTATTGGAGATTTTGCATTTTATGCTTGCTCCAGCTTAACCTCCATCACAATTCCGAAAAGCGTGACAAGTATTGGATGGAATTCATTTTATTCTTGCGAAAGCTTAACCTCCATCACCTTTGAAAATCCGGAATGTACAATCTATGATTCAGAAGATACCATTTCCAGTACCGCAACTATCTACGGCTACGAAGGTTCAACGGCTCAGGCGTATGCACAAAAATATGACAGAGAATTTGTCGCGCTTGAAAACGTCATAACCACTACCACAACGACCGCCACAACGACCATCACAACCAAGACTACCACGGCTGCGACAACGACATCCAAGCCGATTTCCACAATTACGGCAACGGCGTCTGCAACAACAGCAACTGTAAACGGTCTGAAGTATGAGATCGAATCCGATGGAAGCGTCACGATATATGATTATACGGGGGACGCTTCGTATTTGGAGATTCCTCAGACAATCGAGGGTAAGCCTGTAAGGAAGATTGGTCAGTGTGCCTTTGAGGAAAACCTGAACATAAAAAACGTGGTTCTGCCTGATACAATTACTGAGATTGCCTATAAAGCGTTTGCAGATTGCAAAGAACTTGAATCAATCAATTTTCCGGATAGTCTGAAAAAAATAGGCGATTATGCTTTTACAACCTGTCACAGCCTGAAGTCTATCGACCTGAATCAGGTTGAACAAATTGGTCAATGTACATTTCAGCTCTGTATTTCGCTGACGGCAATTACCGTTCCCGGAACGATCACGAACATTCCCGATCACGCTTTTCATGGCTGCCATAGTGTTGAGAAGCTCGTTTTTGAAGAAGGCGTAACTTCCATTGAATCAGATGCTGCATTGAATTCGTATAGTCTTAGCGAGATCGTTCTTCCGAAATCGGTTACGTCGATTGGGGAACACGGGCTTGGTTTTACGTACTACTATCCGAATTATACACGTATCGACCTGACAATCAGTGGTTACACCGGCACAGCGGCTGAAGTATATGCCAATCAATACGGATTTGATTTCTACGCCATTGACGGCAGCAATACAACAACTACGACCACCGCTGCTACCACCACCGCTACTACCGCCACCACGACCACGACTCCCACTACCACCACGACGACTTCACCAGATTCTGGAATTCTTCTGGGAGATGTGAGTAATGATGGAACAGTCAGTATTGATGACGCACAGCTTGTGCTGCTCGAATATGTCAATCTGATGGCTGGATTGGAACGCACACTGAGCGATCGTCAAACGCTTGCCGCAGACGTCAACGGCGATCACACAATCTCCGTCAATGACGCGCAGTATATTCTTTCTTACTATACCGAGCAATTGGCTGGAAAAACGCCTTCTTGGGACGACATCATCTGAATATCTGATAAAAAATACGGGGAGGCGGTGTAATCTGCCTTCCCGTATTTTTGACAGATTTCCATTGTGCTTGCCGCTCCTGTTCCCTCCTGTACTATGAGTTGTTACTTCTCATTATACAGGGTTTTCTTTCGCGGCTCAATTTTTTTATCATTTCTGCCATTAGTGGCTCAGTTTTATTTTAGCATACATAAGCTCAACACCTTTGTCATAGAGTTGCATATAAAATGGAATGGTAGAGATATTCCAGTATAACAAATTTCAGTTTATCTAATAAAATAATGATTACATAGCCGTCTGTGACGAACACTCACAAACGGCTTTTTTATTGCAGAACCGAGGTGAGTGCGGGATTCAGTTTGATTGCGCTGAAAGAATCAGGCGGATGCAATACCGCATTCCGCCTTTACAGCCTTTATTTCTCAGGAATTTTCAAAACCTGCCCTGTGAAAATCGTATCGGATTTCAGATTGTTCAGTATTTTGATTTCGGCATATCTCGCACCGCTGCCAAGATATTTCTCTGCAATGCTCCATAGGGTTTCATTTTTGACAACCCTATGTTCCCTGTGTTTGGGAACAGAGGATTTGGGATAGCCGTTCAGTCCTGCCTTTTTCATCGTAGCCGGATAATTCTCATAGCCGTAATTCAGGTCAACTGCGGAGCCGATGCCTTTGACCGTACCGGTATGGCTGTACTGCCAGATGCCGTGTTCATACTTAAAATCGGTTTTCGCAACACCTGTATGCGCTACCCATACGGCGTATTGGTTCATGAAATCGGCAGTAAATACGGACTCCAGAAAAGCTTTATAGCTATAGATACCGACCCAGTATCCGGCGGACTCCATCGCGGTGCAGAAGGCAGCGGCAATCTCCTGCAAACGTCTGTCAGATAAACCAAGCTGGGTTTTATCCTCGATATCAAAATAAATCGGATAGTCAAATCTCTTTCCGGCAATGGATTTCAGACAGGTATCCGCTTCTCGCTTTGCCTCGTCGGCGGTCAGCGCATAGCTGTACCAGTACGCACCCGTATAAATCGCGTTTTCCATGCAGCCAGCAAAATTTCGCTCAAAGCTCGTATCTTTCTGAGAAATCTCTCGTCCGTAACCTGCACGCAGAATCGCAAATTCCACCGCATCAGCCTTGACCTGTTTCCAGTCGATTGCGCCTTGATGCGAGGAAACATCAATACCTTTGTTCATGCTCTTACCTCCTGCTTATTATGATATGCTCGCTTTTGGAAAGTGACAATGAACAAAACAAAACGCTGTCATTCGGACAAAATCCCAATGACAGCGTTTTGATATTGACTCTATCAGTCGAAATGCACGCAGCAAATCATTTATACATCTATGGTACCAAATTCTTTTTTATAGTGTTTTTTGCATAGCAGATAGAAACTCAAACCAAGCAAAGCCCATCCGCCAACAATGATCCACTCCTGAAGCGTTAATGTACAGCCTGAACCGGGTATCAGATACAGTACAACCATAAATCCTGATAATACGGAAGCTGCGATACCAACCAGTTTATAATGCTTTACCTTGAACGGTCGGTTCATATCCGGCTGTTTCTTACGAAGCACCAGAAACGACATCGAAACCATACAATATGCAAGACAGCAGGCAAAGCTTGCAGCGTTTGAGATCCATACAAGCATTGTTTTTCCGAAGAACGGAGCCGCCAGTGACAGAACGCCAATCAGAAGCAATGCGTTTACAGGTGTTTTATGCTTCGGATGCAGTTTCGAGAATCTGCCCGGAATCATCTTTGCTTCCGCCATAGAATAGATTGCTCTGCTTCCTCCGATCAGGAAAGAATTCCAGCTTGTCACAACGCCGCAAAGTCCGCCAAGAATCAATACCTTAGCCATAACGGAACTGTTGAACACCTTTTCCATTGCAGTAGCTGTTACAAGACCTGATCCCTTCATTGCCTCTGTGATGCCATCAGGGTTCAATGCAAAACCAACCGCAAACACAACAAGTCCATAAAAAACAACGGCACTAACAATAGATAAGAGCATAATCTTTGAAATCTTTTTCAATGGAATATTGATTTCCTCTGCAACCTGTGGAATGACGTCAAAACCAAAAAGGAAGAATGGCGCTACAACTGCAACGGAAAGAATATTCTTGACCGAACCGATTCCTTCGCCAATGATGATCTGACCTTCCAGATTCTCTGCAGAACCGTTAAACACGGAGGCAGCAACCAGTATAATGCCGACTGCGGCAATCGCGATTGTCAGAACTGTCTGAAAGACCGACGCTGCTTTAATTCCCAAAATATTGATCAAAAGAATCATGATTGTGAACAGGGACGCTACGATTACGCCTGTCAGATATACGTCCGAGCCTTCTATGGTATACATATATCCCTGCGCAAACGAAGGGAGAATATATTGCATAATCGCCGGAAGTGATACAGCCTCAAAACACACAACGCCGATATAGCTCAGAATCAGCGCCCATGTACAGATAAACGAACCGGTCGCTCCAAACGCCTTGTAACTAAATACGTGTTCTCCGCCTACTTTCGGCATGGCAGGCGTTAATTCTGCATATGTCATACCAACGAAATATATCATGATACCGCCGATAATAAATCCAATGATTGTACCGATAACGCCTGCTTTTTCAATCCAGCCGCCAGATGAAACCACCCAACCCCATCCAATCATTGCGCCAAATGCAACGACAAGAATATCAGTCGCGCTCATTACCTTCTTGAATCTTTCTTTATTCATAAGTCACCTCTTTCTTATTTCATCAACTCAGGCTCGTTCCAAAGATTCAGCTTTGTTCCGATCCCTGCTGCAACGGCTTTATGATAACAGTCATAAGCCCATGCAACGTCTTCAACCGGCATTCCGCCCACGGCATAAACAATGATCTGCTCATCGTCTTTCCGTCCGCTATGCTCACCCGCAAGAATACCGCCAATATCCACGATGTCCTCTCGATTCAGCTTCTTCTCGCTGACTGCGTCAAAAAATCCCATTCCAAGAAGTGTGGATACATTCTTCTGTGTCGGCAGCGGATATCCAGCTCCCCAGCCTTCATACATTTTATAATTATCCGCTACAACCTTGACATTCGCATCCGCCAGAAAGTCTGTAGAAATCAGCAATGCGGAAGCGCTGATTACAAGCGCGCCCTTCTTAACCCACTCTTGTTCAATGCGGGGATTATCCTCATATTTCGCAGCGTTTGACGTACCAAAATAAATGATATCGGAATCCCGACAAGTATCCTCAATGGTATTGCAGGCAACGACGGATTCCAGTGCAGGATATTTGTTCTTTGCATGATCAATGAACTTATCAAGGCTTGCCTGACCGCGTCCTTTCACCTTGACAACCTTAATATCCGGCTGTGTTTCCATGATTGCGTCAAGCGTATATGTTGACATAACGCCCGGACCGATCATACCAAGAATTTCAGGATTTTTCTTTGAAAGATGCTTTGTACCGACGCCTGCCGCTGCTGCGGTACGCATTGCACTGAGTACGTTTGCAGACATATATGCAATCGGAGCGCCGGTATCAATATCCATCAATGTCATCATCAGAATCGAACGGGGAAGTCCCTTATCCTTATTGGTATGATGAGAACCATAGGACTTAATTCCGAACATATGGAATCTTCCGCCCAGATACGCGGGCATTGTCATAAAACGATAATCCGGAGCGTGAACCGGCATTCCCTCTATATCGGACTCTTTCGGGAATGAAACACGGATACCGTGTTCATTGGCGTCCTCGCCGCCCATTCTGTAATCGCCCTGGTACAGAAGCGCAAACATATCCTCCATCGCAGTAATACAGCCTGCCATATCCTTTACGCCTGCGTCCAGCATATCCTGTTCATTCAGATATAAAAAATCAATTTTGCTATTCATTTCCATTACCTCTCAAATAAAATTCTTGAAGGATCTATGATCGGATTCAGTATATTAGATCCATCTGTTCCTGTTATGATAAGCTTATCTTGAATCAGGTTGATCAATTTCTGCATTTCTTCCTTGGTTTTCGTGGCGCAAAGAATATACGCAAATACCTGTGCAGTCGTTCCTCTTGACATCAATTTCTCACCAACATCATGAAGCTGACAAAACTGTAATACGCCGTTTTCTTTTTCTATTTCTTCTTTACCAGCGACACTGCAAATCGTTCCCGGCTTTAAAGTTGCTGTGATAATCATACCATAACCATCAAAGAAAGGATTGCTCTTTTGGATTTCTGTTTTATCCATATCGCCAGTTAATGAAAATTTAATCAGTTCCTTTATCTGGTTATATTTCGAGAAATAATCTATAATTTTATATGAAAATCCGCCATTTAAACGATAGCCGATTTCATGGACATAATAATTATGATTTTCATAAAAACCCTGTACAAAGATAAATCCGTCATTCATTTCATTATCCTTGAAGAATTTTCTGACAGAGCCATCCATTTTTTCTATCCATTCTGAAAGGTGTACGGATGGAAATAACATACCCTGTCCGACAGGAGCAATTTCTGTATCTGCTATATTTACATATCTGTCGCCCATACCTGTTAAATAGCATTCTCCGTGATTCAACATATAGTAAACGCTGAACTCACAGTGTGGATCCATTGCCTTCTCAATCAGGATTTCACCGCATTTTGAATACGACAGTGCTTTTTGTGCACACTCGTTGAGCATAGCTGTTTCATAGCACTTCACGACGCCTCTTGAACCGCTGTTATCTACGGGCTTCATTACTACGGGAGGTACGATTTCCTTCAATACTTCACTGTAGTTATCTTTGTTCGCGATCTTCCAAGGAACAACCTGAACGCCTGATTTTTCACAAGCTGACTTGAACTTTTCTTTGTTAATTGCCATATCAATATTTGCAGCGTTTCCCCAAAATGGTCTGTTGATTTTTTCACATATCTGCTGTGCATATGGGAGAAGCATATCAACATAACCGGTTATCACGCCATCAATCTTCTCTTTGCGGCATAATTCAGCAACACCGTCCACATCAAGCGCATTTACCATATATGAATGTTCTGCAATTTTTTTTGCAGGAGAGTCTTCAATATAATCCGTCACAAAAGTTTCAACACCCATTGATTGCGCCTCGCGAATGATCTCACAAGCTGGCCGCACGCCGCCAAGCAGCAGGAGCTTTTTGCCTTTCAAGCCATCCATCAATATCGTCCTCCTGATTCTCATTATATTGTTTACCAAAACTTCATAACCATTATATAATAAAAAAAACTCAGGTACAACCGACCATTGGTTTACCTGAGCGCACGCATTATTCAATAAATTTCCTGTTTTTCGCAATTTGTTCAAGGTCGTAGACATCTTTGCCCATACGCTTTTTCAACATTCTGAGGAACACAGATATATCCCATAAAGCGTCCTCGTCAGAAATGAGATATTCTATCATGCCATTTCCAACAGGTTCTGCATAAAGCGGTGTGATTTTTGTAAGATCGGCAATCTTGCTGATCTCATGAAAATATTTCTTCGGAAAAAAGACGATCGGTACAGCGCAGTGTGATTTCGCACCATTTTGCGCGTTTTTCACCATTTTATGCTTATCATAGAAAACGACAGTCTCTCCCTCCGAAGCCTCTTTATCTATGGTAAGCAGCGATACGCCGCCGAATCTTGACATTGCACGCTGAAAATATTTTGTCAGATTCGGGCCATGTATAAAAGGATGATCCAAGACAACCATCGTATTTACGGCGACCGGAGGTATCCATTCTTCCGCAAGAAATCTCAATCGGATGCCGTACCGTTCTCCATTTCCGATGGTTTTTTCGATATACGCCCGATCTTTTTCGGAACAGGATATATATATATCACCGATGCCGGCAAGCATGAAATAACTCAGATAGAAGTAAACCAACGGTTTATCGTAAGCCATAGAACCTGCAAAAATATCCTGACATTCCTTCAATAATAAAAGCCCCTGCCACGACTTTTCCAGATATGTGATATTTCCCTCCAGCAGGTTATCCACATCACAATTGAGGAGCAGAGAAAGCTTGGCGATGATGGATACGTCAGGAATGGACAAACCTCTCTCCCATTTTGATACCGCCTTATCCGTCACATTCAGGCAATCCGCCAGCTCGCGCTGCGTATATCCCACCTGAATTCTGAGCGCTTTGATGGCTGCCCCGATTTTTACGGCGTCCATTTTCTCACCAGCCTCTCTGCAATGATCATCCCTTGTATATTTCGGATACAGCGTCGGCGATATATTCTATATCGTGAATATCATACCTCTGGTCGCAAGGCAAAGGCAGAATCTGCGCTACCATCCGGTACTCTAAGCTGTCTGATTCTGTTTCACGCAGCACATTCGGCCATAAAGTCGGTATATATATTTTTTTCTGCTGTAACGCCTTGCGCAGCGCAGAGCCATTGCTTACCATAAGCGGATAGGCAAACGCGCCCTCAACTTCTCTTAATTCCAGTTGATTGATCCTGCGCAGCATTTCATGATACGTTTTGAAATTCTGTGTACGTCTTTGCTTTACATATTCATAATCAATTCCGTGCAGAAGATTCTCTGTTAACTTTGACATTCGCTTGATTGGTTCATCTGCAAACATATGATTATTCATTGCATATTCCGAATAAAATTCTGACGCGGTTCTTTCATAACGGCCAAGCAGAAAACGCATTCGATCAAATGATTCGTCAAGCGGAAGCTCCGTATGCAGATCTGCGTCGGTGTAAAGAAACGCGCCGTCAGCGACTCCGAAAAATTTCCGACACGTATACAATGTATCAGTATGTGCAATCGGTTCCTCAAAATATGCCTGCGCATGATCAATGATGACCTGATCATACTCTTTTTTGAGTCCGCGCAGATCATCCATGGTAAGCTGACCATAATAATTCATGACGTATAACCATTCGTCGTCTTCCAGTTCCGGAGACTCCGGCAAAAACGCTTCATTGATATGATAAAAACGCAGTGCAACGCCGTATTTTCTGCACAAGTCAAATACGCTGTCGCACATAAAAAAGGGAAGTAAGAGCTTTTTGATATTCCTTGCTTTGATGAGATAAGCCAGACAATTTCTTCCACAGTTCAGCGCTTTCGCCTGATTATGGAGCATCGGAAGCCTGTAGGTATCAAGCTCTATATATCCGCCGTATTCCTTCATGTTCCACCCTATCCTACTGCACATCAATTTTAATATGCTTGTTGATTTCGCCAAGAATTCTTGTCATATTTTCCTTGGTATCAAACTGAAAGAAAACAATTCCGATCGCCTTGGCAGCATTATCAAAATATTCCACTGCATCGCCGTCCTTTTTATAGACAGCCTCTCTGATGATAAATGGTTTGATTTCCTCGGAATACCATATCCCTTTGAATATTCCAGTTTGATCGGTATGCAGATTATGCGTTGCATAATAGGGAACGGCTTTTCTGCACTCCAACAGAGGTATCTCTCCCATTGCGGCTTTCACGGTCATCTCCACGACGTCGATACCGAAAATATATCCCAGCAGATCCGGAATCATATTTCCACCGTTCCGCGGACCTACATCAATCGGCCAGACCTTTCCGTTTTGGTCTACCACAAGCTCGACATTCATTGCGCCGCTTTTCATTCCCAGCTTATCCACCATAGTCTGCAAGGTATCCTTCACAGCCTCCATCGCTTCATCTGATAATTCAGCGGGATAACTCTTTCCGACGGGAACAAGCGAATTGACAGCCGAATCTCTGTGGCAGTTCAATAATCCCCACATGATGACTTTCCCATTCCAGATGAAAATATCGCCGCCGATCAGATATGGATGCGCTTTTTCAATATATTCCTCAACTATGACGCGTTTGCTTCTGGAAAAAGAAAACGCAAATGCAAGCGCTTCATTGAAGTTGTCCCAGCTTCTTAAAACCGTAGCGCCCTTGCTGCCAGATGAATCGACAGGCTTGACAATAACAGGAAGCTGATATTTTGCCGTATCATGCAATGCCGTTTCGAGATCGCCATAGCCGCCGGAAACAGGCGTATTGAAGCCGTTTTTCTGCAAAAACACTCTGAATTTGTCCTTGTTGCAGAGTATTTCGGTCGAAAGATACGGATTGGTATGCAGATTCATTTTTTCCGCTACATAAGCTGCTGTCGGCGCGGCTGGATCAGAGGCATAAGCCACAATGCCATTGATATTTTCTTCCATCGCAACCTTCAGGATCGCCTCTTTATCTGTTGTACTTAACAGATAGAATTTGTCTGCGGAATACTGTCCCGGATTATCGGTCAGATAATCGCAGAGTATCGTATAGTAACCCAGACGCTTGGCGGTTTCAATGGCAACCACCTGCTGTGCAGAGCCACCTAACAATAAGATTTTTTTCATATTGCATTCTCTACTTTCAAAGAAATATGCCTTTCAGGGCGTTCCCTCAGAAATTCCCTGAAAGCATCTATAATTATAGCTATTATACACCATCAATAAAAATATGTCAATCTATCAAGCACGGTATTTTCACGCGTCAATGAATTCCGAGCATAAGTCGTTTCCGCCATCGGCAAGAAACCGGACTGTCTGCGAATATGTAAGCATCGCAGCAAGCCGGCAAATCCTGTATCTGAGGATTCGCCGGCTTTCGGTATTGTGAGAAGCGATTCCCGTTTTTTGAAGCGCGTGCGGACGCTTCCTGTTTCTTTATACAAAAACCATTCAGCGGTACGCTCTTAATCGGTACAGAATTATTGCTCGAACAACGCCTTGATCAATCCTCGGCAGCCCTCGTCAATATCTTTATAAGCAGTCTCAAAATCTCCGCTGTACCAAGGGTCTGCAACATCATCTCCGCGCCCTGCAAAGCTCAGTAGTTTATATATTTTCCCTGCATGATCGCCGTTGAAAATACGGTTCATATTCCGGATATTTGCCGCGTCCATTCCAATGAAATAATCGTATTTTTCGTAATCAGACTTTTTCAGCTGTACTGCGGTTTTTCCACTGCATCTGATGCCATGCTTTGCAAGCTCCGCCTTTGCAGGTGGATAGACTGTGTTGCCAATTTCCTCCGTGCTTGTTGCACTTGATACAATGTATACCTGTTCGCTGTATCCCATATCGAATACAAGCTTTTTCATGATGAATTCTGCCATTGGTGAACGACAGATGTTGCCGTGGCAAACAAACATAATTTTCATAGCACTGATTTTCCTTCCTGAAATGCGGTATTTTGCCGAGTTATGCGGACTTTTGCAAGGTACATTTTGCTTACACCCATTTTGACAGAATGGGGCGAAATCGGCGTAACTCGGCATAAATCTGCATATCTCGGTAGTCGTTAGTAGTAAAATCGTAGTAGAAATCGGGGTGTTTTACTACTAAGGATTTTGACGCGTGTTCCGGCTGATCGCCGGTAGTATATCAATTACTACTACGGTTACTACTGCGCTTACTACCAAGATCACAGTATGATACTACTAAAGCGCCGTTATATACCTTTTCATTATACCATAATCTTTCCAGTTCATCAAGTCAAAACAGGCAAAAAAAGAACGGCTCACCGAAGTGAGCCGCAGCGTGAAGCATATCATACTGCTTCATCCTTTGTTCTGTTCATCTCCTGACGGGCGTTCTGGAGTTCCTCCATGCGGTGAAGCTCCGCAGCAGCGTCTTCGAGTCCCAGATGAGTGTACACATCAAGTGTGACTCCAATTTCGCTATGTCCCATCAGATATTGCAGCGTCTTCGGGTTCATGCCAGCTTTTGCCTGATTGCTGCAGTAGGTATGACGGCAGATGTGCGGCGTGATATTCGGCATTTGAATGCGATAGGCTGTCATTCTTCGGTTCGCTCGGTGTGGCTGAGGATCTCATCGGCGCTGCCCGATTCTGCGTATCCGCAGTTCCAGATCGCAAGGAGCATTTCCTCGTCGGTTTCGGGAACCTTGATGCTGTAGGTGATCTTCCGTGCCCGAATGTCGTTCAGCATCTTGGTGGTGGTTTCGAGGAAGTCGGCGGGGATCTCTCTGGTCGTGCCGTCCTTTGCGATCAGGCGGACTCCGTGGCGGCGCAGGCTTTCAATGTGTTCTTGGCTGGTCATGTTCAGGACTCCTTTTCGTTATTTTCCCTTGCGGTAGTGACATATTAACTCTTTTCGGGGCTGATTGCAAGCGGCTAAATGTACAGATCATGATGGGCGATTTTTCGGCAGTCATTGTTCATTTTATGCCTTGCCCACGTTTGCGCCGTGTCGCGCTGTGTGGCGCGGTTGACTGAGATGGGATACCGATTCGGAGGATACCCCTTCCGCCCCACACGGGGGTGCGGGTTGCCAGTGACAACCTCTGCGAAGCAGAAGCACCGACCGAGGCGACAGCCGAGACCGTGGGCGCTGTGTGTGCGCCCGTGCCGTTCCGCTTTGCATCCGCCCCGCAGGGCAGGCCTTAAGGTCTGCCGAAGCGGAATGCGTTGTCGCCTGTAAGGTTTTCGGTAAGCGTTTCTCTTGCTGTCTCGAACTCGCTTCCGATAAAGCCCATTCTCATCAGCCAAGTCCGCATTGCGAACTTTTTGTTTTCTTTCTGCTGTTCCTTGGGGCTTGCGCTCCGCAGGTCTTTTGCCATCTGGCTCATTGCGAGGCAAAGCTGAATGTAGCTCTTGAGCTTGCCTGCGTGGAGGCCGTTCTGCTTTCCGTTTGCAGGCGGTGCGAACTGGAAAAGTCTGAACTCGACCTTATTCTAAATCTTGAATAAG
>JAEDJD010000017.1 GCA_016296505.1 Oscillospiraceae bacterium
CACCTATGCACTTTTGGAGCCCTTTTTCTGCATTTCTATTTTACCATAAACATGCGTAAAATCCCCCATTGAAAAAAAACGTACAGTATGGTATAATAAGGACAGCCTTTCTGGATATTATTATTCATCCGTTTTCATTCGTTCTGAAAGGGGCGTCAATATGTCAATACAGGATTATTCAAAGGCGCAGAAACTCGCCGAAAAGCAATATCGGCAAGCGGTTTCGCATGGCGCTTATCCATATCTTCCAGCTCTGGAGGATATTCTGCGCGAAAATGAAGTTGAAGGTCAGCTGCCGCTTGGTCAGCTTGAAATTCCGCTTTCTTTGATTGCCGGTACCGCACAGTCGGAGCGAACCTCTGCATTTGCTTCAAATTTTATGCCGCTGCTTGATTATGATACAGAATTCGGCAGCAAATGGTCATTGCTTTGCGATTCTGTTCACGAGGTCGGACTCCGCGAACCAATCACGGTCATGGAATATATGCAGCGCTTTTATGTCTGCGAAGGCAATAAGCGCGTCAGCGTTTCCAAATATAACGGCGCTGTCAGCATCGAAGCAAAAGTTACACGAATTATCCCAAAACCAAATGATACTGCAGAATATCAGATTTATGAAGAATTCATTGAGTTTTTCCGCATAGCAGGAATCTATGAAATCCAAATGCGTCATCCCGGCGCATTCCCTCGTCTGATTCAGATTATTACGCCAATCGAACAGCCGGATGATCTAGACGCAAAACAACCGGTTACGCCTCCGTGGTCAGACGATCTGCGGCGCGATGTCAAATTTCTCTATACGGTTTTTTCCGATTATTATCTTGCAAAATATGAGCAGCGTCTGCCGCTGACTGCCGGTGACGCATTTCTGCATTTCTTGGAAATCTACGGCTTTGAACAGGTACGCGAGCTATCCTCTGTAGAGCTGCACCGCCGGATTGACCGCATCCGCGAGGAATTCCGCGTACTGGGCAATGATAATCCGACTTCTCATATTCTCAATCCAACCGATGTTTCGCGCAAAGTCGCGCTGACAAAGAAAATTTTGCTCACCAGCTCTGCGGTACTGCATATTGCATTCTTATATCCAAAAAATCCGCAAAGTTCCGGTTGGAGCTATAACCACGAAATCGGTCGGCGCTATCTGGAAGATACCTTCGGGGACGCAATCACAACAACATCTTTTGTCTGCGAAGCCGATGAAGCAAAAACGGTCATTGAGCAGGCAATCGCTGCCGGCTGCCGACTGATTTTTACAACATCCCCTGTTTACCATGCTGTCAGTATGCGCATGGCTGTTGAACATCCGGAAGTAATATTGCTCAACTGCTCCGTGAATACCGCGTATAAACAGCTTCGCACCTATTATCTCCGTATTTATGAGGCAAAGTTCATCACCGGTCTGATCGCAGGCTCTATGACTGAAAATGAACGCGTTGGCTATATTGCGGATTATCCGATTTTGGGAATACCGTCGTCGATCAGCGCTTTTGCACTCGGCGTTAAAATGGTCAATCCGCGCGCAATGGTCTATCTGGACTGGTCTACACTGGAAAATCACGATCCTGTTGAATATTTCCGCAATAAGCAGATCGACCTGATTTCCGACCGCGATATCAATGCGCCGCTGCTTGATGATATCGGTTTTGGCTTATATGGTATGTACGGCGGCGTATCATTCCGGCTGGCAGCACCGGTCTGGAACTGGGGCAGTCTCTATGAGGATTTGGTGCGATCGGTTCTGATTGGCGCATGGAAAAACGACGGCAATCAGAATGAAACGCAGGCGCTGAATTATTATTGGGGTATGTCATCCGGTGCGATTGACGTTGCGGTTTCTAGCAGACTGCCAAGCGGTACGCAGCGACTTGTCAAGCTGATGCAGAATGAGATCGCAAATGGAAGCTTTCAACCGTTCAGCGGTCCGATTTACAGTCAGGACGGAAGCTGTAAGGTTGCAGCAGGACAATCCTTGACGCCGGATGAAATCATCAAGGCGGATTGGATGCCGGATAATGTTGTCGGTGAGCTGCCGGATGTTTCTGAACTTGATCCACGTTTCCGTGAATTTGCGAAATGGCATAGTATTCGCACAACATAATGTTCGCTTTTTTAAACCAAATGCGTAAAATGATCGCATAACGGTAAAAGGAAAAAGCTAAGATCTAAATAAAAAATTATCTCTATAAAACGCTATCTATATTTTATCATATCATCTTTCAGTTTTCGTACCGATTCTGCTTATGTTTTTAGGGGAAATGATTCCAAAACAGGAGAAGTATAAGCATGAAAATCATGGTCATGTCTGATGTTGAATCATCGTATATCTGGGATCATTATAAACCGGGGATGTTCCAAGGCATTGATCTGATTCTGTCTGCCGGCGATCTGAATCCGCGTTATCTGACCTTTGTGGAAACATTCTCAAATACCCCGCTGCTCTATGTCCATGGAAATCATGACGAAAAATATCAGGCAACTCCGCCGGAAGGCTGCGTCTGTATTGAGGACAGCATCATTGAATATCAAGGTATCCGAATTCTGGGACTCGGCGGCAGTATGCGCTACCGCGTCGGAACGCATCAGTATTCTGAACGGGAAATGCAGCGTCGCATTCGACGCCTTTGGTTAAAATTACACTCTTATGGCGGCTTTGATATCCTGCTGACGCACGCGCCGGCTGCCGGATTCCATGACGGCTCCGACCTCTGCCATCAAGGCTTCGACGCTTTTCGTCAGCTCATAGAGAAGTATCAGCCGAAATATCATATTCATGGTCATGTTCATATGAATTATGGTATGCAGACACCGCGCGTTTCCCAAAATATGCAGACAATCGTTATTAACGCATATCGTACTCATACATTTACTTATGAAGAAAATCAGCCGGCAAAACCCTAAACAAAGTGTACACAATGCGGAATCTTATGAAGATTCTGCATTTTTCTTTTACAAATATTATTCAGAAATTATATAATATTTTATATGACATATACAGTATGTATATTAACTTAAAAACCTTGATTTTTTTGATAAAATGTGCTATAATAAATTGAATTCTTATAAGGTGACAGAAAGGAATCTGATTATGTCGAGGAATCATGATACAAATAGTAAAAAGCCGTTTGAAATTCCGCGTCCGGAATTTCCAAAACGTGCAGTCGTTACAGGCGGTATGCCCTATGGCAATAAAGAGCTGCATTTCGGCCATGTCGGCGGAATGCTCGTATTCGCAGATACCTATGCTCGTTTCCTGCGCGACCGCATCGGCAAGGAAAATGTGATCTTCGTCAGTGGAACCGATTGCTATGGTTCTCCAATCGCCGAGGGTTGGCGAAAAAAAGTTGAAAACGGTGAATTTGAAGGCTCTCTCGAAGCATTTGTAGAGCAAAATCATAATAAACAAAAGGATACCCTCAAGGCATACGGCATTTCTCCGAATCTCTTTGGCGCGTCCGGTCTCGGCAGAGCGAAGGAAATTCATGCCGAATATACGCTTGAATTTTTACAGTCGCTCTACGATAAGGGGCAGCTCAATCAAATATCTACCATGCAGTTCTTTGATGAAAAGGCTGGCGTATTTCTCAATGGCAGACAGGTCATCGGAAAATGTCCGGTCGAGGGCTGTACCTCCGAAAAGGGCTATGCCGATGAATGCGATCTCGGTCATCAGTATATGCCGGAAAATCTATTGAATCCCGTATCCGCACTGACAGGCGAAACACCCACTATGAAGCCCGTCACAAACTGGTACTTCAAGCTGCGCGATTATGAAGCGCTCATGAAGGAATGGGTTGACGATATGCAGAAAAATAAAAAAATCCGTCCTGTTGTGTGGAAAACGATCTCGGAATTCTTAAAGCCGCCGGTCATCTATATCAAGCGTGAATTTGAGGACAAGTATCTGACAATCAAAGAACAGATGCCTGCGCATACTTATTTGGAAGAACCAAAAAAACCTTCCTTTACAATCGAATTTGAAACGCTTCCGGACTGCGATGAAGCCTGTCGTATTCTGACAGAAAACGGCGTCCGCTATCGTACCGGCAAAACGCTCGTACCGTTCCGTCTGACCGGAAATATCGAATGGGGCGTGAAAGCACCGGTTCTTGAAGGCGCGGACGGGCTAACCGTCTGGGTATGGCCGGAATCACTCTGGGCGCCGATCTCCTTTACGCAGGCTTATTTGGAAGCCGAGGGGCATGATAAAGCCGAATGGAAGAATTACTGGTGCTCGAAAGAATCCACCGTCTATCAGTTTATCGGACAGGATAATATCTATTTCTACGGAATTGCTGAGCCTGCTATGTGGATGGCACAGCAGCAAGTCATAGAAAAGGTGTCTAATCCACCAGAAGGCGAATTGCAGATGCCCGTCATCGTTGCAAATCATCATATCCTGTTCCTTGATAAAAAAGCATCCAGCTCCGGTAATGTCAAGCCGCCCATGGCAGATGATCTTCTGAATCATTATACGCCGGAACAACTTCGTATGCACTGGCTTGGACTCGGACTCGGTCAGCGCTCGGTCAGCTTTATGCCGAAGCCCTATAATCCGGACGCCGATCCAAATGAGCAGGATCCAGTCATTAAGGATGGTCTGCTGCTCTCAAATGTCTATAACCGTATCATCCGGACCGCTTTCTATACCGCGCAAAAGGTCACGGACGGTATCCTGCCCGATCTTGCACCGGAAGAAAATATTCTCGCAGACGCAAAAAAAGCCGTTCTTGAATACGAACGACATATGTCAAAATTTGCATTCCATCAGTGTACCTATGTATTGGACGGCTATATTCGCAATGCAAGCAAATATATGTCAAAGGCATTGAAACCTGATGAACAAAGCAAAGAAGATACTTTGCAGGTGCTCTCTAATCTATTCTATATGATCCGGATTGCAGGCGTACTGCTGCACCCAATGGCACCCTTCGGTACGGAAAAGCTTCGTGAATATTTGCAGGTTGATGAACGCATCTGGTCGTGGGATACCATTTTTGAACCAATCAGTTTCTTTACCGGCGCAAACCATAAGCTGAAATTCCTGCCGCCGCGCACGGATTTCTTTACTCGACATGAATCCCAGTTTGCCGAGGCGTCAGACGAAGCATGACTGTCGTTTGGCAAAGTCTCGCCAAGCTCGGCGTAACAGTATATCTGCTGTTCGGCGGCTATACGCTGTTTATCGGATTTCTGGAACAGAACCGCAAAAAAAAGATCATCGGCGCGCTCGTTTTGATCGTGCCGACGATCGCGATTGCCGTGATCCTGAAGCTGCTGTATGATAAATACGGCGCATAACTGATTGAACCCAAAATAAAAATCCCCATACCAATATGGTATAGGGATTCTGGTACGCCCGGTGCGATTCGAACGCATGACCTTCAGAGTCGGAGTCTGACGCTCTATCCAGCTGAGCTACGGGCGCATTTCCATAAGCTACATTCCTTATTATACCAGATATTCGGAAAATTTGCAAGCCCTTTTTCAAATTTACAAAGAAAAATCAAAATATATTCTGTTGACAATCATTGGAAAGGAGTGAAAATATGAATATAGTCTCCGAAAAAAAACGCTTTATTTATATCGTGATGACCAGAACAGGAACCGGTCCTGCAAAAGCCATTCGTCTATTTTCACGGATGCCATATTCACACGTTTCGATATCCGGTGACGCTTCTTTACATCAACTTTACAGCTTTTGCCGAAATTATTCTTATTTTCCGCTTCCAAGCTCTTTCAATATCGAATTGATCGGAGAAGGTACATTTGGAAAATTTGCAGATATCCCCTGTGAAATTTATGAAATACCGCTAACAGATGAACAATATACGCATTTTCAGTGCATGATCGACCATTTTATCGCCTGTCGTAAGCTATATTCCTATAGCCTGATGGGATTACTGCGCGTCAAGCTGCAAATCGAAAGCGAATTGCGCTATAAATTTGTGTGTTCGCAGTTTGTCGCATACGTGTTGAAAGAATGCGGCGTTCAGCTTGATAAACCACCCTGTCTATATTCTCCCGATGATCTGCGCTATCTGCCAGACGCAAAGCTGATCTATCGCGGCGAGCTAAATCATTATTATCATGAACAGAATCAATCGCTTTCTTATATGCCGATGGTTTCTGCTGTCTGAGTTGCAACGGCATCCGATAAAATCCAAAGACGCAGCAACAGCTTGCCCATGGAAGGCGGCAGCGCTTCGGCTGCCTTTGCTGCGCCGGAAAGCTCCGGCTTCTGAAGCTGCAATTTCCATTCACCGCCGCCGAGCGTGACCTCTGCCGCGGACGATGATTGCTGCTGTGTGACCTGTGCCATAACCGGCGTACCGCCATAGAGCGTCTGGCGCGTTTGCTGTGCCGCCTTGAGCATCCCATAACCAAGTCCCATCACAGAAATATACCCGAAAGCCGCAATCACTGCGGCTTTTTTTATGCGTTTTTTCATATCATTCCACCCCTGATTCTTCAACAAGTTGACGAATTGTTTCGCTGAGCGCCTGCCCGAACAGCTCACCGGTATATTTTGCTTCCTCCAGCGTATTTCCCTGTGAACCAATCTCAATCAATAGACTCCCTTTTGTCAGATCCTGATTATATTTTCGGTAATCAAATAATATCGGACGCGTCAAACCGTTAAACATGGACTCTGCGGTCTGCTGCAAGCGGCACGCAAAATGGAAATTTTCGCGATAATTCGGCATATTCATCGTGCCGTCATCGCATCCAGAAATAATCATGATCTGCGCAGCCTGTTTGCCGTTAATCTCCGCAACCGGCGCAACCACTGTATTGTCATCCGTAATCGCATCACGATGAATATCCAGCGCGATACAGATACTCGGATATTCCGCCAGCAAATCGCGTACTGTCTTGGCGCTGTTATTATAACTGCCAGTCCAGACCGGATAATCATGCAGCTCCCGCGCATGAACCACGCCAATACCAGCTGCTGCAAGCTGTTCTGCAATCATATCCCCAACCATAATCATATTTTTATCCGGTTCGGTTGTACGGAAGTTGAAGTTCTCATCATAATTACCTGTTTTCGGCGATACAAAACTCTCCGTCGTATGCGTATGATAAATCAATACCATTGGAGAGCCATCCAGTTTTAGATTAAGCTGCGGCGGTATCTGACTTTCTGCAAGCAGATCGTTATTATTCCAAAATGTCGTATTTCGAACCTGTCCGCCATTCGGAAGCGTCAGAAAGATATCGCCAGACTGCTTTCCGAAATGTCTGTCAACAATTTCTCCACCGTTCCCACTCTGCGTTTCCTGATACAGCCGCGCATACCAAAGCGCCTTAGAACCTTCAGATTCACGGTTTATGATCAGCGAATTTTCAACATTCGGCGCCGCAGGCGCCATCACGACAGGCTGCGTCACAACGCCTGTCTCCGTAGAAACAGTTGTGACTGTCGATACGGTCGTCTGTACAGGCGCAGGCAGTTCCTCTGCTAACGCAATACAAGACGCAGAGCCAATTTCAACCGTATCCAGAAAAGCCATGAGCCGCCAGCCGCCAAGCATCACACAGCTAGCTGCACAGAGTAATGATATTCGTTTGATTTGTATATTCACATGGAACATCTCCTTTCTTCAGTATGCACATTCTGCTAATGCTTATGCAAAATACGATTCAGATATGCCGAAGCAATTCGCAGAACGCCGCGCACTTTTCCAAAAACAAAACCGAAATCTTTTATTTTGCTTCAAGGGTATGGTAATTATAATATCTGAAACGCTTCAAAAATCATAAATTTTGCTGTCAGTTTTTCCGCTTTTTCGGTTGTTAATATATATTAAATATTTATAAAAAATAGGTCGGGAACGGTTTATCAACAATCCGCGGCGAGCAGTCAAGTGTTTTGTGTAATTCTCCAATGATTATTAGTTATGCTTGAAATTATCTTTTCAATATGCTATAATATATTGTGTATAAGACTGCACGAAATCAAGCTGTAACTCCCAAAATACTGTGTGCAGTTCTGTCAGATTATTTAATAGAAAAGGATGTGAATGGACTCATGAATTCCTTTGAAGAAGTATTTGAAGCCGTCAAGGAATACTGTACGAAAGACGGAAAAGTCGGTGATGTTGCAAAGAATCTATGGCTGGATACGCTGAAGCCTGCACGTCTGGAGGGAACAGACGCAGTTTTTTATTGTTCTTCAGATTTTCAGCGCTCCGTTGTCACAAATAACTATGCCCATTTGCTGAAAGAGGGATTTACGCAGATTCTCGGATTTCCGGTTAACCTGCGCTTGATCGTTCAGGAAGGAAAAGATATTGCTGACGCCGCAGAGCAGGATCAGCAGATCGGAGAAGCACTCGAAAAAACAACAAAAGACGGCGAATATGCCTATACTTTCGATACCTTTATCGTCGGTGGCTCCAATCAGTTCGCCTACGCTGCCTGTACCAGTATCGCACGCGGCGAAGGAAATGGAAATACCTATAACCCGCTTTTTATCTATGGTCCGTCCGGACTCGGCAAAACACATTTGCTGACCGCAATCTCTCATGAAATGAGAAATCGCAATCCCGAACTCAAAATCATTTACGTGACAGGCGAAACCTTTACAAATGAACTGATTGAAGCAATCGGTAAAAAAGACACTTCAAAATTCCATGAGAAATATCGCAGCGCAGACGTTTTGCTTGTCGATGATATCCATTTTATCAGCGGCAAGGATAGTACGCAGGAGGAATTTTTCCATACCTTCAATATTCTCCATGCTGCCGGCAAACAGATTGTCCTGACCTCTGACCGTCCGCCAAAGGATATCAAAATTCTGGAGGATCGTATCCGCACTCGCTTTGAATCCGGTTTGATTACGGATATCTCAATGCCGGATTTTGAAACCAGAGTCGCAATCATCCGCCGCAAGGCAGAGCTTCTCGATCTCAATATTCCGGACGATGTTGCCGAATTTATTGCCAATCGTCTGAAAACAAATATCCGACAGCTTGAAGGCGCCGTCAAACGGCTCAAGGCGCTCAAAAGTCTTGCGGATTCTTCCCCCTCGCTCTCAATGGCGCAGAGCGTGATCCGCGATATTCTGACGGACGAGCAGCCAACGCCTGTGACTGTGGAGAATATTATTCAGGAGGTATCTAACCTCTACGGCGTAACGGCTGAGGATATCCGTTCAAAGAAGCGTTCACAACAGATTTCTAACGCCAGAAAGGTTGCAATTTATCTGGTGCATGATATTACGCAGATGACGCTTGCTGCAATCGGAGAAGAATTTGGCAACCGCGATCACTCTACGATTGTTTATGCGGTCAAGTATGTTGAGAAGAATATGAAGAAGGATACGAATTTGCGCGACGCCATCGAAAGCATTACGAAAACCATTCGTGACGGTTTCGGAAAATAACTCCGAAAGGTTTTCCACTTGTTTGTGCAAGCGTCCAAATCGTTATGAATATTTCGTTTTTTTCAAAATCAACAAGCCGGAAAATTTACAGAATGATTGCAAAGAGCATATGTTTGATTTTTCTGTGTTTCAACAGATGTTGAAAACTTCGTTGAAAATCAACGCCGCATTTACCGCATTTTTATGGTTTTTTGTTGCCAGATTGTGGAAAACAAGTAAATATACTCTGAGTATTCACAATTTCAACCAAGTTTTCAACAAAAATTCATTTTGTTTCCACGTTTTTCACCGTAATCGAATTGTCATAATTTGTATTCCACTTCCCCACATTTTTTCAAATTCCCGAAGTGGAAAAAGACGCCGGATTTTGATCGGCTCGTTTCGGCGTGCATACGCGGATTTCTGACTACTGTTTTTCCGTTTTGCACTTTTCAACTGACACGACTACTTCTTCTTATTTTACCTATTATGTTAAGATGAATATTTGCGGTCTGATTCTCAATCCGGACATACGAATTGTGGAAACGACTGATAATCCATGAAAGGGAATGTGATATATGAAATTTACCTGTCAGAAATCAGAGCTCTGTGATGTGCTGCCAAATGTTGCAAAAGCGGCAAGCGCGAAAACACCGATGGAAGCGCTGAGTGCAATTTGTCTTCGCGCTTATGGTCAGGAACTGGAACTGACCGGTTATGATTTGGAATTTGGTATCCGGACGCAAATTCCGGCAACCGTCGAGGAGGAAGGCATCGTTCTTGCAAATAGCCGCTTGTTTTCCGAATTGGTTCGCAGAATGCCGGATGGGGTTTTACAAATTGAAATTGACGAACACCTCAAAATTACAATTACCGGCGGCGGTACATTCTGTCAACTTCCGGGTATGCGCGCGGATGAATATCCTGATCTGCCCGATATTGAACAAAAGCAGGGCGCGGTGATTCCGCAGAATCTGCTGAAAAATATGATCGACCAGACAATCTATGCCGTTTCATTGGATGAAACAAAACCGATCTTTACCGGCGAATTGATTGAAATGGCTGAAGATGTGCTGAATATTGTTGCGCTCGATAATTATCGTATGGCGCTCCGGACGGAACCGCTTGTCGGTCAGGCGCCGATGAAGTTTGTCGTTCCGGCAAAAGCGCTCCGTGAAATTGAGCATTTGCTTTCCGATGACGAGAAAAACGAAAATCCATGCAAAATCCGTCTTGACCAACATCACGCAATGTTTGAAATCGGAAATTATATCGTTTATACCAGATTGCTCGCCGGCGATTTTATCAACTATCGCCGCAGTATTCCGGAGAACGCAAAAACTGAGGTCACGCTCAGTCGGCGCGATCTGATGGAGAGTCTTGAGCGCTGCGGTCTGCTGATTTCAGAGAAGAATAAGACCGCTGTACGCTTTCAGTTTGAGGAAGATCGTATCATGATTAGCTGCCAGAATGTTGTCGGCAGCGTCGATGACCAGATTTCCTGCGATATGACCGGTGAAAAAATGGTGATTGGTTTCAATAATCGTTATCTGCTCGACGCAGTTCGTGCTGTACAGAGCGATAAGGTGCGTATTTTTTTGACGGCTGCCGATCGCGCTGTCAAGATTATGGAAGCGGACGGCGATGGCTCAGTCGCAATTATCATGCCGGTTCAGGTTCGGAGATAAGTTTATTTTCGGGAGAATGCTATGGAAATCATGCATATTGACATCAAAACACCGTTTATTAAGCTGGAACAGCTCATGAAGCTTTCCGGTCTGACCGATACGGGCGGACTGGCAAAGGAAATCATTCAGAACGGTATTGTCAAAGTGAACGACGAGGTCTGTACGATGCGCGGAAAAAAAATCCGAAATGGCGACCGCGTTACTGTAGAAGGCTACGAAGTGATTGTATCTGCTCCGGCAGATGATACGTGAATGCGTGTATTATCTTTGAAAGCGGAAGGATTCCGCAATCTGAAAGCCGTCAGCATGACAGCGCATCCGGAACGGAATCTGATATTCGGCAATAATGCGCAGGGTAAAACCAATTTGCTTGAAGCGATTTGGTCTTGTACAGGCTGCCGCAGCTTCCGCGGTGCAAAGGAGAAGGATTATCTGCAATTACAGGCGCAGGCTATGCATATCCGACTCAGCTTTGAAAATAGCCGCAGAGTGCAGGAAATCCAGATTCATATGGCGCGCGGCGACGGGAAACAAAAAAAAATTCTGCTCAATCATGTTCCGCTGAAAGGCGGCAGCGGATTGTTTTCGCAGTTTCAATGCGTTGTCTTTTCACCGGATGATCGGGAACTGATTCGCTCCGGACCAGAAAAACGACGCAGTTTCATGGATATGTGCGGTTCACAGCTTACGCCTGCTATGCTCGGATGTATTCGGCGCTTCGATCAGTTGACTGCACAGCGCAATGCCGTCTTGAAACAGATTCAGCTTGGCAAAGCGTCAAAACGTGATCTTGCCGATTGGGATTTTCAGCTTGCTGCGCACGGCAGTCTGCTGACCTGTCTGCGCTATGCGTATATCAGAAAGCTTGCGGCAGTTTGTGAACAGCTTTATGGCACCATTACTGACGGCAAAGAAAAACTTTCTGTCAAATATCGCTCTAATCTGTTTCGGAATTCGGAAATACCGGAAAAGCCGACAACCGATATGCAGCAATATTATTATGCGCAGCTCCAGAAGTCTGCGGATGATGATATCCGGCTCGGATTTACTGCAAAGGGTGCCGGCAGAGATGATTTTTCCTGTAAGATCGGTGGATTATCCGTTCGGGAGTTTGGTTCGCAGGGTCAGCAGAAAAGTACCGCTTTGGTGCTGAAGCTCGCACAGGCGGCGGTTTTCTATGAACAAAAGGATGAAACGCCGATTATTTTGCTTGATGATGTTATGGGTGAACTGGACGCGCAACGGCAGAAACTCGTTTATGATATCGTCGGTGATATGCAGATTTTTTTGACGACGCCGCAACCGGAATCAGTTGGACAATTCGGCAAAGGCGCAGTATTTTGCATTGATAACGGCTTGCTGACGGAAAAAACGGCTGAACAGCAATAAGGAGAACTGCGATGTATATTCATCTCGGTGAGCAAATTTCAATCAATGATACAACGGTAATCGGTATATTTGATATCGAAAATACGACGATCGGTTCGGATACGCGAGCGTATCTGAGCAGACTCGAAAAAGAAGGAAACGCAGTCAATGTTTCGACGGAAATGCCGAAAAGCTTTGTTGTTTGCATTGAAAACGGTGTAGAGGTCGCTTACATTTCCTCGATTTCCGTATCTACATTGCGCAAACGTGCGCTGACTATGTTCTGAATATGATAATTTCACGAATCTGGTGAATTTTGGTCTCAGATTCTGATTGATAAAAATAATAAATCCCGGAGGCAAATCATGATGGATAATGAAGAAATGCTGACAAAAATGCCTGTACAGGGCGATTATGACGAAAATCAGATTCAGGTTCTGGAAGGCTTAGAAGCAGTCCGGAAGCGTCCGGGTATGTATATCGGTACAACAGGCGCGGGCGGTTTGCACCATCTGGTTTATGAAATTGTGGATAACTCGATTGACGAGGCGCTTTCAGGCTATTGCACCGAAATTAAGGTCGAGATCCTTGATGGCGATGTGATTCGCGTGACCGATAACGGCAGAGGTATTCCGGTTGGTATGCATCCGAAGGAGAAAATTTCTGCTGCAACCGTCGTATTTACGGTGCTGCACGCTG
Organism: Oscillospiraceae bacterium; assembly: GCA_016296505.1. Taxonomy (GTDB): domain Bacteria; phylum Bacillota; class Clostridia; order Oscillospirales; family Ruminococcaceae; genus Firm-04. Next base: position 13,126 of record JAEDJD010000017.1, read on the forward strand.
GCGGAAAATTTGGCGGCGGCGGCTATAAGGTCGCTGGCGGTCTGCATGGCGTCGGCGCCTCGGTTGTCAATGCGCTGTCCGAATGGCTGGAGCTTACCGTCTGGGATGGTAAACATAGCTATTTTCAGAGATTTGAGCGCGGAAAGTATGATAAACAGCTCGAAATGACCGGCGATACCGAGCGTCACGGTACTTCCGTTACCTTTAAGCCTGACCCGGAAATCTTTGAGGAAACAACTGTTTTTGATTATGAGATTCTGTTGAAGCGTATGCGCGAGCAGGCGTTTCTGAATGCAGAGCTGACTATAGAGATCGAAGATAAACGCTATCCGGAAGAAGAACGCCACGAGATTTTCTGCTATGAGGGCGGTATCCGACAGTTTATTGAGCATATCCACAAAATCCGCGGTCTGGATCCGCTTTCTGATCAGGTTATTTATTTCAATGGCAAAAAGGATGACAATTCCGTTGAAATTGCAATGCAATATAATGACAGCTATAACGAAGTCATTATGTCTTTTGCAAATAATGTTCATACAATCGACGGCGGCGTACATGAGGTTGGTTTCCGCAATGCATTGACAAAAACAATCAATGAATATGGAAAAAAATTCGGTTTGCTGAAGGATGACGCTAAGCTCATGGGCGAGGACGTCCGAGAGGGTTTGACTGCAATTATTTCCGTTAAGCTAACAGACTGTCAGTTTGAGAGTCAGACTAAGGTAAAGCTCGGAAATCCAGAGATTAAGCCGTTTGTCGAGCAGGTTGTCTGCCAGAAGCTTATGGATTATCTCGAAGAAAATCCAACGATCGCTGCCGCAATTTTTGAAAAATCACAGGCTGCACAGCGTGCACGTGAAGCAGCGAAAAAAGCGCGTGAAACTGCTAGACGTAAATCTGCAATGGAATCGGCTTCTCTGCCGGGTAAGCTTGCGGACTGCTCGGAACGCGATATCGAATTTACCGAAATCTATATCGTTGAGGGAGATTCCGCAGGCGGTTCTGCGAAAGAAGGCAGAGACAGACGCTATCAGGCGATTCTGCCGCTTTGGGGTAAAATGCTCAATGTCGAGCGCGTCCGGATCGACAAAGTTTACGGAAATGATAAGCTCCAGCCTGTCGTAACAGCGCTCGGTACCTCGTTTGGAGAGGATTTTGATATCACCAAACTGCGCTATGGTAAAGTTATTATTATGGCGGACGCCGATGTGGACGGCTGCCATATTCGCACATTGCTTCTGACATTCTTTTTCCGGTTCATGCGGCCGCTGATCGAAAATGGAAACGTCTATATCGCACAGCCGCCACTGTTCCGCGTGACAAAGGGAAAAACACATAAATACGCATTCAGCGATGAAGAACGCGATCAATATATCGCAGAACTTTCTGCAAACGGTTCCAAACCGGATGTGCAGCGCTATAAGGGTCTTGGTGAAATGGATCCGGTGCAGCTTTGGGAAACAACTATGGATCCCGAAACGCGTACAATGATTCAGGTTACTATGGACGATGCGATGAAAGCAGATGAGATTTTCTCAATTCTGATGGGAGATAAGGTTCAGCCGCGCCGCGCATTTATCGAATCAAATGCAAAATATGCGGTCAATCTGGACGTCTGATCCGAAAGGGTTTATATGGAAAAAGAAAAAAAACTCCTCTCCGTGCAATGTAAGTTGAATGACGGAGATTTTGAGGATGTCTTTCGTATTTATAACGAAACGGAAAAAACAAGCGATAAGCGTTTTGGACTGGTTACCTGCGGTATTCTGATCGCAGCCTGCATTTTTATGACGGTTATCACCAAGAATATTACATTCGTATTCTATGGCGTCGCTTGTCTGGTGATCAGTATTTCGTATTATCTGGTGCCGGTCAATAAAAAATTTATTGCGACAAATAAACTGCAATTCGGCGAATGGCGTGAAATTTCTTTCTATCCGCATTCGGTTTCAACAATAGAAATCTTTGAAAAAAATGAAACTGCGGAAATGGAAGAAGAAGAAATTGAAGAAGCAACTACTTCGATTTCTACAAATGTTCTGATTGCATATGAAAATATGCGCGGATTCCTTTTTGCAGAGCATAAGATTGTAAATCAGTTTATATATATTCCGAAGCGCGAGCTTTCGCGACAGACGATTGCTGCGATTCAGGATTTTGCGCAGAATAATTGTTCCGGCGGATATCAGCTTCTGGAAGGGAAATCTATGCTGATGGATGAAGACGCGCCGATTACAGAAAAAGAAGACGATGATACTTCAAAAACCTCAAAGCTTTGCGATCAGTATTACGGGGTGAAAAAATTGCGTCTGTATGACGCGGATGGAAATAGAGTCGATATGGACGATGATGATTCCGAGGATTTCTCCGCAAATGATGCAGATGATACGCTCGATGGAGCATATACCGAACGAATCAATGCGCCGGAACTGGATATCGAGGACGCATATCATAGCATCATCGCAGAGGATGAGGAAGAAACGGAGGAACAGGCGGATGCATAAAAAGGATGTTCCTGTTATCAGCCGCAGTTATCATATTCCGCTGGCGATGTTTGATGACGCATTTCGGAATTTTCAGAAAAAACACGTATTTCCTGTAAATATTTTGCTGACTGTCGTGCTGCTTGCAATTGCGGGCGTCTATATTCGTGCGGCTATCGTGGATAACAGCAAAACGCTTGTCTATTTGCTGATTGTCGCCTGCTTTGCAATTATTCTGGTGCGCTGGTATAAGACGTTCAGACTGCGCCGTGCCGTACATGACGCGCTGAAAGAAATTGAATCGGATACGTATACGGTCAGCATATTTGAAGATGGGCTTGTCATCCACACAGAAGATGAAAAATCTGTTGAAACTGCGGAGAATCCTGAGCGTGAAGCGCTCCCTGCGGAATCCGATGCGCAGCAGTCTTCTGACGGAAACGGTTTTCAACAGATTTTTCCAGAAGAGTCTGTGCAGACAGAAACGATACAGGATACGGAAATTACATTCGGTCCTGATGTGAAAATCTACGATTTTCCGGATTATTTTATGGTGTATCTGGTGAAGCAGAATTTTTATGTGATTCCGAAAAAGGTTTTTTCTGCGGATGAACTCGAAACGCTGAAAAAATTGTTTCACATATAAATTTTACGAGAATGAAGGAGGAGAAAACCTTTGTACGATACAAGTAATGCAATTACGATTCGCCGCGATATCGAGGAGGAAATGCGTTCATCGTTTCTTGCATATTCGATGTCTGTTATTACCTCTCGCGCGCTGCCGGATGTGCGAGACGGTCTGAAGCCGGTTCATCGCCGGATTCTCTATACGCTTTTTGAAAAAAGTTTGACGCCGGAAAAGCCATACCGTAAGTGCGCGGATATTGTCGGTACCGTACTTGGTGAATATCATCCGCATGGCGACTCATCCGTGTATATGGCGCTCGTTCGTCTGGCACAGAGCTTTTCTATGCGATATCCGCTTGTGGATGGCCATGGAAACTTCGGTTCTATTGACGGCGACCCGCCTGCTGCTTACCGTTATACTGAAGCGAAAATGACAAAGATGTCCGTCAATATGCTGACGGATATTCAAAAAGAAACGGTCAATTTTCAGTCGAACTATGATGATCGTCTGAAAGAACCAACCGTTCTTCCGGCAAGATTCCCGAATCTGCTTGTTAACGGTTCGGAAGGTATCGCGGTCGGCATGGCGTCGCATATTCCGCCGCATAATCTCGGCGAAGTCATCGACGCTTTGGATTATCTGATTGATACGCCGGACGCAACGCTGGAACAGCTCATGGCGTTTATCAAAGGTCCGGATTTTCCGACAGGCGGCATTATCATGGGCAGAGCCGGTATCCGTGCCGCCTATGCGACGGGCAGAGGAAAATTGACCGTTCGCTCAAAAACCGAAATTACAGAAATCAAAAACCGTCAGTGTATCATTGTTACGGAAATTCCGTATATGGTCAACAAGGCGGAATTGATTAAATCCATTGCAGAACTTGGCAAGGAAAAGCGTGTGGAGGGTATTCACGATATCCGTGATGAATCGGATAGACAAGGTCTGCGTATCTGCATTGAACTGAAAAAGGACGCCAATGCGAATCTGGTTCTGAATCAGCTTTTCCGATATACGCAGCTTCAGGATACCTATGGCGTCATCAATCTTGCATTGGTCAACGGTATTCCGAAGGAGCTTTCGCTGAAGCAGATTCTGGAATACTATTTGGAGCATCAGATTGATGTTGTGCAGCGTTCGTGCAGATTTGATCTGCGTAAGGCACGCGAGCGTGCACATATTTTGCAGGGATTTGTCGTTGCACTGGATTTTATTGACGAGGTTGTGGAGATTCTTCGTTCCTCTAAGACAATTCCGGAAGGCAAAGCGCGTTTGATCGAGCGTTTTCAGGATGTTGATCTGACGTCCCTGCTGGAGGATCCGGCATATCGTGCTGCAATGGGTATGGCAGTGGACCCTTCTGAAAAAGAATATACAACAATCGGTCTTTCCGACGCGCAGGCAGACGCGATCGTGCAGATGCGTCTTGGTCAGCTCACTGGTCTGGAGCGCGACAAAATTCTCAACGAAGTGCTGTCTCTTTGTGAAAAAATCAATGATCTGCGTGATATTCTTGCACATAAAGAGCGTGTGCTCGGCATTATCCGCGAGGATTTAGAGGAAATTCGTGGAAAATTTGGTGATGAACGCCGTACTGCAATCGAAAATATCAGCGGTGAAATGGATATTGAAGATCTGATTCCGGTTGAAGATTGCGTTGTAACATATACAAATTTTGGTTACATCAAGCGTGTTCCGGCGGCAGTATATAAATCACAGCGCCGCGGCGGCAGAGGTGTTACCGGCATGAAGCAGCGCGAGGAAGATTTTGTATCTGAGATGTTCGTTGGCTCAAGCCATGATCATGTTTTGTTCTTCACGAATCGCGGCATCATGTTTGATCTCAAATGCTTCGAGATTCCGATGGGCGGCAAGGATTCCAAAGGTACAAATATTGTCAATCTCCTGCCGCTTGCCGAAAATGAAAAAATTGCGGCAATGATGAAAGTCAGCGAGTTCAATGACGATAGTTATATCGTGATTGTTACGAAGAATGGCAAGATTAAGAGAACACCGCTGCCGGCATATAAAAATGTACGCAAAAACGGTTTGATCGCAATTAAACTGGATGAGGGCGATGAGATCGGCGGCGTTCGCATGACCTGCGGCGCGGATCAGCTCTTTGTCGCAACCAGAAACGGTATGGCGATTCGAGTGGATGAAAATTGTATCCGTTCTCAGGGTAGAAGCGCTCATGGCGTTCGGATCATGAAGCTGCGCGGCGATGATGAAATTGTGTCGATGGCGCGTGTTCGTGAAGGTGCGACATTGCTGACCGTTACCGATAAGGGCTTTGGTAAACGCAGCGAGATTGATAGCTACCGCGTTCAGAACCGTGGCGGTTTTGGTCTGACGAATTATAAGCCGGACGATGAGCGCGGTAAGGTCTGCGGCATCAAGGTTGTAGACGAAAATGACGATATTATGATGATTTCGAGTGACGGCATTATCATTCGTATTCGTACAAGCGATATCCGTATCATGGGTAGAATTGCAAAGGGCGTCCGCGTCATGCGCGTTTCCGAGGATGGCAGAGTAATGTCCTTTACACGTACCGAACATGAGGATGACGCGGAAATTACCGAGGTCGAGCAGCTTTCCGAGGATGAATTGAAGAGTCAGGAGGCGGAAGCGGCTGCGGAGGAATCTGCGGAAAATGCGCTGCCGGATGAACCTGCCGAGCCGGATGAGCCGGATGATTCCGAGGATGAAACTGATGACGCGGAATCTGAACAGGATGACTGATTGATTGACAGGAGGCTGTCATATGAAAATCACGCAAGCGCTAAAAAAATGGTTATGCGTATTCTGTGGCAGCCTGTTTCTCCAGATTTTCTTCTGGGCGATTTATTCATTGTTGGAAATGCGCACTTGGATGTGTGGAATTTCAGCGGTCGTTTCGGCAATATTCTATCATTTTTTGCAATCGGAAAATCAAACCGGATTATCTTCTGGAAACGTGTTTTTTTCAGCAATTTTGTCACCGCTGTTTCTGGCGGTGATAGTGACGGTGATACAATTTGTTCGGTATCCGAATCTGAATCTGCTCAGTGCTGAACTGGACGGCGTTTCGCCGCTGACGGAGACTATTTCGCTCTATGCAGCAAGGCTGATCGTTAACGGCATTCTGCTGCTGATTTTTGCACCGATCGACCGGACATTCCGCCAAAACCGGCTGAAAAAGGAGGTTATTCGGAATGAACGAGAAACGAAGCAGATTTCCGATTGGAACAGTGATAATGCTCCTCGTACATCTGATTCTATGCGTGACCTTACAGATCAATCCGGTTACTGAAGATGTTCCCGAACCGGAATTACATACGGAAAAAGGAATTGTATTTATGGCGGTATTTCTTGCGATGTTTGCTATAATGGCATGGGAAATGCGTCTGTTTACAAGAAAAACAAGCAGAATTCCAGAATTTATACAAGACTTTTTGCCGTGTTTGACGCAGATTGTTCTGATTGCTGTTGGAGAGATGATTGCTGCAATTTTGTTGAATCATCCGCGCCTGACGTTCTGGAGTCCGGCAGAGGGGTATTTTTGGGCGATTTTATGCGCGATTATGCTGCTTTTAATCGGTATCGTCATATTTGTGACGGGCGCAGCGCGTACAATGCTGTATCATGATGAAAAGAGGTAACGAGCGATGACAAATGTGGAAATCCTGTCTCACATTGATCATACTGTGCTGAAAGCCGATGCAAAATGGGATGATATCGCACAGATTTGTGAGGAGGCTTTGCAGTATCATACCGCGTCGGTCTGCATACCGCAGTGGTATGTGACGCGAGCGAAAAAAACATATCCGGAGCTGAATGTTTGTACTGTTGTCGGGTTTCCGCTTGGCTATATGGAATCTGACGCAAAGGCAAAGGAAGCAGAGCTTGCATTGGCTGCCGGCGCAGCAGAGATTGATATGGTGATTAACATAGCTGCGCTGAAAAATGGCGATGATAATACGGTTCTTTCAGATATTAAGGCAATTCGGAAGGTTTGCGGCTCGGCAATTCTAAAGGTGATTGTTGAGACTTGTTATTTGACGGAAGATGAGAAAATCCGTGTGTGCAAGCTTGTGACGGAGGGCGGAGCAGATTATATCAAAACCTCGACTGGATTCGGTTCTGCCGGCGCACAGTTGGAGGATATTGCTCTGTTCAAAAAACACATTGGTCCGAATGTAAAAATAAAAGCGGCTGGCGGCATCCGTACCAGAGAACAGATGGTTGCTTTTTTGGAATCAGGCTGTGACCGGATCGGATGCAGCGCGGCGCGTATTCTGTTTGACGAAGCATGAAAACACTGCTCAGCGGTTATGATAAATCCACGCAGAAGCTCATGCTTCGCGTATATATCACAGCGCTTCCGGAGGACGGTAGGCGCCAGAATCATAAGAAAGCGCATTTTGCAGCACTTGATCTGCTCGGTGCGGCAATGGCTGAGGATTTTGGTGTGCGCCATGTCGTGATTCATCGCGTCGGACTTGGGAAACCTAAGATGATACACGATTTTTTGCATATGAATATTTCTCATTGCAAAGGGCTTGCGGTTGCTGCGATCGGTATGATGCCGCTTGGAGTCGATGCGGAACCAACGCGCAGGATTCCGGAATCGCTGATGCGGAAGGTATGTGCGCCGGAGGAAATTCAGCAGATTCAAGCTGAAAAGGATCGCGACGCCGCATTTTCGCGCTTCTGGACGCTGAAGGAAGCCTATGCGAAATATACTGGCGAAGGCATCGGGCTTGACTTTTCTGCGCTGCGATTTTCACTCAATGCGGCACGTCCATTGATTTTTCATCATCCGGACGCTGCAAACGTCTGTTTTATACAGCAGACCGGCGTTTCCGGCTGTACGGTTTCGCTCTGCTATCTTGGTGATACAGAAATTGTAATAAAGGAAAATGAATAAGTTCGTATTTTTTATTATGTTATTTGAGGGGCAATTCCGGAAACAGTGATTGTTACGATTTTGGGGAGGAGTCTTTATGCTGACCATTGATCTACGCGGTCATCTTGCCGTGATTACAGGTGCGTCCGGAATGCTTGGGCGCGTCATTGCGAGAACATTTGCCGATTGTGGCGCAGATTTGGTGCTGCATTATTATCACGGTAAGGATGAAGCTGAAATGCTTGCCGGCGAGTTGCGCCGTAAAACTGGTCGCAGAGTCATGACTGTGCAGGCGGATATTACCTCTGCTGAGGACGTTCAGCGCATAAAGCAGGAAATTACAGGACGCGTCGGCGTACCGGATATTCTTGTACACAATGCCGTGATTCAATACGACAAAAAGCCGATTTTGGAGCAGGATCTTGCGGCGTTTGAAAGTCAGTTCCAATCCTGCGTGATGCAGACTGTCCATATGACGCAGGCTTTTGTGCCGGAGATTATTGCCAAAGGCAATGGCGGCAGAATCGTTGTCATCAATTCAGAACTTGCTTCGATTGCTGAAGAAACATGGGGCGCGTATACTGCTGCAAAGCGTGGTCTGGATGGACTCGTCCGCGTGCTCGCAAGAGAACTTGGCAAGCATCAGATTACGGTGAATCAGGTTGCGCCGGGTTGGACGATCACCGAAAACGATCGCCGCGATCATACCGAAGTACAGCCGGAATATGAGAAATCAGTTCCGCTTGGCAGACGCGGTACCGATGAAGAAATTGCGCAAATGTGTGCATTTCTCGCTTCGCCGCTTGCCTCCTTTACGACGGGCGCCTATATTCCGGTCTCCGGCGGCAGAGTCATGCCGGCAATCTGATTTACGGAGAATGGTTGTATGAAATATATGCTCTGTTATGCGGTGATGTATAAATCCGCAAAGGTTGAAAGCGAATACTTTGAAAAGTTTGAAGATGCCGTTATGAAATATACGGTTCTTTGCAGTAATTGTTCTGACGTTGTTCTGGCAGATACAGAGGAACAAAAAATCATCCGGCATTATAGCTATCGTAATGTCCAGCATGGCTGTTCTGTTACCAATTTCTGAGAAAAGAAAGGAATTTTTATAATGAGCACAAATAGTTATGAATCCCCGTTTTGTACCCGATATGCGAGCAAAGAGATGCAGTATCTCTTTTCCGCAGACAAAAAGTTTTCCACATGGCGCCGGCTGTGGGTTGCACTCGCAAGAGCTGAGCACGAGCTTGGTCTGAATGTGACTGCAGAGCAGGTTGCGGAGCTGGAAGCGCATATCGACGATATCGACTATGAAGCAGCTGCAAAGCGTGAAAAAGAATGTCGTCACGATGTCATGTCTCATGTCTATGCATACGGTCTCTGCTGCCCGAATGCAAAAGGTATCATCCATCTCGGCGCGACTTCCTGCTATGTCGGCGATAATACTGATATTATCATTATGCGCGACGCTTTGAAACTCGTGCGCGCAAAGCTCGTCACGGTTCTCGGCAATCTTGCAAAATTCGCTGAGGAATGGAAAGCGCAGCCTTGTCTTGCATATACGCACTGTCAGCCGGCACAGCTTACTACGGTCGGAAAACGTGCGACACTCTGGATGAATGAATTGCTCATGGATCTCGAAACGCTCGATTTTGAGCTTGACAGAATGAAGCTGCTCGGCTCGAAAGGTACGACCGGTACGCAGGCGTCCTTCATGGAGCTGTTCCATGGCGACGGTGCGAAAATCCGTGAGATGGAAGCGAAAATTGCAAAAGAAATGGGCTTTGCATCGGACGCGGTTGTTCCGGTTTCCGGTCAGACTTATTCCAGAAAGGTCGATGCGCAGGTTTTGAATGTGCTTTCCGGCATTGCGCAGAGCGCGATGAAATTTGCAAACGATATGCGTCTGCTTCAGTCCTTTAAGGAGATGGAGGAGCCGTTTGAATCCGGTCAGATCGGTTCGTCAGCGATGGCTTATAAGCGCAATCCGATGCGCTGCGAACGAATTACCGCACTCGCACGTTACCTCATGACCGATACGCTGAATCCGGCATTTACCGCAGGTACGCAGTGGTTTGAGCGCACGCTCGATGATTCTGCAAATAAGCGAATTGCAGTTGCAGAGGGTTTCCTCGCAGCGGACGCAATTCTGAATATTCTGATGAATGTCACAAGCGGTATGGTCGTATATCCGGCTGTTATCCGGCAGCGCGTGATGAATGAGCTGCCCTTTATGGCAACCGAAAATGTAATCATGGACGCGGCTGCACGCGGCGGCGATCGTCAGGAACTGCATGAGCATATCCGTCTGCATTCGATGGCGGCAGGCGCAGAGGTCAAGCAGAAAGGTTTGCAGAACGATCTCTGCGAGCGTATCGTCAATGACCCGATCTTCGGCGTGACTGCGGAGGAGCTTGCGGCAAATCTTGATCCTGCAAATTATATCGGCAGAAGCGTCCAGCAGGTCGATGAGTTCCTTGCGGAATTTGTAAAACCAGTGTTGAAAAACGCGGAAACCGCTGCGGACGTCGAGTTGACTGTCTGAGAATGTGACGATATTGGGAGAATTGTGCAGAATCTCTTGACAATTTTACAAAAATGCACTATAATAAAAACTACTTGTCGGCATATGTCAGTAGAGCTGCTATGCCTGATTAGTTCAATAAACAAGGAGGCTTGGCAGTGAAGACCAACAAATCCGTCTTTTTCATCGTGTTTATTCTGATTCTTGCGTTCGCGGCTTCTACCGTGTTCGGCGTCCGGAATCAATACGGTGATTTGACAACTACCTATATCAAAGGTCTGAAGGACATTCGTCTCGGCATTGATATTCAGGGTGGTGTCGATGTCACATTCGCTCCGGCGGATGAAGAGATCGACGCATCAAGAGCACAGCTTGAGGCTGTGGAAGAAGTCATGAAAGCCCGACTGGTATCACTCGGCATCAATGACTATGAGGTTTATATAGACGAGAGCAATGATAAGGTGATCGTCCGCTTCCCGTGGCAGACCGGTGAGAGCAATTTTGATCCACAGGCTGCTGTCAAGGAGCTTGGCGATACCGCAAAGCTTCAGTTCCGTAAGGGCTATAACTATACTTCGAGCACGGATGACGAAGGTAATGTTACCATCACGCCGGGCGGAGAGGTTGTGCTTGAGGGAACGGATGTCGAGGAAGCATATGTTACAATGGAGACCGATTCCAATGGTAACCAGACCGGCGGCTACGCCGTTGCGCTGTCCCTGAAAGATAGCGGTAAGGAAGCGTTCCGTGTGGCAACGCAGGGCGCTGTGAATCAGGAACCGGATTATCTCGATATCAGCGGCTCGCAGTCCCGTTACGTTATTTCGATCTGGATGGATACTAACTGCATTTCCTATCCTTCTGTTAACTCGGTCATCAGCGGCGGTCAAGCAACGATTACCGGTGATTTTGATTATGACGCAGCAAAGGCGCTCGCCGACAAGATCAATGGCGGTGCGCTGCCGTTCAACCTTGTGACAGAACAATTCAAGACCATTTCGCCGAGTATGGGTAATGGCGCTTTGCAGATCATGATGCTTTCCGGCGCTATTGCACTGATTCTCATTATGATTTACATGATCGTGATGTATCGTTTGCCGGGCTTTGTAGCGTCTATCGCATTGATCGGTCAGGTTGCAGGTACATTGGCTGTTACTTCCGGTTGGTTCGGATTTGAGGATTCCAATACGCTGACCATTCCGGGTATTGCAGGTATCATCCTTGCAATCGGTATGGGCGTTGACTGTAATATCATTACCGGCGAGCGTATCAAGGAAGAACTGAATACCGGAAAGTCTCTGGATTCCGCACTGAAATCCGCATATAAACGCTCGTTTACATCAATTCTTGACGGTAATATGACCATTATTATCGTTGCTATCATCCTCATGGGCGCATTCGGCGTTTCTTCCAACTTCTTTGCAAAGCTGTTGTCGTTCCTGTTCCGCTGGTTCGGCGTTTCGACGGAGGGCACGATCTTCTCCTTCGGCTTCACACTGCTGACCGGTGTTGTGTTCAACTTTATCATGGGCGTTCTGGCTTCTCGTCTGATGCTGACCTCCCTCTCGAAGTTCAAATGCTTCCAGAACAGAAAGCTGTACGGAGGTGCTGAAAAATGAGTAAGTCTAACAAGAAGAAAACTACGACGAATATCCAATCTATGCTGGAGCAGGTGAAGGTTCGCGATTTCTATGGAAGCCGTAAGGTCTTCTTCACAATATCTTCGATTCTGATGGTTGTCGTACTGCTCTGCAGCTTTATTTTCGGCGTGCAGATCTCGATCGAATTCAAGGGCGGTACGCTTTCTACGTACAGCTACAGCGGTACAATTAGCGAAAATGATATTGCGTCGCTTGCAAAGGATTATCTCGGTACGCCCGTCAATGTGCAGACCGGTGAAGCGTTTACTGGCGAGAAAGAGCTGACATTTACGCTCTCTTTCAGTATGGAGAAAGCGTTCTCCTCTGAGATGCAGAAAGAACTGCTTCAAAAATTGCAGGAGAAGTATCCGGACAGCAAGATTCAGGCGCTCGAAACGAATGACGTTGCTGCAAAATCTGGTAAAAAGTTCCTTGCAAAATGCCTTGTTGCTGCAATCTTTGCATCTATCGTTCTGATTCTCTATATCTCATGGAGATTTAAGCGCATTTCTGGTTGGAGCGCAGGTGTCTTCGCGGTTGTCGTACTGCTGCATGACCTCGTGATCGTGTTTGGTACGTTTGTCGTCTGTGGCTTTGAAATCGACTCCAATTTTATGGCGGTTATTCTGACGATTCTCGGTTACTCGGTTAACGATACGATCGTTATTTACGACCGAATCCGTGAGAATCAGAACCTCATGCCTGCCGGTACAAAGCTGACAGAGCTGGTCAATGTCTCATTGAGCCAGACTATGCGCAGAACAGTTCGTACTTCGATCACGACCATCACTGCGATGTTGATTGTATCGCTCCTTGCGGTTGTGAACAATGTCACAACAATTCTCAGCTTCAGCATCCCGATGACAGTTGGTATGCTCTCCGGCTGCTACTCCTCTCTTTGCCTCGCGCCAATGCTCTGGACTGCATGGAAAACGCGCGTTAAAAAGGAAAGCACCGCAAATAATGAAGAATAATATGTACACATTGCGGCGTTTTGCAAGGATTTTGCAAAAAATTATTGCAATCTCTGCGGCTCCTTGTGTGAATTTCTGAAATTCAATGAAGCACCTTGCATTTGCAGGGTGCTTCGTGTTATAATATAAAATGTGGAATAATCGTTTTGATGATTGAAAGGGATGAAGCATCGGAGGCTTGCCATGAAAGCAGCAGTTTCAACAGCGTGTCTGTTCCCGAAGCCGACAGAGGACGCACTCTATGATCTCTGTCTGCACGGCATTCAGACGGTTGAGATTTTTTTGAATGCGCCGAGCGAATGCCGTCCGGTCTTTGCAAATGATCTCAGCGCCATGCTGCGGCGATTTGGAATCTCCTGCTGTGCGGTACATCCGTGGACAGGTTCCAATGAGAGCTTTATGCTGTTTTCTCGTTATCCGCGCAGATGCTCGGATTTTTTAGATGAAGCAAAGCAGGTTTTTGCACTGATGCAGAAGGTCGGCGCGCGCTATTACGTGCTGCATGGCTGTACCCCCGGCAGAGTCTCATCGGAAATTTATTGCGAGCGATTCCATCTGCTCGCAGAGACGGCAAGAGAGTTTGGCGTAATTGTCACACAGGAAAACGTCAACCTCTTTGAAAGCCAGAATCTGCGCTTTCTCAAGGAATTTTGCCGCGTCCTCGGCGATGAGGCAAAACTGACTTTTGATACCAAACAGGCTGTCCGCGCCGGCATGAATATTGACGAAGCTGTGCGACTGCTTGGGAAACATATTGTGAATGTGCATTTGAGCGATCACGGCGATCTGGGCGATTGCCTGCGAATCGGCAAGGGCAGATTTCAGATTACCGCGTTTCTTTCAGCGCTTCGGTCGCAGGGTTTTGACGGCGCTGTGACGTTGGAACTGTATCGGGAAGCGTTCGGCAGTACCGCCGAGCTTGCAGAGGATTGGCAAAAAATAGAACGTCTGATCCGTATTGCAGAAAAAACATAAAATCATAAATCCCAAAGAGAAAAAGTAGAACAAAGAAATTGGAAAGGAGCAAGCCTCTATGCGTTGTCCGTGGTGCGGCGAGGAGGATACTAAGGTTATCGACTCACGCTCAGTGGAAGGAAAAAAGAAACGCCGTCGCTGCTGTATCAAATGCGGCAGAAGATTTAATACCTATGAATGCGTCGAGCGTCCGATGTTGATGGTCGCAAAGAGAGATGGCTCTGTTGAACCGTTCAACCGCAATAAGCTGATCGGCGGCATCGTGAATTCCATCAAAAAACGTCCTGTCAAAATGGAGCAGATTACTGGTCTTGTGGATGAGATTGAAGCAGCCCTCAGCGGTGAGATGGTTTCAATGGTTTCGCCTGACCAGATCGGCAGCATGGTGATGGAACGACTCATGAAAATTGATACCGTTGCATATGTACGCTTTGCGTCGGTCTATATGGCGTTCTCGGATGTTGCGGATTTTGTACGCGTGATCAGTGAGATGCAGGAAAAATCTGGCGAGAATCTTAACGGACAGGACGCATAAGCTGCGTTTCAGTATCGTAAACGACCGCGCCTGCAAGCGCGTTTTCACAGAGCAGCAACTCTGCATATAGATTCGGCTTCGCGCCGTTCTTTACCGGAAAAATATAGCGCGTGATTTCCATGCCTGCAAATTGCTCCGGTGAAATCCCCTGCGAATGCTGCAAATTCAGCCAGCTTTGTCCATTCGGCGTCAGCCATTCTTCCGGCATGACCGCCGCGGAAATTTCCGGTGAATCAACCTGCCAGCCGCGTAGATTGAGCCATGCGACGCGTCCCTCTGCGGATTCTGGCAGCATCTCTTTTTGCGGTTCATTTGGATTTCGCAGCAGGATTAAGAATCCAATAAACAAAATGATAAATGCAAATACAATTCCGAAGCGCAGCAAAAGCTGCTTGATGTGAATTACCATATTCAGCCCCCCTGCTGCATATTATGCATACAGAGGCGCGGCTATGACAGCAGGAGTATGCTCCTGAACAAATGCGGGAAGGAAACGAGAAACTATGCGTCTTGACCGCTTTCTTTCCGGACAGACAGCGTTCTCACGAAAGGAACTGACGGCGTTTATTCGCAGTGGTGCGGTGACGATCGGTGGAGCTGTGATCCGGAAACCAGATACGCAGATTGATCCGGAGCAGGCAGAGGTTACGCTTTGCGGCAAGCAGATCACCTATGCTGCGCATCATTATTATTTGCTGCATAAGCCCGCAGGCGTCATTACGGCATCGCGTGATCCGAAACAGAAAACTGTGCTCGATCTGCTGGAGCCTGAAGATAGAATTCAGGGCTTGTTTCCGAGTGGAAGGCTCGATATTGATACCGAAGGACTGCTGCTCATTACCAATGACGGCGCACTTTCGCATCAAATGCTTTCACCAAAGCATCATGTTGCAAAGTATTATCTGGCACGGCTTGCAAAGCCGTTTCAACAAGAATACACAGAGCTGTTTCGCGGCGGAATTCTGCTGCGTGAGGGAGATGGTGAGGAGCTTTGTCAGCCGGCGGAATGTCGTCCGGTTTCCGAACGTCTTGCTGTTCTGGAACTGCATGAGGGAAAGTATCATCAGGTCAAGCGGATGTTTGCAGCAGTCGGAAATCATGTGGAAAATTTGCTCAGAGTCGGCATCGGAACGCTTCGGTTGCCGACTGATTTGGCTCCCGGAAGTTATTTTCGCATTTTTAACAAAGATGTATATTCTGCGTTGAAAAATTCGGATATTTCGGAAGTATGCGCGTTTTGCGCGGAATATTATTCGTCATATTGGATAAATGAATGGAAATAACTTTGGTCAATAATCATCTTGACCGATTGCAAAAAATCTGGTATGATTGTTACAGCAGTGGTAGGTGAAATCTGCCCTCACAGATTTTCTGAAGCGCTGCAAAAAAATTGTTTCATTATGTATGCGGTCAGGCGCATACTTGCAGGATGAGACATCCGGATTCTCCTTCCGGCTGCCGGCTCTGCATGGATAAATATTTTGATTGATTACAGGAGGACATGAGAATGGCAAGTTTGTCTTTGCGGGGTATCTACAAGAAGTATCCCGGCGGTGTTGTCGCTGTTTCCGACGTAAACCTTGAAATTCGCGATAAGGAATTTATCGTTCTGGTTGGCCCGTCTGGCTGCGGCAAGTCTACAACACTGCGTATGATCGCTGGTCTGGAGGAAATCTCCGAGGGCGAACTTTATATCGGTGATCGTCTGGTTAATGATATCGCTCCGAAGGATCGCGATATCGCAATGGTGTTCCAGAACTATGCTCTGTATCCGCATATGACGGTTTTTGATAATATGGCATTTGGTCTGAAGCTCCGTAAGGTGCCGAAGGAGGAAATTGCTCGTAAGGTTGAAGAGGCCGCAAGAATCCTCGACCTTACACCGCTGCTTAACCGTAAGCCGAAGGCTATGTCCGGTGGTCAGCGTCAGAGAGTTGCGCTTGGTCGTGCAATCGTTCGTAATCCGCAGGTCTTCCTGCTCGACGAGCCGCTGTCTAACCTCGACGCAAAGCTTCGTGCACAGATGAGAACCGAGATTTCTCTGCTCCATAAACGTCTCGGCACAACCTTTATCTATGTTACGCACGATCAGACCGAAGCTATGACGATGGGTGACCGTATCGTTGTTATGAAGGGCGGTTTTGTTCAGCAGATCGATTCTCCGCAGAACCTTTATGAGACTCCGTGCAACAAGTTCGTTGCAGGCTTCCTCGGTTCTCCGCAGATGAACTTCATTGATGCAGTTCTTACATATCGTCCTGAGATTCAGAAGTATGTTGTTGTATTTGGTTCCGAGGATACTAGAATGTCCAGAGGCATTAAGTCTGAGGTCATTCTGCCGGATTCCAAGGTTACACCGGATCTGGAGCACTACATTGATAAGGAAGTTATCATGGGTATCCGTCCGGAGAATGTACATGATGAGCCGCAGTATCTTGCAAATGCTACGACCGGTATCGTCAAGTGTGAAGTTGAAATCACCGAGCTGATGGGTGCTGAAACTTATCTGTATCTCGACTTCCAGGGTGTAAAGATGACTGCTCGTGTTTCACCGAAGTCTACTGCTCGTCCGCAGGATGAGATTGACGTTGTATTCGATGCTGAGAAGATTCATCTCTTTGATAAGGAAACTGAAAAGACCATCATTAACTGATTCTGTTTGTACAAAGCACCCCGTTCTGTTTTTTCGGCAGGGCGGGGGCTTTTTTCAAAAAATCAGTGCGTATTAAGGAGATTCTATATCCATGAGATTTGCTTTTTTCGATACAAAGCCCTATGATAAACCATCCTTTGAACGCTTTGGCGCTGAACACGGTGTAAAATTCAAATTTTATGACACCAAGCTGACTGAGGATACTGTCGGTCTTGCACGCAACTGCGATGGCGTTTGTACATTTGTCAATGATACAATGAACGCAAATGTACTGGAAGGACTTGCGGATCTGGGGTGTAAATATCTGGCGCTGCGCTGTGCCGGCTATAATAATGTCGATTTAAAAGCGGCGGCGGCTTGCGGTCTCAGACTCGCACACGTTCCGGCGTATTCGCCCTACGCAGTTGCTGAGCATACGATGGCATTGCTGCTGACGATCATTCGTCGGACGCATAAGGCTTATATCCGGACGCGCGATTTTAATTTTTTGCTGAATGGTTTGACCGGTTTCGATTTGCATGGCAAGACGGTCGGCGTTGTCGGAACAGGCAGAATCGGACGTGTATTCATTGATATCTGTAAAGGATTTGGAATGAATGTCATTGCGTATGACAAATTTCCGGCAAAAGACAGTGGAATTACGTATGTTTCATTGGAGGAATTGCTTGCACAGAGCGATATCGTATCGCTGCATTGCCCTCTGACGGATGAAACGCATCACCTCATCAACTGCGAGACAATCAAGCTGACCAAAAAAGGCGTTGTTATTATCAATACTTCACGAGGCGCGCTGATTGACGCAGAATGTCTGTTGGAAGGCATCAAGGCGCGGCAGATCGGCGCAGCCTGTCTGGATGTCTACGAGGAAGAAACCGATTATTTCTTTGAGGATTTTTCCGGTCATATCCTTCATGATGATATTCTTGCGCGTCTGATCTCGATGCCGAATGTGATTGTGACGTCGCATCAGGCTTTTTTGACTGAGGAAGCGCTCAACAATATTGCAGAAACTACGGTATTGAATATGAAGCAGCTGCATGACGAGGGTAAGTGCCCGAATGAACTGATCTGGAAAAACGGCGAGATCATCCACGGAAGCTGATAGACGAAAAGAGATTATGACGACTGAAGACGCACGGAATAAATTTGAATTGTATTCGCGGAACCCAAAATAAATTATCACTAAAGGAGAAATGCGCAATGAACATTACAAACGATATTCGCTATATCGGCGTGAACGATCACAAGATCGACCTCTTTGAAGGTCAGTATGTTGTCCCGAATGGCATGGCATATAATTCCTATGTCATTATGGACGAGAAGATTGCTGTCATGGACACGGTTGACCGCAATTTTACGCATGAATGGCTGGATCATCTGACGGCTGTACTCGCCGGCAGACAGCCCGATTATTTGATTGTGCAGCATATGGAGCCGGATCATTCCGCTAATATCGCAAATTTCATGAATCTCTATCCGGATGTTAAAATCGTTTCTTCTGCCAAGGCGTTTCAGATGATGCAAAATTTCTTCGGTACGGATTATGCAAACCGCCGCGTTGTTGTCAAGGAAAATGATATGCTTACGCTCGGCAAGCATACGCTGACCTTTGTTGGTGCGCCGATGGTGCATTGGCCAGAGGTTCTGATGACCTATGATAGTACGGACAAGGTGCTGTTCTCTGCGGACGGCTTTGGTAAATTCGGTGCGCTGGATGTTGATGAGGATTGGGCTTGCGAGGCACGCCGCTATTACTTTGGCATCGTTGGTAAATATGGTGCGCAGGTGCAGGCAGTTCTGAAAAAGGCAGCCGCACTCGATATCCAGATTATTTGTCCGCTGCACGGTCCTGTGCTGACTGATAATCTTGGCTATTATATCGGACTGTATGATACATGGTCAAGCTACGGGGTCGAGAGCGAGGGCATTGCCGTGTTCTACACCTCTGTTTATGGCAATACCAAGCGCGCTGCCGAAAAGCTGGCAGAGGCGCTCAAGCGAAATGGCTGCCCCAAGGTCGTACTCAATGATCTTGCGCGCGAGGATATGGCTGAATGCGTTGAGGACGCGTTCCGTTATGGCAGAATTGTTCTTGCAACAACAACCTATAATGCAGAGATTTTCCCCTTTATGCGCACATTTATCGAGGAGCTGACT
This sequence comes from Oscillospiraceae bacterium, assembly GCA_016296505.1. Classification (GTDB taxonomy): domain Bacteria; phylum Bacillota; class Clostridia; order Oscillospirales; family Ruminococcaceae; genus Firm-04. The sequence goes on from JAEDJD010000017.1 coordinate 32,592, forward strand.
GAGCGTAATTTCTCGAAGCGCGTTGTCGGTTTTATTGAGAATGGTTCATGGGCGCCGCAGGCGGAAAAGATCATGAAAAAAATGCTCGAAGGCTGCAAGAACCTGAGCTTTTCCGAGAATACCGTGCATATTAAATCTGCGCTCAACGACGAAAGCAATGCACAGATTCAGGCACTTGCGGACGAGCTTTGCCGCGATTATCTCGCACAGCGCGATGATACTGCGAATAAGAGCGATCTGACTGCACTGTTCAAGATTGGCTACGGTCTCTATGTGATTACCTCGAATGACGGCGAAAAAGATAACGGTCTGATTGTGAATACCGTTACACAGGTGACCAATGTACCGAACCGTATTGCCGTGACGATCAATAAGGAAAACTATTCGCATCATGTCATTCAGCAGAGCGGCGTTATGAACGTCAACTGTCTGTCCGTAGACGCACCGTTCAAGGTGTTCGAGACATTTGGCTTCCGCAGCGGCAGAAATACGGATAAATTTGCAGACTGCAAGCCCATCCGGACGGATAACGGGCTGCTGATGCTGCCGCATTATATCAATGCAATGATGTCGCTGAAGGTTGTGCAGTATGTTGATCTTGGTACGCATGGTATGTTCATTTGCGAGATCACCGAATCGCGCGTCGTGTCCGATGCGGAAACCATGACCTATAGCTATTATCATGCAAACGTCAAGCCGCAGCCGCAGACAGAAGGGAAAAAGGGTTGGGTCTGCACGATCTGCGGGTATGTTCATCAGGAGGAGGAACTGCCGGAGGACTTCATCTGTCCACTCTGCAAGCACGGCGCTTCCGACTTCGAGCCGATTGAATGAGATGACTCCGACGGATTTGTAATGGGGATATTATCCCCAAACCCTCCATTTTGTACCACTAGAGCGCCAATATGAAAGTTTCGACAAAATCATATGCCCGTTTTGGAGTGAAGATCTCATGGAAATACGGTTTGTCAGTCAGGATGATGATTATTCAGAAATCAGCAATGTATATGAATCCAGTTGGAAATATACGTATAAAGGAATCATTCCGCAGGAATATTTTGACAGCATCCCGAAAGGTCGTTGGGCGAACAATATTACAAAATCTGGAATATACTCTCTTGTCATGACGGAAAACGGGTATATTATAGGTACTGCGAGCTTCTGTCGGTCAAGATGGGAGCAGTACAGCGATTTTGGAGAAATTGTATCCATATATTTTCTGCCTGAATATATCGGTAAAGGCTATGGGAAGCGTCTTCTGAAAAGATGCATTGAGGAATTGTATCAGCTTGGCTTTACCGGAATATTATTGTGGGTATTAGAAGATAATATCAGGGCACGATCTTTCTATGAAAAGAATGAATTTCAGTTTTCGGACGAATGCCGAAATGATCATATCGGCGGAAAAGAACTCAGAGAAGTAATGTATCAATTATTTTGCAAATCATATGGAGAAAGGAGGAATCATGCATGAAATACGTATGCTCAGTTTGCGGTTATACCTATGACGAGACCGTTGGCGATCCGGATAACGGCATCGAGGCGGGCACTAAGTTTGAGGATCTGCCCGAGGATTTCGTATGCCCGCTTTGCGGCGTCGGTAAGGAAATGTTTGAAGCAGAATAAATGTATGGAATCCCTGCGTCTGATTCGGATGCAGGGATTTTATTATCATTCGGTGAATGTTGTATTCTTCCTGTGAATGCTACTTGACAATAGGCAAAATCTTTGATATAATAAGAATATCAGCAGCTAAAAGCTGCGGTAATAACTTGAAATTCTGAATAAAACTTCGACAGAAACAGGAGGGTTACTTCAAATGGGTATTTTCCAAAGACTGAGTGATATTCTCAAGGCAAACATTAACGATATGCTCGATAAAGCAGAAGATCCGGAAAAGCTTGTAAAACAGATTATTATTGATATGCAGAAAGAGCTGACCAAATCAACACAGGCACTCGGAAAGGCAGTCGCCAGTGAGCGTATGGTCGAAAAGCAGTATCGCAATGCTTGTGCGGTTTCCTCCAGTTGGGAATCTCGTGCAAAGGCTGCCCTGAAAGCCGGCGATGCAGAGCTTGCAAAAAAGGCGCTTGCCAGCAAGGTTAAGGCGGATGAGGATGTCGCGAACTATCGCGAAATGTATGAGACCATTTCCAATCAGACCGAGGCGATTCGTTCTCAGGTTGAGGTTCTGAAATCCAAAATGCAGGAAGCAAAGTCCAGAGAGGCAATGCTGATCGCACGTTCGCAGATGGCAGATACCACGAAAGCGCTTGCACAGTCCCTCAGCGGTATTGATACCAAGAGTTCGTTCGATAAGCTCTCCAGAATGGAAGAGAAGATTACTCGTAAAGAGGCAGAAGCTGCCGCATTCAGCGAGATTCTTGGCAACGGTAAGCCCGAGGAGGTTGCGACCTTCGAGGAGTTGGAGCGCAACGCTAAGGTTGATACCGAGCTGGAGCGTTTGATGGCTGAAATGGGTATGGCTCCTGCTGCTACAGCAGATACCGCTTCCGTCAATGATGAGCTTGCAGCGGCAATTAGCGCGTTGGAGGCAACACCGGCAGAGACACCGATGGAGGTACCGGGCATTTGATCCGGATTCTCTTGATCTGAAACTTGCGGCACAGTCTCACAGTCCGTGAGGCTGTGCCTTTTTACCGTAAAGATGTGATTCTGACAAAGGGAGGTTTCCCAATGGCTTCAAAACGCAGAATCCGCTGGGACCGGATTTCGGTCGCGGCTATTGTTCTGATCATATTGATCTTTTTGTTCGGCTCCTGTATGCAGCATTGCTCGGAGCAGAATGATACAGCACAACAGGATTCGATTCCGACTGAGGAACAGCATGATTCAGCAGTGACCGGTACAACGACAACTGCACGGATTGGCGCGGCTGCAACGCTTGCGAATGTTCCTGTGATTATTACAGATGCAGACGATAATCCGGCAAACCTGACAACCACAACAACTAGTTCCTCTGAGGTGACGACGGAAGAACCTGCATATGTGCTTCCTGCTGGCTATGAGGAAGTCTCCGTTGAACCGAGTGATATGTATAAGGGTACGTTGATTTTGGTAAATCAATCGCATCCGAGTCACTTGAGCGCAGAAGAACTGGATCTGGAACAGGTTTATTATGCCGATGATAAGCCGGAAACCTATGAGATTTCCTATCCGGGACATACCTCGCTTAACCGTGCGGCGCTTACGAAATTCAATCGTCTGATGAAAGCGTACTATGCCGCAACGAATAATACCGAGATTATGTTCAATTACGGCTATCTTGAGGATGGTAAGGAAAAGAGCAATCCGGAATCATCGACCGGTCTGGATGTGCAGATTCATCTGAAAAAGGAAAATGGCGGTTATGATTTTGTCAGCAATGAAACGCCGTATTCATGGTTATTTGACCATATGGCAAGCTACGGATATACGCTGCGTTATCCGACCGATAAGGCGGAAATAACAGGCGAACGGGGCGGCTATACGGCAATCCGATATGTTGGCGTGCCGCACGCAGCATATATGGAGGATAATAACCTTTGCCTTGAGGAGTATCTTGATATGCTTCGCGGCAGCCATAATTTCTATACCGGCACGATTCTGGAATATAGTACGAGTGAGCTGACCTATCATATTTATTATGTTCCTGCTGACGCCGAGAATGATTTTATGGTTCCAGTTCCGACAGCCGGTTCATATGAGATTTCCGGCAACAATACAGACGGCTTTATCGTCACCGCCATCGTCGGCTGATAATATAGACGTATTTTTGCATACTGAACATAAGGGGGTGTTTGCATGGCAGCACAGAAACCGCGGCGCGAAGGCTTCTTTCTGCGCGCACGGGCATGGCTGCAGCGCAGATGCCCTTCTTTCTTTCATCAGCCGGAAGTGATTCTGCTGCCGCAGCGTGTGCGCTGCTTCGGAAAACGGCTGATGCTTTCCTTGCCGGCGGATTTTTATGCAGTGGAGCAGCAAAAAGGTCAGATTGTTTTTGCCGGCAGTAAATCCGGCTTGCAGCTGACTGTTATGCGGCTGCCGTTTCGACGTGCGCTGCACAGCATCTCTGCAATGGATTTGCAGCTTGCATTCGGACAGCTTCCCCTGCCGGAACGTCTGCCGGAGCTTCGCCGCGGCTATATGCGGTATTCGCCGGCGCTGACTGCCTTCTGGGACGCAGAGAAATCAGAAAAAGAAAAAACCGTCCTGCACCTTGTACAGGTGCGAAAAACGGTTTTTCTCCTTTTATTCAGACAAATTACGCCGGAAAATGAGGCGGCTGTCAATGCCATAATCTATGCAATGTCCTTGTTGAACGGAGCTTCGGAAACTGTGGATCAATAACCCTTGCTGAGATCCTCGGAAAGAGAATCGTCATTCTCAATCCAGTGCGTTGTATCAATCGTAAAATGCGTGTTTTTGTCCTGCCGGATGACGACCTTCTCAATTCCGGCATTCAGAATCAATCGCTTACACATCGAACACGGCTCGACGGCTCCGTCGAGCTGATTCGTTGCTGCGTCGTGGCAGGCGAGATAAAGCGCAGCGCCGAGCAGATCAGCTCTGCTTGCACTGATAATCGCATTTGCTTCGGCGTGGACGCTGCGGCAAAGCTCATAACGCTGACCACGAGGAATCTGTAAGCGTTCCCGATAACAGTAATCGAGGTCGCTGCAATTTTGTCTGCCGCGCGGCGCGCCGTTATAGCCCGTGGAGATGATCTCGTCATTCTTCACGACAATCGCGCCGAATTTCCGACGCAGGCAGGTGCTGCGCTCGGAGACTGCTTCGGCGATATCCAGATAGTAATTGATTTTATCCCTGCGATCCATGTGCGGATCCCCCTTTTTATATTCTTATTGCTATTATAACATTTTCATACTGAAAATGCAAGGGGGACGGGATAACAAATCATCAATCACGTACAGGAGATAACATAATGCTTGAATTGACCGATATGCAGATTATTCGCACGCTGGCAAAGCGGCATGATTTTTCTTTTTCAAAAGGATTGGGACAAAATTTTCTGATTGATCCGGAGGTCTGCCCTGAAATCGCAGAATATGGAATTCCCTCTCCGGAATGCGGCGTTTTGGAAATTGGTACTGGTTTTGGCGTTCTGACGCAGCAGCTTGCAATGAAATCGGAACAGATTGTCGCTGTGGAGCTTGATCGTCGCTTGAAACCTGTGCTTGCCGAAACGCTTGCGGATTTCAAGAATATCCGTGTAGTCTGGCAGGATATCATGAAGGTTGATCTGCAAGAATTTATCGCGGAACAGTTCAATCAGCGCGAGGTTGCCGTCTGTGCGAACCTCCCCTACTACATCACATCTCCGATTTTGATGCATCTGCTGGAATCGGATGTGAAGCTCAAAGGCATTACCGTTATGGTTCAGAAAGAGGCGGCAGAACGGCTCTGTGCGGATATCGGCAGTCGGAGCGCCGGCGCTGTGACTGCTGCGGTACAGCTTCGCGGTACGGCGGAGCAGCTTTTTGAAGTGCCAAGGGATTCGTTTTATCCCGCGCCAAAAGTAGATTCCGCGGTCATCCGGATTACCCCGTATGAAACGCCGATTTGTCCGGCGGAGCAGCTTGCTAAGGTGCTGAAAGTCGTGAAGGCAGGCTTTGCACAGCGTCGGAAAACAGCGGTCAACGCACTATCTGCCGGATTGTCGCTTTCTAAGGAGCAGGTTATGACTGCGCTTTCTGCCTGCGGTCAGAAAGAAACTGTCCGCTTTGAACAACTCGATCGGGAAACGCTTCTGCGCCTGACGGACGCGCTTTCAGTCGCAACTGGAAAGGAATCGCTATAATGGAAACGCTGGATAAAGCTTCCGTGTATTACAACTCCGGACTGATCTTGCTTAGCGCTTTGCAGATATGTATGGCGCATGGCTCGTTTATCATCTCGGCAGAGCGCCGGAAGATCATCAGCAAAACCTGACCGATCAGACGCAGTAAATGTGCTCTGGATGCCAAAGCCGCTGACAGATTGCCAAGCAGAACTGGAAAATCAGACGGCAAATTGGCAAAATCCCCGAAAACATCAAAAATCCGCTTTGCAGCGAGGAAAATGCTTGACAAATGCTGCAAATTGTGGTATGATAATTTTACCTCTTTGCAGAGGCGCTTTTGTTGTGCTCGCAATCTGCCGCTTGCCATGTGCTTCGGCGTCGCCGCAGATTGCTCTCTGTAAAAAAAAGAGGGAGGCTAACTTTCTTTCGCATTCAGCTCCTAAATAGTGCGGAATGCGGAAAATTTCATACAGGAGGTGCCGACAATGCGCGTGAAAATCACACTTGCTTGCACAGAATGCAAGAACAGAAACTATGTTTCTAAAAAGAACAAGAAAAATGACCCCGACAGACTCGAAATGATGAAGCACTGCAGACATTGCAATAAGCATACGCTGCATAAGGAAACGAAGTAAGAATCCGAGAGGCGCTTATCGCAGTTCGGAGTATCCGGCTGCATAGGCAGAAAGGAACGAACCATGGCGAAGGACAAGGAACTTGCTGTTTCCACAAAGAAGGAAAAAGACAGCAAGAAAAAGGACAAGTCCAAAAAGCAGGGCGGCATTGCCAAGTGGTTCAAGGATCTTAAGCTTGAACTGAAAAAGGTTGTCTGGCCCAGCAAGAAAACTGTTGTGAACAACAGCATTGTTGTGTTCGCAGCCATGCTCGGATTCGCCGCATTTACATTTCTTCTGGATCAGGGCTTCCTTTGGCTCTTCCAGTTTGCAATCAGCGGCAAATCGTAACGATGATGCGATCTGCGAAGCACAATCCAACGCGAAAGCGCAATGACTGAAGAAAGCAGGGAATTCGTAATGAGTGATCAAGCTCCGAAACCAGAGTGGTATGTGATTCATACCTATTCCGGCTATGAGAATAAGGTTGCGCAGAGTATTGTGAAGAAGGCGGAAAATCAGCAGCTCACCGAGAAAATCCTTGAGGTGCAGATTCCGACTGAACAGGTGCGCGAGATTACAGACGGCAAGGAAAAAGATATCACAAGAAAGATTTTTCCGGGCTATGTGCTCGTGCATATGATCCACGATGATGAGGTCGCTTACCTGATCCGCAGTATCCGCGGCGTCACAGGCTTCCTCGGTGCAGATCCGAACCAGCCGATCCCGCTGTCACCCAGCGAGATTGCGGCAATGGGCGTTGATCTCGGAACAACGATTGAGATCAATCTCAGTATCGGAGATTCCGTTCGGATCGTCGGTACTGCAATGGACGGCTTTACCGGTGTGGTGCGCAGCATCGACGTTGAGGAGGGTACCTGCGAGGTGCTCGTTTCGATGTTCGGTCAGCAGACGCCGACTAAGTTCGCATTGACTGAGGTTGCACGCGATAACTAAACCGTCTCCGGATGCAGACAGCGCATCCGTAAAAAATCGCTGTCGTGGGAGAGATATTCGATCTGAAAAGGTGGATATCCCGCCATACACCACATTATTTGGAGGGTAAAATACCATGGCACAAAAAGTAGTTGGCTTTATTAAGCTTCAGATTGCCGCAGGCAAGGCAACTCCTGCTCCGCCTGTCGGTCCGGCGCTCGGTCAGCACGGCGTAAATATCATGGGCTTCTGCAAGGAGTTCAATGAGCGTACAAAGAATGAGGCCGGTATGATTATTCCGGTTGTCATCACTGTCTATGCAGACCGTTCTTTCACCTTTATCACCAAGACTCCGCCTGCAGCAGTCCTCATCAAGAAGGCTTGCGGCATTGATAAGGCGTCCGGTGTTCCGAACAAGAATAAGGTTGCAACCATCACCAAAGAGCAGATCAAGCAGATCGCAGAAAAGAAAATGCCTGACCTGAATGCTGCTTCCCTCGAAGCTGCAATGAGCATGATCGCAGGTACCGCTCGCTCAATGGGTGTTGTTGTTGCCGACTGATCCGCTTCAGGGCATCGGCCCTGTGGGAGGATTTTTCCGCCGGCCGGAATGCTGAAATTGGCTTCCGGTATACCACAGAATGATGATAAAGGAGTATTTCATAGATGAAACACGGTAAGAAGTATGTCGAGAGTGCAAAGGCACTCGAAGCGGCAAAGCTTTATGAGCCGAATGAGGCTCTTGGCACTGTTTGCCAGCTCGCTAAGGCAAAGTTTGATGAAACCGTTGAGGCGCATATCCGTCTTGGCGTTGATTCTCGTCATGCAGATCAGCAGGTTCGTGGCGCTGTTATTCTGCCGAACGGTACCGGTAAGTCGGTTCGCGTGCTCGTTTTCTGCAAAGAGGATAAGTATGAGGCTGCAAAGGCTGCAGGTGCAGAGTTCGTCGGCGGTCTGGATCTCGTAGAAAAGATTCAGAAAGAAGGCTGGATGGAGTTCGATGTCGTTATTGCTTCTCCTGATATGATGGGCGTTGTCGGTAGACTCGGTAAGGTTCTCGGTCCGCGCGGCTTGATGCCGAACCCGAAGGCTGGTACTGTTTCTCCGGATGTCGCAAAGGCAGTTCAGGAGGCAAAAGCCGGTAAGATTGAGTACAGACTCGATAAGTCCAATATCATTCACTGCCCGATCGGTAAGGTTTCTTTCGGCGCTGAGAAGCTTGAGGAGAACTTCAATACTCTGCTTGAGGCTGTTGTGAAAGCAAAGCCGGCAGCAGCAAAAGGTACGTATCTGCGCTCTATCACTGTTGCTTCTACAATGGGCGTCGGTGTTCCGGTTCTCACCACAAAGTTTGGTGTGTAATTCTTAATTGTATATGTTTCACAGCGGAGAGGACGGTTTTTTGACCGTTTCTCTCCATGCTGTTGAGATTTCTGCCAAAACACTTGACAAAATTCTTTTTTTGTGGTATAATATTTAAGTCGTTGATGAGAAATTAGCTCAGTTGGCAGAGCATCTCCCTTTTAAGGAGAGGGTCGAGGGTTCGAACCCCTCATTTCTCACTTGAATGATCACCGTGGATCTGTTTTTTGCAGATTCACGGTTTTTTATTTGTTTTGAAATAAACGATTTCTGATAATTTGCAATCGAAAATAGAAGCGAGCAGGCGTCTTCTTATGGTGCCTGCTCGCTTATTTGAATCAAACAACTGAGGAATCATGAAAAGTATGTCTTCTCAAAATTTTTTAATAACTGTAATATTTTTCTTCAGAATGCCGTCAGTACTTATAGAGAGGGAGGTGAAGCCGTGTGGACGACGCAGCGATTATCAAACTATATCGGCTGCGCGATGAGCGAGCACTTGAAGAAACAAAGGCTTGTTATGAAGCGCTCTGTATGACAGTCGCATACAATATGCTCGGCAACCGCGAGGATGCGGAGGAGTGTGTAAATGACGCGATGATGCGTCTTTGGCAGGCGATCCCGCCTGCTGAACCAGAATTTCTTGGCGCGTATCTCATCACCGCTGTCCGAAATGCAGCACGGGATCGGCTTGCATATCAGAACGCGCAGCGTTGTGGCGGCGGTCAGCTCACCATCGCGATTGATGAGCTGACGGACTGCCTGCATTCGGCAGAACAACCGGAACAGGTGCTCAACAGCATTGCTCTTCGGGATGCGTTTCGTAGATTTCTGTCCAAACTGAGACCTACAGCGCACATGATTTTTTTGCGGCGGTATTGGCTCTGTCTGTCAGCACAGGAGATTGCGGCCGAAACTGGATGTTCGGTCAGTCTTGTGAATACGTCGCTGATGCGTACACGTAACAAATTGAAAGTGTTTCTGGAAAAGGAGGAGTTGTTGTGAAACAGGAGGATTACTTCAAGATCATGGATTGCGTTTCGGAGGAAAATGTCACCGAAATGATGCAGCATCGCCGTTGTAGAAAAAATCTGTCTGGCGAGTAGGTTGCTACGAATTATTCAACACATCAGAAGAAAATATTCTACATGACTCGTTCCGGTGTTGCAACGGGTACGGCAGTCGCTGCGGCACTCTTGGCACTGAATATCGGGTTCGGTGGATTTATGCTGCACCGTACAGATGATTCCGTCAGTATCGAAAATCAAGAGGCTGTCGAAGTGAATGAGGTTGCACCGGAAACATCAGCGGCGCAAACCGAGGCAGAAAATAATATTACGACAGAGGCCAAGCAGACGGTTTCTACTAGATTGACGGCTGCAAAAGCGTCTTCTGCAAATTCTAAGGAGACTACAACAAAAGCTGTGTCCACGCAGACAACTGCAGAGCAGGCTGTGATTACAGAACAGTCAACAGTTACAGATAAACCGGTACAACAGACAACAGAATCATCGAGAAATGGAAAACTGACGTATTCGATGATTCCTGTGGGCAGAACCTATGAATTGACAGGCTCAAATGCAAAGACGCCAATTGTTTTTTATGCAAAGGCAGGCGAACAGATTAAAATGCAGCTGACGATTCAGAATGATCCGGGCGTTGCAGATTTCGGCGTACTTCGATATGCCGGAGGAATGCGGACAATATCAGATTTTTGCGTGTGAAGGAAACCTTGGTGGCGGTACACAGGAAGAACCTGATTGTCTCCCTGCTCAGACGGTTAAAAACTTTATTCCGTGCAATATTACAATTATTCCGTGAGTTGCCTGATTGATGGGATAAGTTGTCATTCTGATACATAAAATATGGGCAGAACACTAGCGAAGATTTGCTAGTGTTCTCAGTCTGTCGAGAAACTTACGGGTGCGCACACCGAAGGTGAAATAAAAGTTTT
>JAEDJD010000043.1 GCA_016296505.1 Oscillospiraceae bacterium
CCATTATTGATCTCTATACCTCTCTTGTGTGATTCTAAATCAGAACAGAGGACTTGATCTACAAGCTGAAATCCGCAGAACAGACTCTGCGGATTTTTTATAATATATACGCTCGCTTGGTAACATAAGCGCCAAGCGATTTAGTTGCTATAATGCTGATGAATCAGCGGTACAGTCGGAGGCTGTTCTGCGGCAATCACAATCGCCTGCCGCAGCATAGCTTCCGCCTCGTCAAGCTGTGATTCCTTTGCCGCATACATCTTTAAAACCACGTCGCCCTGCCGGACAGCGTCGCCGTTCTTGCAGCAGAGCCGGATACCTGCGCCATAATCAATCGCGTCTGCCTTTGTCATTCTACCTGCTCCGAGCAGTACCGCTGCGCGCCCGATTTCCTCACTGTGCATCGCAGAAATCCAACCGTTTCGCTCTGCTTTGAGCGTGCGCATACAGCTAGAAAGCTTCAGCAGCGCAGAATTATCTGTAATACGCGCGTCGCCGCCCTGACCGGCAATCATCATGGCAAAGCGCTCCATTGCAGCGCCGCTTGCGACGGCTTTCTCAGCCATGGCAAGGCATTCAGCCTGACTGCCCCTACCTGCCATCCGCAGCAACTCCGCTGCAAGGGTAATGCAGAAGCCGCCCAGTTCCGAGGCAATGTCGCCAGAAAGCACTTCGAGCGCCTCCTGCACCTCGATCGCATTGCCGACACACATACCAAGCGGACGATCCATATCAGTTAGAATTGCGGTACAATCCCTGCCGTCCGCATTTGCTGCCGCTAGCATCCTGCGCGCGAGTTCTGCCGCGTCTGCGTCATTTTTCATAAACGCGCCGCTGCCAACCTTGACATCCAACAGAATATGATCGGCGCCGGTCGCCAGTTTTTTACTCATGATGCTCGCGCAGATCAGCGGAATGCTGTCTACAGTTTCCGTAACGTCACGAAGCGCATAAAGCTTTTTATCAGCAGGCGCAAGATTTCCTGTTTGCATCGCAACAGCAAAGCCTGCCTTTTTGACCAGTGACAGAAAATCATCCGGTACAAGTTCGGTAGATAGTCCAGGTATACTCTCCAGCTTATCAATGGTTCCACCGGTATGACCAAGCCCTCTGCCAGACATTTTCGGCATATACACGCCGCACGCGGCAACAATCGGTGCAAGGATCAGCGTCGTTTTATCACCGACGCCGCCAGTACTGTGCTTATCTGCAACCGGGCCATCCAGCTCCCAGCGCATAACCTGACCGGAATCTCGCATCGCCATGGTAAGCGCGGCAGTTTCCGCATCATTCAAACCGGAAAAGCATACCGCCATCAGCCATGCTGCAAGCTGATAATCAGGAATTGGCGGCTCTGCTGTGATACCATGCACAAGCTGCCGGATCTCGAACTCACTCAGCGGAATTCGCTGCTTGGTTTTTCGGATACATTCACCGATATGAAATGCTGCCATATGATACCTCCTGATTGTAATGGATATGATTTCAATATAGTCAATATGTTTTCCATTTATCCATATTATATCATGAATACGCAGAAAATGGAATCGGGACAGCGTTTATGTTATGATACGGCCACAAATCTGACCGTATAGTTGCCTTTTACATTCGGAAATGATTCAATCATATCTTTGATGAGAAGCTGTGCACGTTCATCCGCTACCTCAAGCACATTGCTTTTTTTCGCGTTTTCAAGTGCTTTTTCCTTAATCTGCTTTCGCAGATTATTGTGGTCCTCCTGTGTTAACTTATTAAAAATCGACTGTTCATCCTCTACAACCGTCATACTTTTTTCATCGAGCTCATTTGATAGAATGGCAGACGGTGGCAATTTTACAACAATTTCTTTATTCTTATCATCACAGTCCACCTCTGCTTTCGAGCAGTCAATGCCGACCTTGATTTCCCCGTCCATAACGATGACAGCAGTTTTTCCTGTAAACGGAATTTTCTGGTTCCAAAAAGAAAACTGTTTTTCTCCGTCGACGATTCCGACATTTGTATACTGATACTCCAGTGTTGCCAATTCACTGACATCCTGAATTTTAGACTCAAATTCCGATGCGTCGACTACCACGCGTTCTTTGGCTATATAATCATCAATTTTCGCAAGCGCGTCGTCCAATGCTTTCTGCACGCTGCCTTTTTCTTTGACGATCACATCATTATCCTCTTGAAGCGCTTTGATTGTTTCATTTAATTTCTGCTCTGTTTCATTTTCCTGTTCTAATTGCGCTTGCAAATC
>JAEDJD010000036.1 GCA_016296505.1 Oscillospiraceae bacterium
GGCATGGGCGGCGGCGGAACAGGACGATTCCCCTGCGGCGGTTTGGGCGGCGGCGGTGGAACAGGACGATTCCCTTGCGGCGGCTTTGGCGGTGGATTCATATTTTGTCCGGCATACATCCGGAACAGCTCCTCACGATATCTGCGAGCCGTATCCTCAAATTCCTGACGATTCATGCAAAAACTCCTTTCGTGCGCATTCTGCTTTATTCTATGCAGAAGCGGCGCCGAACTTGACAAGAATCCACAGATGTGATAAGATAACAGAAGAATCTGAAAAGGAGCGTACAGATGGCATTTCAAAAAATAAACTTGACTGATCATACAGAGCAGCTTTTTATTCTAACGAAGCTGCAAAAGGAAGGATATTGCCCGTGAGTCGTCTGCAAATCACTGTGCATTGTGATGGCGAAATGCCGCTTGGGAATTATCTGCGGAAATATGCAGGCATTTCGGCACAGATGATAAAGCGGCTCAAGGCGGTGCCGGACGGCATGACGCGGAACGGTCAGCATTTGCGAACTGTCGATCCGGTCAGCAGCGGCGATATTATTTTTCTGCATATGCCGGAAGTGTGCAAGCATTTGCCGAATACGGCGCTGCGTCTGTCTGTTGTATATGAATCCTCGCAGATTCTGGTATGCGATAAGCCGGTTGGAATGCCTGTGCATCCGTCCATACTGCATCGGGATGATACGCTTGCAAACTGGTTTGCAGCGCAGTATCCGGACTGCGGCTTTCATGCGGTCAATCGGTTGGACAGAAATACATCCGGACTTTGCCTGATTGCAAAAACAGCTTACGCTGCAAATTTTCTCCGTAACGGCGTGCAGAAGCGGTATTACGCCTTGGTTGGCGCAGGTTTGCATGGCGTCGGTATGGTCGATGCGCCGATTGCAAGAGCACAGGCTTCCATGATTACGCGCTGCGTGCGTGCGGACGGCAAACCAGCAGTCACGCATTATCGTGTCATAGAGGAAATGCCGGACTGCACGCTTTTGGAGCTGACGCTGGAAACTGGCAGAACGCATCAGATTCGCGTACATATGGCGCATATCGGTTATCCGCTGCTTGGCGATGATCTGTATGGCGGCGACTGCTCGCGCATACAGGCGCACGCACTGCACTGCGGTTCCATGACGCTGACCGATCCGGCAGCACATAAAATAATTACCCTGCAAGCACCGCTGCGTGCGGAAATGCAGGCGTTTCTGAATAGAAAGGATATCACGATATGAAAGCAGACTGGAAATTGCAGAATGCAAACTCATATTTTGCTTGTATTCGTAAAAATCCGGAGCAGCGTGTTTGCCGAAATATTCTTCTTGTCTTGCTGCTGTTTTTGTGTTCTATTTTTCTAGCAGAAATTCTGCAAGTAATTACCGCAAGCTGTATATTGCTTGGCTTGCAGATTGCAGGCATTTCGACAACAAGCATAATAGAGAATGTCGATGCACAGCTTATGCTCTCACTGTATCTGACATCGATCTGCATTGCGATAAGCCTTGTGTTCTGTTTAAGCTTTGAAAAACGGTCTGTCGGTACGATGTTTCTGACGCGCCGAAAGCTGATACCGGATTATCTGATCGGAGCGCTGCTCGGTTTTGCAATGATGGGCGCAGTTGTACTGATCGCATGGTTCAGCGGTGCGATTCGGTTTGAGGGAATCCAGACCGTGCGGCATCCGATTTTGATGATCTTGCTGTTTATCGGTTGGATGATACAGGGCTTTTCCGAGGAACTTTCTTTTCGCGGCTGGTTGATGACGTCTATTGGTACGCATCATTCTGTTTGGGCGGCGGTAGCAATCAGTGCAGTCAGTTTTGCGGTGATGCATTGCGGAAACGATGGATTTTCTATATTTGCCATCATCAATCTGATTTTGTTTGGAATCGTAACTGCGATCTACGTTCTTCGGACAGGCAGTATCTGGGGCGCGGCTGCAATGCACAGTATATGGAATTGGGCGCAGGGGAATTTTTTTGGAATGCAGGTCAGCGGTATTCCAACCGATAGCACAGTATTGCAGTTTTCACAAAGCGGAAAGTCAGAATGGATCGGCGGCGGCACATTCGGACTGGAGGCAGGCGTTGCAACAACGATAGTATTGCTGATCGTTGCGGTTATACTTCTGATGTCTCGGAGACAGACGTTTAATAAGGAGGATGAGGCAAATGAAACAATATAATCCCGAACAGCTTCGGCAGGAATATCGGGCATTGCAATCGGGCGATTCGCGGATGCGTGCAATCCGGACGGCTGCGGCGGCAGCAGAGCAGGCAAACGATTTGCCATGGGCGATACGCTTTCATCATGATTTGATTCATGAGTCGGTATTTTCCGGCGATCGTTATCAGGCGTTGATTGATTTTCCGCAGTATCTTGCGATGGTGAGGCGTGATCCGGAACAAGAACGGGAAAATCTTTGGGATACGCTTTGGATGTACAAGTGGATTGTCGAGGCGGCGACAGAATTTTATCAGATCGAAAAAAAGCAGGTTATGCAATGGTTTTCGGAGTATCGACGGATGCTGCTGGAAAACGGTTATTCGCTGCGTTCGTGGTATGAAAAGCGCGCAATCTTTTTCAGTTATAGTGATCGTGCGAAGATGCGCCTTGATTTTGAAAGCTTTCAAAACGCTGCCAAGGACGCTTTGGGAGATGGCGAGGCGAGCGAGTTGGATTCGGTTGTACGTTTTGCGTTAGAAATGGGTGACCGGACAAAAGCAATGCAGGCGGCAAACCAGATTTTCGACCGTAACCTTCGGACGGAGGAAGTCCCCTGCAAAACCTATCACTATCTGCTGCGCGACGCACTGAAATGCGGCGATATGGATGCCGCAGAGAAATATGTACAACCGCTGCGATCGCTTTGTGACGGTCAGCGATTTCAGTTGGAAGCAATCGGTATGGTGCTCTGCTATGACGCATTGACGGATCTGCGCCGCGGATTGGATTTCTATCAGAAAAATCAGGCATTGCGCGAAGGGTCGCGAAATCCATTTTTATGCTTCTGGTTTGATCGCGGAGCGGCAAAGCTGCTGACTGCCGCGGGAGAAAAGGGGCTTTCCGGAACTGATATATCCGGTATGGTGCTGACGGCGGAGCAGCTTTCAGAAAAGGCAGAGACGATCATGCAGAATTGCCGGACGCTTGCCGAAAAGTTTGACGCGCGTAATCGCTCGAACTATTTTTCTTCTGAACTATAAAAATATAAGCCGTTCTATTCAGCTTCAATCTGAATAGAACGGCTTTCTGTGATTAAGATGAAAAAATATGCTTATCCGCCGGACGCCTGCCAGAGCGCAAGCTGATCCCAGTCAAGCGCTGCGAGCTGATAGGCAGCTTTCTCAATTGTTTCACGGCTGCCGAATGATGAAAAACGCAGCCATCCCTCGCCTTGTTCACCGAAGCCGATACCGGGCGCGGAAACGATCCCGTAATGATGCAGCAGCCGCGAAAAACAATCCCAAGAGCGTAGATGATATGGACATTGCATCCAGACATAGGGTGCGTGTTCGCCTCCGGTTGTGAATACGCCGCTGCGGTGCAAAGCGTTTCGGATGAGATCTGCATTCTCCATATAATACTGCACATCCATGCGAACCTGTCGTTGACCTTCGGCTGAAAACACTGCCGCGGCACCGCGCTGTACAATATATGATGTACCGTTATATTTCGTGGACTGCCGCCGCATCCAGAGTCGGTGGAGAGACTGTCCGCTGGTTGTCAGCGCACGCGGCACAATCACCCAACTGCAACGTACACCGGTAAATCCTGCCATTTTCGAGAAGGAATTGATTTCGATGGCGCAGGTTTCCGCGCCGGCAATTTCAAAGATGCTTCGCGGCAGCGCTGCATTGCGGATGTACGCTTCATAGGCGGCGTCATAAATAATACAAGCCTGATGCGCATGAGCATATTCGACCCAAGCCTGAAGCTGTGCGCGGGAATAAACCGCGCCAGTCGGGTTATTGGGTGAGCAAAGGTAAATCAGATCGGTATGCACGCCGTCATCCGGCATCGGCAGGAAGCCGTTCTCCTTTGTACCGCGCGCGAATAAAATCTGCCGTCCTGCCATGACGCTCGTATCATAGAATACAGGATAGACCGGATTCGGCAGCAGAACGGTGCTGTCCGGCGCAAACAGATCGCAGAGATTGGCAAGATCACTCTTTGCGCCGTCGCTGACGAAAACATCCTCCGGCTCAATCCCAACCTTAAATGTTCGGTAATATCCGCAGATTGCGCGCCGCAAAGACAATTCCCCTTGCACATCTCCGTAACCGTGAAAGCGGTCTGTGGAGCGCATTTCCTGTGCGGCAATGGACATTGCATCGCAGACAGCAGGCGCAAGCGGCCGAGTGACATCGTTGATGCCGAGCGACAGAATTTTTGCGTCAGGATGCTTTTCGCAATGCTGCCGGACGCGTTTTGCGATTTCTGCAAACAAATAATTCTGCTCCAGCTTCGTGATATTTTCGTTCAGCCGCATATTGTCACCTCTTGATCCGAAAAGAAACTGCCAAGCAGATGCCGAATGCCGCTGTAGCGCTTGTTATTTTGTCCTGAATCAACGCACCTGACCATCGCCGTTGATCAGATACTTAACCGAAGTCAGCTCATACAATCCCATCGGACCGCGTGCATGAAGCTTCTGTGTTGAAATACCGATTTCTGCACCGAAGCCGAATTCGCCGCCGTCCGTGAAGCGCGTCGAGGCATTGACATAGACCGCTGCCGCATCGACTTCGCGCTGAAATTTTTCTGCGTGATCGAGTGATTTTGTGACGATACATTCGCTATGATTGGTACCGTAGCGTGCGATATGTGCCATTGCCTCGTCAATATCGCTGACAATTTTCACAGCAAGCTGATAATCGAGATACTCAGCCGCCCAGTCGTCCTCATTTGCATCGAGGACGCAGTCACCGAGGACGGATTTTGCTGCGCTGTCGCCGTGCAGCGTGACGCTGTGTTCATCAAGCTTTGCTTTCATCATCGGCAGGAACTGTGCTGCTATATTTTTGTGAATCAGGACCGTTTCGATGGCGTTGCAAACGGATGGACGCTGCGTTTTACCGTTATCAATGATATGAACAGCCATTTCAAGATCGGCTGAATCGTCAACGAAAACATGACAGTTGCCGACGCCCGTTCTGATGACGGGAACGGTCGCATTCTCCGCAACAGCCGCAATGAGACCTGCACCGCCGCGCGGAATCAGTACATCGAGATACTGCGAGAGTTTCATGAGCTGATTCGAGCTTTCTCTTGAGGTATCCGGCACGAGTTGAATGATATCCGCTGGCAATCCTGCCGCTGCAACCGCGTCACGCATGATATTCGTCAGGCAGACATTGGAGCTGAACGCTTCTTTTCCGCCGCGTAGAATCACGCAGTTTCCGGCTTTCATACAGAGTGTTGCCGCATCGACTGTAACATTTGGCCGGCTTTCGAAAATAATACCGATCACGCCCAGCGGAACGCGCGTTTTCTGGATGCGCAGACCGTTCGGACGAACAACGCCGGATTCGATTTTGCCAACAACATCGTCAAGCTGGATCAGCTTACGCACGCCGTCCGCAATGCCAGCAATACGAGTCTCATTAAGCAGAAGTCTATCCTGCATTGCCTTTGACATATTGTTTTTGACCGCATTTTCGAGATCAATTTGATTTGCTGCCATGATTTCGGCAGAACGGGAAGTCAGTGCGTCTGCGATTGCAGCCAACGCCTTGTTTTTCTGCATCGGAGAGGCGGCGGCGAGTATGCCTGCAACTGCCTTGGCATTTGCACCGAGTTGCTGAACTGTCAGCTGTTCCATATGTTTTTCCTCCAATATTGATTTCATCTTCCGCGCATTTTACGGAGTGCTTCGTCATTGAGCGGACCGTCAAGCGTATATTTACGGCTGCCGAGAATGACAGTTTTCAGCGCAGTGCAGCCTGCAAAACAGCATCCGACAGCATCCGCGCTATCCTCATCAAAAATGTGCCGGAACGTGATGTTGAACGGCAGGCGAATTTTTTCCAGCATTTTGCATCTTGCAAAGGTTCGGTATGCGTCAATGCTCTGCACCTGATCCGGAATATATATTTCACGCAACTCCTCACAGCCAAGAAATGCCTTATATTCGATCTTTTTGACCGTTGTGGGAATATTCACTGTTTCCAGCAATTCGCAGTATTGAAATGTAAACGAGCCGATTGCTTCAATGCCATCCGGCAGTTGAATTTTCCGCAGACTTTCGCAGTTCGGGAACACATTTTCAAAATTTCCGGAAAGACGATCCGGCAGCACGGCTGTTTCGAGCGAAATACAGTTATAAAACATTCCGCTTTCAATCTTCGTGCCGCGCATACTCTGCGGAAACTTGAAGTGCGTGAGCGCCTTGCATTCATAAAACGCACGGCTGCCGATCGTTCTGACGCCCTCTGGAATAGCAATCTCCCGCAGTGCATTGCAATTCTCAAATGCATAGGCTTCGATTTCTGTCAACGAAGTAGGCAGCGTGATTTTTTCGAGATTCACGCAGCCCGAAAAAGCCTTGCTCCGAATGACTTTCACCCCGTCCGGAACAATGAATTCGGTGATATCAGGTCGGTTTTTGTATTGCTCCTTTGCAATCTCATACTGCGAAGATGTTTGCGCTGCCGTGAAAATTTTGGCTGCTGGTGCGCGCCGGCTCTGCGGCATCGCCTGCGTAACGGCGTTTTTGATTTTCGCTACAGCCATCACGGCAGGTTCCGATGACCGCGGCCGCCGATCAATGATTGGAATATCCAGTTTGTGTGCCCACGGAATCAGCATTTCGGCATTGTCCTCTGCCCATGCCAAGGAACAAATCCGTTTTTCCGCCGTGCAGATCTGAATGCGTTTGCTGTGGGTGAGCTTCATTTCTGTGATTTCGCTGCAGCCGTACCACTGCCCACGGTAACAAAATGACTTTCCCTGCACTTCGATCTTAGGCCGCAAAAACTGCCAGAGCGTCACAAGTACGCTCATTGCAGCCGCAGCAATAATCAGCATACACGGAATTGTTTCAACTGCGGAGACATTACGTTCACTGTTTAAAATCCAATGCCGTATCAATTCTTTGCCGCCTATGATAAGCAACAGCCCTGAAAAGCCATAAACAAACGGTGGCAGTGCGCGCATTCCGCCGGCAATGAACCTGATATTCTCCGGCGGCGAATCACGGAACGAAAAGATTTCCCGCAAGAGCTTTTCACGCCGCGTCGAAAATCTGCCGCCGTGTTTTCCCTGCCTCATTGCTTTGCCACAAACCGCGTACCGACCGGTTCATCATGCAGCAGCAGATCATATAGTTGCTCCGGCTTTTCACCGTTCATGATGACCATATCAATACCGGCGTCGGTTGCCATTTTTGCCGCAGAAATTTTGGTTGCCATGCCGCCGCGTGCATTCGGTGTACCTGCGCCGCCTGCAATACTCGCAATTTCCGGTGTAATCTCGTGTACGACAGGAATCAGCACGGCATTTTCATCTTTATGCGGATCTGCAGAGTAGAGTCCGTCGATGTCGCTCATCAATACGAGCGTGTCGGCGTGTACTAAGCCTGCGACAATCGCCGCAAGGGAATCGTTTTCACCGATTTCAAGCTCCAATTCGTCGATTGCGACGGTATCATTTTCATTGACAATCGGGATGACGCCAAGCTCCAGCAGACGTTCCATACAGTTTCCGGCATTTTCGCCGCCGTTATTCGTGAGGATCGCCTTAGTCAGAAGTACCTGCGCGACATTCACGCTGTAATTTCCGAACTGTCGGTCATAGAGATACATCAGCTCACACTGTCCGACAGCGGCACAAGCCTGTTTTGTCGGGGTATCGGTTGGGCGTTCTCGCAAACCGAGCTGTCCGACTCCCAAGCCTACGGCGCCTGATGAAACCAGAATCAATTGTTTGCCTGCGTTGGAGAGATCGGCGAGCACGCGTACAAGATTATGAAACCGCCGCAGATTCATTCTGCCGGTACGGTGCGTCAGGGTTGATGTGCCGACCTTGACGACAATGCGGTGACTCTCCGAGAGTCTGCGCAGCGATGTAGATTCGCTTTCCAAAAAAAACATCCTTTCAATTCGATAGAGGTATTTCCAATGGGTTGATACCGGGAGTATGACTCCCAGACCTCGTTTTAAGTTTCATCCATATAGATTTTGATGTTCCGATATGGTTGAGATTTTGCATATGCAAATACATTTGATTTCCGAATAAAATGAAAAATATTATCTTCAATGTCTTCATTCCAGACTGCTCCGGAGAATTCACAATTTTGGCTGTCAGGCTGAAACAGAATCTCGACATGAATCTGATAAAACTCATCATCGTCTTCTTTCGGGAACTGTCGCACCAGACAAAAATAAAAAAGCGGTTCACCGGTAAAAGAAAATGTGCCGGTCTCAAATAAAATCATATCATCGGCAATCGGCTCGCTGCACATTTTCTCAAATGCGTCGACGATATCCGGCAAGGACGCCTTTTCATTGATTTCCCTTTTCAACATATCAATATAATCTATTGTTTTTCTCCTGCAAAACGGGATTCCAAAGGGATATGATCCCTTTGGAGAGAGTGAGTTTACATACAAACTCATAGCGAAGCGACACGATCATTCATTCTGCCGGAGCAGCGGCCACGCCGTTTACGATATGCTGCGGATTGCCGTTTAGCCAGCCTCGCAGATTATCCTCTGTGATATCAAGCAGGCGCTGCCGTGCTTCGAGTGGCGTCCAACCGATATGTGGTGTGATGACGCAGTTTTTTGCACCTTTTAGCGGTGATTCTGCGGACATCGGCTCCTTTTCGAGCACATCGAGATAGGCTGCTGCGAGCATATCATGATTCAGAGCCGCAGCAAGATCTTCTTCAACAACGGCACCGCCGCGAGAGGTGTTTATGAGAATGGCTGTTTCTTTCATCATCGCAAGCGATTGCTTGTTGATGATACCGCGTGTTTTCTCCGTGAGTGGACAGTGCAGCGTGAGAACATCCGCACGGCGAAAAACCTCCTCTGCCGTCACAAGTGGATACGGGCAGTGATCCGGCTGCGATCTGGTTGCAATCAGCACGGACATTCCGAAGGCGTCTGCGATTTTTGCAACATTTTTACCGATATTGCCGTAGCCGATGATGCCGAGCGTCTTGCCACGCAGTTCTCCGGTCGGATATGGAAAATAGGAAAATGTTGGCGCAGTTTCCCATGCGCCAAGCCTTACATCCATAGAATACAGCGAAACACGCTGAAAATGATCGAAAATATATGCAAAAACAAGCTGTGTAACGGCGTCTGTCGAGTAGCTGCCGGCATTGCAGACCGGAATCCCGCGTTCTGCCGCCGCATCCAGATCGACATTGTTGAAGCCGGTCGCGAGAATACCGATATATTTGATATTCGGGCAGGCGTCCATGATTTCTTTGGTAATGAGCACCTTGTTGCAAATTACGACATCTGCGTCGCCAATATGGGCAACGGTTTCTTCCGGCTTTGTAGACGGGTATACATCGACGGTCTCTGCAAGCGGTGCAAAGCGGCGAACATTGACCTCGTCTTTGTTATATGCCATTGTATCCCAGTCAAGGATTACAATTCGTTTTGCGCGCATACATTATTCCTCCGTTTCTGCGACAGGCAGCGCTGCGTCAGCGGCGGTACTGGCTGTATCCGCTTCTGCCTCTGCTAATTTTTCTGCTTTCGCAATTTTGGCAGACTGAACAATATTGAGAATCAGTGCGAGCAGCAGCAATACAACTTCCAGAATACCGACGCCGAAATAAATCGTTTTATTTTCCGGCTGAACATAAATCAGCAGCGAAGCTGGAATCGCAATCGCCATGACGAGCTGATACCAACGCTTTGTTCGTACAAACTGAAGCAGGAACAGCAGCGTTGCAAGAATACAAAAGATCAAATGCTTATCCTGACTGATCGGAAACATTGTGGGTTCCATAGCTTTGATAATCTCCTTTGAAATGAAAATATGTATGCGTCGGGATTCCTGTATGGCAGTAAAATCCCGATGTGAAATACGTGTATTGGTACTGATACTGCTTTATCCATTCGGATTTTCGGCGTCATAGAATACACGATATTTTTTCTGGTTATGCGTATAGGCGCTGATGACCAGACCAATGCAGAGATACATGGAAAGCATTGCCGTTCCGCCAGCGCTGAAAAACGGCAGCGGAATACCGATGACCGGCATTACCTTCAGCACCATGCCGAGATTCATCAGATTATGCGTAAACAGGATTGCGAAGACGCCCATGCAGAGCGTTTTGCCCATGGTATCCTTTGCGATGCGGCTGTTATGGAATATCCGCAGACAGATTGCCGCCAGAATCACGATGACCGCAATCGCGCCAATAAAACCGAATGCTTCTCCGATAAAGGCAAAGATGAAGTCATTGTGCATTTCCGGTACAGCGGTATAGGTGCCGCCGCTGAGTCCCTGTCCGAACAATCCGCCGGAGCGAATGGCTTTGAGTCCAAGATTCTGCTGATATTCCAGACCGAGCGAATCGGTGCCGGGATGCAACAGAACACGAATCCGGTTTCGGTGTACGTCGCCGAGCGCATACGTCCAGACAAACCAGAATACCAGCGGCATCAAAGCTGTACCGCCGAGAAGATACCAGAAAGAAAGTCCTGCCGTAAACAGCATGAATATGGTCATTGCGGCGAAAACGATCGCCGTACCGTAGTCGCCCTGTACTGCAACGATACTTGCCGGAACTGCCGCATGAAGCAGCAGCAAAAACAAATGCAGCGGTTGATTCAGCTTATCCGTCACCTTGGAAATGTGATAGGCATAGGTCAGCAGAAAGACCAGCTTTAGGATTTCTGAGGGCTGTATCTGTACAAAGCCAAGGTCAATCCATGCACGGTCGTCTGCGCCCTCGCGTCCATAGCCGAGGTTCGTAAAGGTCAGCGCGACAAGTCCGAGCGCAATTGGCGCATATAGAAACCAGAATCGCGCCAATTTATGGTAATCAATCGCGGAAACGATGATGCAGCCAGCTAGCCCTAATCCGAGCGAAATAAGCTGCACAATCCAGTCGTTGGCATCGACTTCCGTGGAAATATTTTCTGTCCAGAGCGTGCGCAGCATCAGAACGCTTGCACCGGAACAGATGGTTACGAGTGTGAGAAGCATCCAGTCAATTCTGCGCCAGAAGTTTTCTCTCGTGGAATCTGCGGAAAGTGTACGTTTCAATTTGTATCTCCTGTATCTCTGTTACATTGCAAACCGCAAATGCGGTATGTATCTGTTATTTTGGCGTCTGCCAATATTTACGGTCAAGGGTGCGGTATTGCACGGCTTCCGCAACATGAATGGAATCAATGATTTCGCTGCCAGCCATATCTGCGACAGTGCGTGCAACCTTTAGCAAGCGATCATAGGCTCTTGCAGAGAGTCCCATTTGTTCAAATACCGCCTTGAGCCTTTTCTTTGCGCTGTCCGTCATCGGGCAGAATGCTGCAAGCATATTCGGCGTGATACGGGCGTTGCAGGTGATTTTCGATCCTTTGAAGCGCTGCTCCTGAATTTCTCTTGCGGCAACGACGCGCTTTCGGATTTCTGCGCTTGATTCCTCCGGCGTTTGCGAGGAGAGATCATCAAACGTGACAGGAGCCGCTTCGATATGCAGATCAAAGCGATCGAGCAGAGGACCAGAAATGCGGTTGAGGTACTGTGCAGCAGCACGTTGTCCGCAGGTACACGGTCGGCTTGGATGACCGAGATATCCGCAGGGACATGGATTCATTGCAGCAACCAGCATGATCGAGCATGGATAGCTGATTGTACCGGAAGCACGGGAGATCGTGACGGATCTGTCCTCCAGTGGCTGCCGCAGAATTTCCAGCGTTCGGCGGTCAAACTCCGCCAGTTCATCGAGAAAGAGCAGTCCATTATGCGCAAGCGATATTTCGCCCGGATGCGGAATGGAACCGCCGCCTGCAAGTCCGGCAGAGGAGATTGTATGATGCGGCGATCGGAACGGTCTGACAGTTACCAGAGGATGTTCCGTATCCAGCAGACCGGCAACGGAATGAATCATCGTTGTTTCAATGGATTCCGCAAAGGACAATGCCGGCAGAATCCCCGGCATACGTTTGGCAAGCATACTCTTGCCGCTGCCGGGCGGTCCAATAAGCA
>JAEDJD010000005.1 GCA_016296505.1 Oscillospiraceae bacterium
GCTGCTACAACCACTTCCACCACGACTGCTGCTACAACCACTTCCACCTCGACTTCCACGACAACCACTTCTACCTCGACTTCCACTACAACCACTTCTACCACGACTTCCACCACAACTGCTGCTACAACCACTTCCGCCTCGACTTCCACGACAACCACTTCCACCACGACTTCCACGACTGCTACTACAACGACTTCCACCACAACTGCTGCTACAACCACTTCCACCACGACTGCTGCTACAACCACTTCCACCACGACTGCTGCTACAACCACTTCCACCTCGACTTCCACGACTGCTACTACAACCACTTCCACCACGACTGCTGCTACAACCACTTTTGATACAACCACTTCCGCTACGACCACAACTCCGGGTTCGGAAACAATCACCTATACAAAGGGCGATGTGAACGACGATGATCACGTCACGACGGAAGACGCACAAATTGTACTTCTGGCATATACAAAAATGCTTGCAGGCAGTTCAAATTCGTTGACGCCGGCGCAAATAAAAGCAGCAGATGTCAATGAAGACGGCATGATTGATGTGGAAGACGCACAATATATACTTCTTTATTATGTGGAAACAGTACTGACCAATCATGAAATCACATGGGATTCTATCATCAACAAAACGAAAAAATGAAATATAAAAAAAGGAAATCGGCCATATCTCTGGTCGATTTCCTTTTTTGCTTATAAAACGGTTTTCACAATCAATCAAGCACCATATCCCGATAATAAGTCTCCGCCCATTCATCCACACTTATATTCAGGATATTCAGATCCACCAGACTCTCCGCATAATACATCAGAATGGTCTGCGCATCCATCATAAGCGCTTCATTTTCATCATCGCAGCCGACATTCCTATACTGACGCGGAACAACATCTGCAAACTTACGTTGTTCTTCCGTCAGAACGCCCCTGCCTTTGGCGACCACAACATTGCAATATTCCTGCAATACAAGCTGTGCATCCGCAATATCCGGATACCGCTTCGGCATCGCATCCTGATCTCTGGTACGCTGCTTTTATATAAGCCAGATTGCATTTGCCATTTGCAGTCTGGCAATCATTGAAAAGAGCCTTCGTGATGGAAGGCTCTTTGTATGGTATTCAGTTATTTTTCAGAAGTTCTCGCTTCATAAGAAAGAGATCGAAAGCATTCAGTCTGTTATCAGCACAGAAATTTCCTGCGTTCCAGTTTGCAAGCTTGACGTCAGGGACGGTAAGCAGCCATTTCTGGAGCAATACCACATCGGCAGCATTGAATTTGCCATCCGCATTGACATCGCCATCAGGCGTTTCTGCAATCAGCTTCAGTCTGTTCGTTGATAATGTATTCTGATTATCGAATTTCACGGTCGGATCTTTGCCCTTGACAAGCGGATTGTCGCAGTCATACATGGCAAGGCAGATGATCGCGTCATCTGGGAGTATGCCGTCATATGTAAACAGGAAGTATTTTTCCTCCTCGTCGTGGAACGAGCCTTCTTCGATTCTGACAGGCTCGCCAAATGCTGCAAGCTTATTGCCGTCCTTGTCCGTGATTTCCGCACACAGGTCAATATTGAAAAATGCGGGTGCAAGTCCGGTATTTTTAATCTTCACAAGAAGCCGATTGTCATTTCGTTTTGCCGATGTGACAGTGAAATTGTAGCCCAGTCGGTTGCACATTTCGTCAATCACATCCTTTTGTTCCTTGTAGAATTCGTAGCTGCAATTGCTGTCCTGATCGAGCGCATAGATCGACAGATGGGATATTTCAATCGTCTCACGGAAACGCTGCGGCGTCCAGTTCACATAGGAATATTCAGTTTCTCTGACAGCATCCCTCATCCATGCGTATGGCCAATAATTTTCGCCAAGCACCGGCAGATTGGCTTTGTAAGCCGGTCTGAGGCTCCATTCCGCGTTCGGAATCGAAATCAGACCATCATCGCGCTTGGCAATGCCGATTGAAAGCGCATATTTGTAGATTTCTCCACGGGCATTGGAAGGAAGTGCAATTGTCGTTTCATCAAACGCTTCTGCATAACAATCCAGCATATCTTTCTGAATATCCAGAGATGGCATATACATCTCATCGCCTACCGCAAAAGAATTATGCCATTCCCCATAATCGCCGAATGGTCTGATGTCTATAAATTCCACTCTTGGATCGCCGTCATATTTTTCAGCCAATGCCTTGGTAAAATCCTTATGCGCCTGAAGATAGACCGGATCATCCCACTTCGGAAATTCTACGATCGAACCTGCAGGATCATCCCGAAGCTGTGCTTTATTTTTTTGAGCGCCCTTCTCATAAATCCACTGCGGAACATAGTCTTCGGATAAATACGATGAATACGGCATAATGCGAATTCCGTATGTCAGAGCAAACATTATCTAATGGATACACCTAACTTACTATTTGCTTATTTTCACTTGAATTCGGGCTTTTCACCCTCGGCAAGCCCATTATTGAGGAACTTGTAATAAATCTGAATACGGCGAGGTGTGCTTTTATCCTTCGGACGGTCACCAATCACAACATACTCGATCAGGTCTACACACATTTCCCTCGTCAGCTCAGGTGCATCGGCATACTGTTTCAGACGGCGGATAAATTCCTCAATATCGTCCTTTGCCTTGCTGTCCTGTTCCAATGCGGCGGTAAGGCTTTCTACTTTCTCCGTCAGTTCTGCTTCTTCTGTGCGGAACTGACCGAGCATTTCAAGGCACAAGTCCTCCGGCACCTTGCCGAGCAGCTTGTCCTGATAGACTTTCTGTGTCATCATCTTCAACTCAGCAAGCCTTGACTGGTGCTTTGCAAGCTGTTGACGGGCATCGTCAAGGTATTTCGTTCCGTCCGTTTCTTTGCGTTTCAGAAACTCCTGACGGGCTTCATCTTCGCTCTCAATCACATATCTCGCCTTTGCGTGAATATCGGCAAGCACTATCTTTTCGATCTGCTTTCTGCTGATATAGTGAGTGGTACAAGTGCTTGCACCGCATCGGCTGTATGTACCGCAGGCATAGAAATAATTGACAGAGCCGTCCTTTTTCTTTGCGTGACCGTTCAGCTTCATCTTTGCACCGCAGTCAGGACAGAACATCAAACTATTCAGCGGAAGAACAATGCCCTTTTTCATAATTTTGCCGTGGCTTGCACAGCGGTCAACCTCTTGGCACTTGTCCCAAAGCTCCTGAGAAATAATAGGCTCGTGAGTATGCTCCGCAATAACCCACTCGTCCTTACTTCTACGGACGGACTTGTGATTTTTGAATGATACCGTAGTGTATCTCTGCTGTGCGAGGTTGCCGATGTAGATAGGATTGCTGAGGATATTTCTCACCGCAACATGACTCCAATAATGGAATGTGTTTTTATACATATTCGGCTTACCCAACATCTGCGCCCGATAGTCGGACGGAATGGGAATACCCTCAGCGTTCAGCTTCTTTGCAATTTGTGTCGGTGTGATACCTGTTGCACGAAGCTCAAAGATACGGCGTACCACCTGTGCGGCAGGCTCGTCAATAATCGGTGTATGCTTTTCATCATCGCTTTTCAGATAGCCATAGGCAGCATATGAAGCGATGTATTTTCCCTCTTTGGCATTCTGGGCAAGGACACTACGCACCTTCTTGGAAGTATTTGCGGCGTGCCATTCGTTGAACAAGTTCATTATCGGCATTAAGTCCATTGCCGTACTGTTGCGGTCAAGCGTATCCACATTGTCACTCAGGGCGATGAAGCGGATATTGAATGAAGGAAAAATGTAGTCGATGTACTGACCGACCTCGATGTAATTACGACCGAAACGAGATAAATCTTTCACAAGAATAAGATTGATCTTGCCCGACTTTGCATCGTCAAGAATTTGCTTAATGCCGGGGCGTTCAAAATTTGTAC
Source organism: Oscillospiraceae bacterium (assembly GCA_016296505.1). GTDB lineage: Bacteria > Bacillota > Clostridia > Oscillospirales > Ruminococcaceae > Firm-04. Next base: position 3,907 of record JAEDJD010000005.1, read on the forward strand.
CCGAATATCCGTCATCTTCGCATATCTCCACCAAATTCCAGCCCGCCTGCTGACTAACATAGTCCGTCAGCATTTTCTTCTGATTTTCTATGGAGAGGGACTCGCCCTCTCGCATATCTTCCTGTGTCAACTGTACATTTAGAAAGTAAAGTATTTCCTATTCGGTTTTACCCGAATAACCCTTATCAATAAATTTGTAGTAAATGTGAATGTCACGCTCCTGCTTGCCTCTCACGCACTCATCAATGGTAATCGCATCGATCAGTGCAAGACTCATCTCACGGGTAAGGACTTCGGCGTTCTGGTACTTTTTCAGACGGGCGATGAACTCCTCTACATCACGCTCGTCTTGTCGCATCGTGAGCATATGGTTCTCGATCTCCTGCACCTGTGAGATAAGTGCATTCTGCTCCGCTTCATACTGCTCCAACAGTTTGGCACACACACTTGCAGGCATCTCACCCGACACCTTATCCGCATACGCTGACTGCATCAGCTTGTCAAGCTCTGTGATTCGCTTTTTAGCGGTCTGGAGCTTTTCTTTGTCTGCGGAGGTCTGGTGATTGATCGTTTTCTGCTTACGGGCAAGGAACGCTTTGCGTGCCGTCTCCTCATCGTCACCCACCATACACATCAGGGAGCGAATATCATCAAGGACGATCTTTTCGATCTTTCGCTGATCGATGTAGTGCGTGGAGCAATAATCCTTGCCGTAACGGGTGTATGTACCGCACTTGTAAAACTCCCACACGACGATATGCGGATTGCCTGTCGTGTAGCCGACCTTGTTTGTAGATTTTGCAGATGTCATTCTGAAACCACAGTCAGCACAGTACAGCAGAGAGCTTAACGGCTTCACCGTCTTGTTGCTGCTGACTCTGCCTGTTGTATGTTCTGCGTCGATTTCACGGCATCTGTCCCATATCTCCTGAGAAATAATGGGCTCATGCGTATTTTCCACAACTGTCCACTCGCTCTCATCCTTCATGATCTTCTGGTGATTCTTGTGCGATACGGAGGTCTGCTTCAACTGCACCAGATGTCCGAGATACATGGGATTATGCAGAATGTGATTGAGTGTTGTCCTGCCCCACAAATGCTTGTTATTCTGCGGATCGTTCTCGCCCCTCTGCTGATAATAATACTCAGCAGGACTCGGTATCCCTTCTTCATTCAGGACAGCGCAGATTTTCAGCGGACTCATTCCCTGCACACGCATATCAAAGATACGCTTTACAATAGGTGCGGTTTCGGGATTGATAACAGGCAGATGGTTCGGATCATCGCCCCTGTTGTAACCGTAGGGGACTTTGCTGCCGAGGTACTTGCCAGCCTTTGCGTTGACCTCGAATACTGCTTTGATTTTCTTGCTGGTGGAACTGCTGTGCCATTCGTTGAACAAATTGATGATCGGCATCATGTCCAGTGCGGTGCTGCTGCGGTCAGCCGTGTCCACGCCATCATTGATCGCAATGAAACGGATATGGTTCATCGGGAATATGTAGTCGATGTAGCGGCCGACTTCGATGTAATTACGACCGAAGCGGGAAAGGTCTTTTACCACCACCGTGTTGATCTTGCCAAGCTGTGCATCGGACAGCAATCTCTGTATGCCCGGTCGTTCAAAATCGGTTCCGCTGTACCCGTCATCAACGTACTCTGAGATGAGATTCCAGCCCTTTTCACGGACAAATTTTGTCAACATCATCTTCTGGTTTTCAATGGACAGCGAGTCGCCGTCCAGCATATCTTCTTTTGATAGGCGCATATAAATGCCCACATTATTTTCGGTCTGCTTTGCCATAAACTTACTCCTTTCTGAAAGCAGAGCCGAATCCGATATACCCATTATAGCGCAATATACCGGATTTGGCAATACCTTTTTTGATTCTTTTTCAAGCCGAGAGGGACTCCCTCATCGCTGCTTCAAAAGCGAGCTTGCTCATGACTTCATCGAGGTCTTTGTCACCTACAAAGTGGCTATGCACAGTGTAGCGGCAGCCGTCGATAATCTGCACAGTCGTTCTCTCAGGGCAGTCTTTATACTGCTCCTGCTTGTCCTTGAAGGACACTTTCTTGTTATTCATAGCTTGTTACTCCTTTAGCTTCTCTATCTCTACGCTTTAGAGCGAGGGGATTGCTTTCTCTTTCTGCCCCTCTTTGGTTTATATTCTTATGGTGGAATTTGAAATAGTCTCCACATCATCTCCTGTCTATTGTTCAACGGTAATGAACATGATTTTTCAGCCTTGTTCGTTATGATTTCAAACGAGCATTTCTATGTTCTGTGCCACGATATAAATCCCCCTCTATATACCAAGTAAGAAAAATGGAAAATCGGGCAAGAAAAGCTGAAATGTTTACAGAAAATTCACACCTATCGTTGAGTAGGACGATCACACATTTCTGATGATGATCATACCCCTCTACTTATCTACCGGGAAATTTGGAAAAGTGGGAAGGTTTTTCTGTAAAGTTCACAGAATGTTTACAAATAAGCATCTTACAGCGATGCCCTAAAACATCTCTCACCTTACTACCGGGAAAATTCCGTTTTGGACAAAGATTTTGAGAATTATCTTACCCGAAATCGAAATGTTCTCCATTATGCCTAAATCGGCGTGAGATATTCTGTATGATATACCGACAATATGACCGCCTGCTGCACCGTGTAAGGTGCAGTTATTTTTATAGTGAAAGCTCCTGCGGAAAGTGTCAGATAGTCCATCAGCGGAACGGAGGACTTCGTTCAGAGTCATACAAGCTCATCGTCATAATAAATAGTTTTCCGGTGTTGAAATTATGCGATAGGGAGAACTGCCATGAACAAACTGTAAATTCTTCAGAAAATCATGCCCGAAAGCTCCAAAATCACGGTAGATAAGTAGAGGGCTTTGGCGTATTGGGAGTAATATTCTCCTACATATCCTTACCAATAAAAATAGCTTATCGTTAAGTGCCGCTGAAATAATCTCTGTAATGCACAAATATATTGCAAAATTTTCAGTGTGGATACTTAACGATACGCCACATAATTTGGTATTGATATATGAGAGAAGTTTCACCAGACTGCCGCACTCCCGGCACGATAATTGCGCCGATGAATATTACAATAACAGATGTGCAGTCGCAGAGCTCCAATTTCTCACAAGAGTGAGAAAAATTCGAGAGCCGCAGGCTCAAAATGAAAAATGCCCGGAACGGGCATAATCACAGTTCGCAAGCATGGTATAACCGCATTACAAATTTCAAATTTGAATGCTTTTATACACCGCTTGTTAGAGGTCGACTGCCCCTAAGACCCCGAATAAAAAAGAGAAAGAATCAGCAAAAATCCAGGAGAATTATTTGCTGAAAAAAGATTGGAGGAACGCTACCTATGGCGACAACAAAAATATTTCCGATACACGAAGATGTTGAAGGCTCACTCGCCTACATCGCTAACCCCGAAAAGACCGACAACGGCAGGATTGTTTATGCCTTCGGTTGCAGCGAAAAGCCGAGCAGAGCCGCAAAGGATTTTGCCGAGATCAGATCACGCAGAAGCACCGTCCTCGCACAGCACTTTATCGTCAGCTTCAAGCCCGGTGAGATCACACCCGAAAGGGCGCTCGAAGTCGGCAAGGAGATCTGCACGAAATTTCTGGACGATCAGTACCAGTTCCTGCTGACAGTCCACGTCGATAAACAGCATATACACCTGCATTGCGTATTCAATAATACGAACCTGATTAACGGTTATACTTTCCAGACTTTGAACAATCAGGGGAAGATTAGCGAGCGTATGTGGAAGAAGCTCCGTGATACCTCAGATGAGGTGTGCAAGCGGCATCATCTGAATGTTATTCAGCACCCCGAAATGGGAAAGGGCAAGAGCCGTTGGGAATGGGACATGAGCCGTCAGGGATTATCGTGGAAAGCGAAGCTGAAATATGCGATAGATCAGGTTGTCAAGGAGAGCGAAAACTTTGAGGATTTCCTTGCCAGGTGTGCAGATTTCGGCATACTCTACGAGTACAATCCCGACCATAAGATCGACCTGAAATTTATGCTTGCGGAGCAGAAAGAGCACAATCCGAGAGCGAAGTTCACCCGAAGCCGAACGCTGGGCTGGTTTTACGAGACTGAGCAGATCAAAAGCCGTATCGCGCAGTATCAAGGTTGTATGGTTTATGTGCCGAGGACAAAGATCAAAGTTGTCACTCCGAAGGTTGAGGAAAACAGGTTTGTCCGTGACGCTATTGACAGGGGCAATATGAAGGTGGCGAGTGTTGCTAAGAATATTATCGCACAGTATGGAGTCGAGCCGGAGGAGATACGCAATGCAGCAATCTCCGCTTATGCTCACAGCCGTCGCTTGGTGTCCGAGCTGAACAACTTGAAAACAGAGATCGAAGATCTGGAAGTCAAGCTGAAAGTCCTGAAGAAATATCGGGAGGTGAAGCACTACGGCGAGGAGTTGAAAGCTCTCAGCGGTCGAGCCGAAAAGAAGTATCGCAAGGAGCATAGCGCCGAGCTCGCCGAGTATGGGAAAATCCGTACACAGGTTTTTGAGCTTTACCCGTCAGGGCATATTCCCACCGTGGAAAAGCTGGAAAAGAGTATCACGGCGCTCCGTGATAAGATTTCGGAAATGAATACCGAATTCAATAAGGCAGACAAGAAAGCTCGTGAGCTTGCTGACGCACAGCGGACGATCGAGGAATATCTCCGTCAGGAACAGAGCCGAGACCAGCAGAAAAGAAAGAAGCGGAATGACCTTGAATGATACGGCACATTGCACCGAGGATAATTGTGATATTGCTGCGCCCTGCACAAGAATTATTACAATTTCCCTGATAGACTGGACTCCTGCATGATTATGGTATATACTGTATCTACAATAATGTTTTGGAGGTAACAGTTATGTTGAAAACACCTGAGTTGGCAATGCCGAGATCACGCAAGGTCACTACCGTCTGCAACGGAAACCGTGAGGTCTGGTCCGACTGCGAAGAAGCTAAGGCGTATTATCTTGAACTCATGATGTCCACCGATGGCGAGGAACACGACCGAGCAGAGTGCGTTTATATCCAACTCACGCACGGGCTTGTCGAGTGCAGCGACGAGGACGAGTAATCAAAAAACAGAGCATTGCCGAAAATGGGCAATGCTCTATTTTTCTCTTGTGATGTATCATCTTCTCATACAGCTTGCGATATAATTTGCAAGATTTCTATGGCATACCGATAGAATCTGTTCGATTCTTAAATTCTCGAATCCAACCAGTCTGGCAATTGAAGCCATCGACTTTCTCTCCCACAGATACATATACAAAATGTCTCTTTTCGTCTGCGGCAGTCTGTTAAGGCTTTCTTCAATGGCATTTCTGTCAAACGGGAATTTTGTGCCGGCATAATCGTGTACACGCTGAAGATACTCTGTCGGCTGAAACGCTGCCGCCTCCAGCGCATCAAAAACCTTGTGATACACGACCTGATTCGGATAATACTTGTAATCTGTAAAAATGTCAATGCCCCGGCGGTAAAAATGCTCCAATATCGCCGCTGCACACCCCGCACTTCTGCTTTGACCGTATTCGCACTGACAGATGATATCCTTGCCGTCAAGGTAAGCCTTGTTGATAAACGCCGCCAGTTCGTCTGCTTCGGGGAAGAAGCTGTCATAGGTATATCCCTTTTCCGGCAGATAATCGAGGTCAAGATCGTCAACCGCGCAATAAAACACATCGGTGCAGGCACTGCTATAATCGACACGGGAATAGTCTTTGTCAATATGCTTCAGCGCCGGGTCACAAAAGCTGATAACAGCGGTATTCTTCGGAAACTTGCCATCAGCGATAACAGACTCGATTGCTTCTCTTGAATATACGGATACGGTCATAAAAGCCTCCTCACATCAATCAAAACGCCAGTGCAGCCTGCGTACACTGCGACGGCTTCTTTGATAGCCTTCACAGAATTTATTGAACTCCTCCTCAAATTCGTCTATCGTTATCTCAATTCTATCATTTCCAGCGTGATGCAGCATAGGTATGGACAGCACACCGTTGCCGTAAAATCCACCTAGATACGGTATCATATCGTATGAAGAGATCGTATAGATGAGTGCGTACATAAACAGAATACAAGTATTCCATTCACATGATTTCAGACCGACCGGTGTTTTGCAATGCAGCAATGTATCAATGCGGTTCAGGTAGCATACGATTTTGAGATCCTCACGGTCAGCATCGAACAATCCGATATACCGGCTGAAATACGCCCAGACTTCTTTGTAATACGCCTTGAATGCATCAATATCGAAATCTTCATCATGCATTAATTTCCAGAAAAACTGCTCTGATTTGTGCAGTAAATCTTTTCGCTGATTGATGCGCTCTGCGTTGGATTCAAACTGTGCATGGATATACGCCCGTGTAATGACTGCAAAATCTCCCCAGAACTCACGAATGACCAGCCTATCCTGAATTCCGTATCCTGCTTCCTTCTGAGAAGAAGTCATCATGAAACGCTTTCCCGACTCATAGAACGAATTGAATATCAGTATCACCTCATTCTGGATAGCTTCCTTACCGGCAAGTTCCTGAATATCGTCAACTAATAGGACATCCGCCTGCAAATACTTCTCACGGAACTGTTCCGATGTACCGCCGCTATTAAGGATATCAGCCAGTGCAGAACGCATATCAGCTGTTGTTGTGAGGATAACAGTTAATTCGGGATTATTCTGTTTTATGGCATTTTTTACAGAATAGAGCAGATGTGTCTTGCCAGTTGCTGTGCCGCCGAATATAGCCAGCGGCTTTGAATCGACGTTCTCGGCAAACTGCTTTGCTTTCTCAAAGGCTTGACTGTTTGCTTTTGTGACCTCGAAACTGTCAAAGGTGTAACTGCTGCCTGTTTTAATATCGGACATAGTTCGACCTCCGATCAGTTGTTCTTTAATGTGTAGACAGGATGCCCTGTGCCATAACCGCTATATTCTTATAATATATCAGGCGGTATGCTCAGAGCGTCATCTCTCAATGGAAGCGTATTCGTGTAATAATCGAGCATTTCCGTGAAAAATTCTTTTAGCGGAAGTGTAGCACCCGAATGCTTTCCACCTTCGATTCTGCGAAAGCGTGAATTGCCAAGCAGCTTCTCCGTAAATGCGTGATCGCCGAGCACCTCATCATCATCTCCAACAATGCAGCTCACATTGGCAGAGTCTATCGTTGCCAGTTCACCGAAAAGCTTCACAAGCGGACGAGTTTTAAAATCAGACAGTATATCCAGAAGAAATGGTGTCAGGCACGGATTGACAAGCATTGCCGGCAGGTCATGACGTGCAGACAGTACAGCCGCATAGAATCCTCCCAGACTTGTGCCAACGATCATATCCGCTTTGTACTGCACACGGAGCATATTGAGCGTACCAATAATGTTGCTTGGCTCCTCACTGTCATAATCAATAGATGGTGAAATGATGTTTTCACATCCGATCTCATGCAGTGCTGTGTAAGCACTGTTTTTCGGACTGCCGTGATAGCCGTGGACATTGAGGATCGTATAGCCTTTGCAATCAGGATTTGGGAAATGATCATATACTCGCATAACAGACCTCCATTCCATGTAAAGCACACAATCAGCGCATTTCGTTTGCTTTCTCAACCCTACGTTTTCTTGGCAATGTTTCTGATTGCACAGGCAACATCAAAAGTATCCCCGTCCTCCTCGTTCACATCTTCGGGGAATAACGTGTTCGTGAACTCAAAAGCATCCTTTCCTTCGCAGGCAACTCTGACTTGATATTGTTCTCCTGTCTTTGTGTATGTTATCTGCACCGGATAACCGTCGATCACTGCTGATCCTTTGATTTTGTTTGTGTTGGGATTCCGAAGCTGTTCAAGATACATAATAGTGAAAACCTGAATGATTCCCGGTAATGTAACATTGCCGTGCTTTGAATACAGAACATCCACGAATTCGTTGCAGAGCTGATCTGCTGTATCCATGATCTGGTCATGAAGTTCCAGACACTCTTTATATTTCTGCGGAATCGCATGATAACCGAGATATGCACCGAGAATATTACCGCAGACAGCACCAGTGGAATCGCTGTCTCCGTTGTGATTCACCGCAGCCCGCAGTGCTTTGTCAAAGTCGTTTTCGTATTTCAAAGCACAGTATACAGAGATTGCAAGCGTTTCCTCTGCGACCCAGCCTTCGCCGAGCTGATGAATGGCAGAAAAATCATCAGTTTCGGTTTCGGCAAGACGAACGGCTTTCTGCATGAGTCCGGTAAACTCAGAGAGATGTGCAGCTTTCGGGAATATTTTTCTCACGGTTCTGACGGAATCGTTCACAGCGTCTTTTAGAGGAATATCGCTTTCGGTGACGGCTCTGACGATATGCGCCAATGCAGCAGCCGGAATATAACCCAGATCATGACCGTGTGTCAGTGCAGCCGCTTTTGCGCCAATCATGTCAGACCATTCATAGCGTACAGGCGTATCGCTATAGTACAGTCCGACCGGTGCCGCACGCATGACACCACCGCAGCCCTTGCTGTCGTTTATGGGATTATCCACAGAACCTTTTGCACCGGATTTGATTGCATCCATGCAGGTCATGCCCGGTGCGCGTCTGCTGAACAGCTCCGGAATTTGCAGCAGACACGAATCCGGAGCGCAGTCCGACAGGGGGAAGGTTTCCGTTTGCGTGCGGTACCAGTTCTGATATGCTTTCCGGACGGCGTCAATGACATTTGTGTTCTGTATGAATGCACGAAGCATCCCTTCCGCAGTGAACAGCGTCATCTGCGTATCATCCGATATCTCGGCGACATCATCGTCCAATATCAAATCGTATTCGGTGATGCCATCTTTGCCATACTCAGAGAAAATCTCGTCCTCTCTTTTGAATTCCACTGCATATCCCAGAGCATCGCCGGCTGCCCCACCTATGAGACAGCCACGGAATTTGTCGATGTTGCGCATTTGAACCTCCTGAAACAGACAGATTTTATACGTTACTTCGCATCCTTGTCGATATTGTTTATGAACTTGTCAACATAGAAACCTTCCTGCTTGTCGTCAGCTGTCTCTAAATCAACGCCTATTTTTTCGCAGAAGCGAGCATAAGCATCTATGTACTTCCTGTAATCTTTGTCATCTTTATATGAGAAATGCTCCTCTAAGTAGTCTGCATTAACCCTGTCGTATATCGGGAACATATTAGGATTACAGTGGTGACAATACTTCGAGGCAAACGATAACTGAAAACGTCCTCTTGTTTTTGCTGCTTTAGCCAGATCCGTAACAAGTGCAGCAGCAACATCTTTGTTAGTTGTTGTTATCCTTGACTGAAAGCTATCACTGGCAATGAAATCTGCAAGCTCGCTACCCTCATCGGGAGCTGACGACTTTCCGAAAGAGAGGTGAGTAGAATACTTTGAGTTGATAGTTATTATCTGCTGCAATGCAGTCTCATGGTCAACATTGACCTTGAAGTTATCCTGAAACTCCAATTCACTCTTGAACCACGGAAACGCCTTTTCGTTATTGAAAAGATCCTTTTTGAACTGCTCGTAACCTTTGTTGTTAACTTCGTAATTTAACATAATCTATACCTCCAGAAAAGTAATAGGATTTAAATTAAACTCTGTGCATATAAGTTGCCAGCCTGAAACCGAACTTCCGCCGACAATAAAGTTTTTATTACAGTTCTCACAGCCGAATTATTTTTTTCATTGGAAGTCAGAAACATTGAACCCTGACCTAAACCAATAAAGAAAGATAATAACGGACAACGATAACCTTGAACATGAACAACGTCATATTCAAAAGGAGGCGTGAGAACTGTAAACGGAAAGAGCATCAGATATCTATCTCGAATTCGACAGTGCTGTTGACCAGATCAAGTGCTGTCTGAGCTTTTGCCAATGTTTCGGCAATATCTGTATAATACCTGCCAACTTCTTCGATATCGTAATTTGCGTACTTATAGTCGATAATATTGCCACCGCTGGAATAACCGGAGCTGACACGCACTTTCGGCATTGCGTCTCTCATTTTAGAGAGGGTAGCACATTCCGCATTAAGCTGAGGAAGATATACAAGCATCTCGTCGATCGTAATATTAAAATCAGGGATAATCGTTGTGGTGTTGAACACGTTTATTGCGTGTTTTACTTTGCGGATCTTACACTCAACCTCTGCCTGAGCATCACGCATTTCCTTGAAATTGTACTCAGGACGTACAGATTCGACATCCTCCTGAATTGCGGCTACGAAGCTGCTGGAGTTTGCCTCTTTGAGCTGTAACGCTCTCAGTTCGTCGTTGAGCTGACGCAGCAGCTTTGCTGCCTGTGATGATGTTACTCGCATATATTTTCCTCCTTAGAAATTGACTTCTTATTTTTACCTTGTGATTATATTATAGCAAACTGAACGTGACTATAATTCTCCATTTGAGCAGTTTAGTTTCTTATCCCCCCTCTGAGCATATCAACCTGTTAACCGCCGTATGTTTCTTTAACGGTTCCCTAAAAAGAGCTCTACGTCCTCGTCCTCCCATGGTTTCCAGAGTGCTTCTGAATAATTCTCAGTCAGGAATTCGGCTGCTTCTTTCTCGGAGCATCCCAATTCTTTGGCAGCGACCTTGAGCATCGAAGAATACGCATAGTCGCCGTATCTTGCCCTGAGATATCCATCTGAACCAATCTCGCACGACTCGGCTCTTTCGGCACGCCTCACTTTGAGCTGCATTATCTGCTGCCGCATCAGTTTACAATTCTCTTCGTCTTTTGCCTTCTTAGCAGCTTCTTCAGCAGCTTTTTGTCGTGCAGCCCGATCTTTTTCCTGTGTTTCTATGCACTTTCTTTGCCATGCCTCATCTCTTTTTTTCTCTTCTTCCTTATAATGCTGCCATGAATCCTTGATAGAATCAAAAAAACCTGCCCCTGCCATACCAATTCCTCCTATCAGCGGTTACCTAAAAGCTGTTCGAGTTCTTTATCTTCCCATGATCTCCATATGTCCTCTGAGTAGCTTCCTGACAGATAAGCACTTGCATTATCTTTGGTGATCCCTAATTGCTTGATCACCATATCGAGCATCGTCTGATAAGCGTGCTCGCCGTATCGGGCTATGAGGTACTCAGCCGAACCGATCTCAGAAGATCGAACTTTTTCGGCTCTGTCCATCAATTCCCTATCAGCATCTTTTACAGACTTTTGCTCAGCCTTGATCTTCGATATGAAATCTATCAGCGTTCTGCATTTCGGCTCGTACTCTGCCCTTTGTTTCTCCTCCAAGCTCAATAACGTCTCGACCTCCGCACATTCGTATCTTTTCCAGTTTGGATCGTCCGGAGAATAATCTTCTGCAATGAGCTCTTCTATTTTATGGATATTGTATCCGCCACCGCGTGTGAGCCTGTATTGGTTATGCTTATACGCATCGATACCGTATCTTGCCTCGAGATAATCACGTGAGCCAACATAAGATGATCTGACTTTTTCAGCCCTATAAACTATCCCCTCAGGAGTGCGCTCAGAGGCTCTTATCTTTTCTTCTGTTGCCTTTAACCGTTCTTCCAGTATCGCTATTCCACGGTTTTGGACACTTGGCTGACTGTACCTTACTCTACGTTCTTCCGCTCTGCGTGTCCTTTCCTCTCTATCACGCTCAGCAGCTCTGCGTCGTTCTTCTGCTTCACGCTGCTTTGAGGCACGCTGTTCCTCTTCCCTCAGCATTTTCCGCTGAGCCTCTGCGAATATCTCAGCCTCTCTTTTGAGCCTGTCTCTCTCGTTAGGAGAAAGGATTCCACTCGGATTATCCCAAGCCATAGTTATTCCTCCTTATCTATGGTTACTTATGCAGCTTCCCATGCCAGTTCTTGTATCCTCCAGACAAGTTCTTCGCCAATCTCTTCGACTTCCCGACAGCGTTTAGGAAGTTCCATCGTAAATTGTTTTCCCGTTTCCATGCAATCAACAATGATCTGTAAAGTGTCTTCCTGAGGCTCGAATTCTAATCTGATCTGTCTGTTGTGAAGTACAAGAATTCGCTCTTTGAAAACTACGCCTTTCAAACTGTGAGACCAGCCAAACGGAAAACGCTCGATCAGCAGACCGTCATTTGTACGGCTGCTGACCAGATAATCTCTGATCAGCTCGTGCTCCCATTCGGAATCGGCGGTGCTGAACTCTAAGATCTCCGGTTCAGAAGCCATATCCTGAAGGAGTCTGATGATCTCTTTCGGCTCCTCTTCTTCCTGAGGCACAACGGTCGAGCAACGTCTGTCGGTCTCGCAACAGAAAAGATCAGCGTCTATGTATCCACCCCACATAGCATTGGTAGAAAAGTGAACTTCTATCTCTCTGCTGTGAAGCTTGATGTTCACTCTTTCCTCGCCTGTTTCTTTCCAGTGATCCTTCTCCCAATAAGCGTCGTAACACAGACGGTATTTCTCTGTCAGTATCCTTCTGAGCTGCTGATACTCTTCTTCGGGATTTACTGTTTTAATAATGTAAGGATTCCTTTTCTCTGCCTCCCACGCAAGCCAATACAGCATTCTTATTATTTCCTCAGTGTTTTTTGCTGACCTACCATAATAACCGTTCAGACTTCTGAGCACCTCCGGACAATACAGCTGTACTTTCACAAAGAAACCGCAGTCAATAAAAGCAATCTCGATGCTCCTGTAGTTGCACTCGTACCAATGTGCTTCTGTTCCGTCAATCTGGAACTTGGCATACGCATCAAAGAACATCTGACAAGCCTCTATCCACTGCATTCTCTCAATATACTCCATATGCTACCTCCTGACATAAGCAAGGCGTTCTGTTTACGGTTCTATCATAGCATATAAAAACTGAAATTCCGAAGATGTGGGCGGCTCAGAAGAAAATTCTCTCTTTTACACAAATCGGCGCCACTGAAAATGTGCAGTATGCCAATTTCTTTACTGTGCTTTCCTTTTGTGATTATATTATATCATAGCCTATGTACCAAAAACGCCCTAAGCTAAAAGGGCGTTTTTGTATTGATCTATAATTATTTTTTTCCTTCCTGAAGCTTATAGCAAATGAACTCTTCGTAGCCTTTCATCTGATAAAACAGTTTGTCCATTGCCTCATATATCTCTTTCTCGTTATATTCTTTGATATGGGCATCATATATGCACAGCCTGAAAAAATTATCGCCGGAATTCTCAGTATCCATTTTGGGCATCATCTTGAAATTGTTCCATAGTTTTTCGCAGATCTTCTTAGTCTCATCAGAAATATTGGTATAGCTGAATGTAAGCATGAGATTTAATATCGTCTGGTTGCACTCGATCTCATATGCGTAATGATCAGGACGTTTCCATCCGCTTAACTTTCCTTCAATATTATCAGGGATCAATGATGTCATTTTAGACGTTTTATAACGAACGAATTTACCGCCGCAAAATGTTTCATCGAATATGATCTCCCCATTTTCGGCTTTATTTCTTGCCCATTCTTTAATGACATCTTTCACCATTTCTTCTGTTATTGATTTGCTCATAATATTTCCTCCTTGTTATTACACCACATTAAAATGTGTTAATAATATCCTTTATTACTGCTCATATCTTTCAAGAGCATTTCTCAGCGTTTCCGCGATCTGCTCACGCAACCCCTGCGGGGACAGCACCTCAACCGCATCCGCAAACTGAATTGCCCAGTGCAGCATTGAGCTTTCGCTTGCATAAACATGAACCTTCATCATTTCGTCAGGCAGTTTCTCAATGCGGAGATCTGTGCCGAAGCTGTCAGCAACATCATTCATCATATACTGCTTGCACTGAAATGTGATGCGGACAGGTTCTCCACTCCAAAGGTTCGGGTGTGCCTTGATATATTCCGAGAGCCGGATACCTGTTTCAAAGCCTTTCAGCATACGCAGAGACTTGGCAGGCTCATCAAGCGCCTGACAATCCTTGATGCGGTCGATCCGGAAATGCGTCAGATCATCATACGGCGGAAGATTGCATATCAGATAAGAATGACCGTTCTGAGAGATCACCTGATAGGGATTGACAGTATACTGCCTTTTTTTGCCGCTGCTGTCGAGTCTGAATTTCAGCTTTCCGTCAAGTCCGCAGTCACAGTAATGGAAGGATATCTGTCTGCCGTCTGCTATGGCACTGCCGATATTTTCAAGCGTCATCAGGATTTCCCTGTTCAGAACCTTTCCGTAAATATCCATGTCGATCTTGGATATTTCAGAATGGAGATATTTGCTCGACAATTCTTCAAGGCGGTGAATCAGACTCAAACGGTCTTTTTTCGAGAGTCCGTCTGTCAGCAGAACGCTGTCAATCAGCAGACGCAACTCGCCGTTCATAAACTTGTGAACGTAATACCAGTCGGTCAGTATTGTTTCTTCGCCGTTTTTTCTGTTTCGGATGATAGCATCTTCTTCAAAGTCGCTGCCACGGTATTTGATCGGAAATCCATACTCCATCAGCTTGGAAAGGTTGCGCCGGACCGTTTTTCGATCAACTTTCATTCCGTATTCAGATTCCATCAAGTTTTGTATTTGATGCTGTGAAAGCCTGTGGTCTTCGTCGGTATGCTTTCTCAGGATATCCAGAATATCGAGTATGATCATTTTCTTGGGTTGCATATCGGTCATGATTATCCACCTCATATTACTGTAATTGTATACATTATACACCATTATGGAAGAAAAAGCAAGCATTTTGAAAAAAAGATAGCCATATCATGAATTCTCGTGATATGGCTATCTGCTTACGTTATATAGTGTTTTATCGGATTTGGTTCTGCTTGTGGCGTTTCCTTTCTCAATGTACTGGTGACTTGAGATAATCTCACATAAATACCTACATTGTAGGTTGACTGTCTTGTCATGACATACTCCTTTCCAATCAAGACAGCCATATTCGATATTCCTATTATAGCGCAGAAAACTGAATATGGCAAGTCCTTTTTTCTATCTTTTCAGACTTGTCCAACGGTTTCTGCATAGGCTCTTTCAAAAGCCATTCTGTAAAGCTCCTTGTCGAGAGATTTCTCCCCGACATAGTGGCTTGTGACGGTAAAAAGCTGACCGTCGATCTCATAAGTTGCTTCGCTCACGGGCTTGTCTTTATATCGCTCGCTCAGCTCGGCAAGGGTAGCATCGTTTGTTGTCAATTTTCTCCTTTCCGCCTGCGATTATCTATCTCTACACGCATAGGCTTTTTGTTGCAGGGCGTTACTCCTGCACAGGAGCTGTGCAGAACGGCATTACTGCCGTCCTCTCACAGCTATCGTTTTGTTGTCGGATATATGTTAATCCGAATAGGGATTGTAACCAAATAAGGAAGTCTGCCCCTCAGCTACATCGTCAGAGTTGTTGTTGGCATCATTATCGTCCGAGCTATCGTCAGCACCGTCCGAGCCGTTGTCGGCATCATCATCGGCAGAGCTGTCCTCGTCCGAAACAATATTCGCAGGACTATCCACAAGCCCCTCAATGTCGGCATAGCTCATTCCGCTTGCGGTCAGCTTGCCGATAAGCGTATGCTCCGCAGTAACAGCATCGAGAAGTGTCTGCCCCTCAGCACCGCCGTAAAGCTCCGAGAGCTGTCCGTAGGTGTAGAGCTTACTCTCAACGATGATCTTCTGCTTGCGTTCAAGAGCTGCCTTGATAGACTGTTCAAGGTCTGTCAGCTTCTTATTGTTTTTAGCAAGCACAGCGTCCGTGATGATAACAGCAGGCTCGTCAGCAACCTCAGCCTTAGCTTTCTTGCTCATTCGCATCACCTCTTTTCGTTTGGTATCGCAGGATTTGAATTAACCCCACGATAATATTATAGCGCACAGCACCGCCGTTTGTCTATTGGTATTGCGCTCAAACTTTGTGTCCCATTAGCGTTTCTCCGTTCGACAAATTGTTATGGGGATTTTCAAAATGCAGACCGAGCATTTCACTTGTCGAGCCTGTCACGCACTCCGCATATTGCCACCGTCATCTTTGCGATATGAATAAAAATCTGCTGTTGAATTTATGCACAAGGGAGAACCGTGATGAACAAATTGTAAACTTTTCGATTTTTCTTGCGACAAACCCAAAAATCTTCGGTTGATATATAGAGGAATATTTTCATAAAACCGCCGCCGAGACTGCGCTGATACTGCGCCGACCTCGTTTAGAATATTGGTAGTGATGATATTGAGGGCATCACGGCGGAGCGTGAGCGAGTATGACCGCCGACTGAAGCGGCGGAGAGTATAAGTCGCATAGCTCCAAATTCGCTGACG
Source organism: Oscillospiraceae bacterium (assembly GCA_016296505.1). Classification (GTDB taxonomy): domain Bacteria; phylum Bacillota; class Clostridia; order Oscillospirales; family Ruminococcaceae; genus Firm-04. The sequence goes on from JAEDJD010000005.1 coordinate 20,191, forward strand.
GAGCATCGAAAGCCTGCGTGATATGCAAATCCCACAGGCTGGAAATATGCGCCATAGCGCAACAAAAATAACAAGCATTGTATTTTGCGCCGCACAGCGAGCGAAAATACCAAATGCTTGTTGGGGACACCCCAAGCCCCGAAATGACCGCACAGCGGTCATGAAATAATCGGCTTACGCCGAAATAGAAACAAAGGAGACATCACTATGGAAAATGCAAAACGCAAGAGGGGCAGACCGCCCAAACAAAAGGCTATGGAATTTGAGGGAATGACTTACGAGGGAGCTATCAATAATGCTCTGGATAAAGAGGTCAAGTCCGAGCTTGATGATACCCTTGCACACAAGGACGAGAGCCAGCTCACCGAGGACGAACGGAAGTACCTGAAACGAAAGCGAGAGAAGAAGTCCTATACGCTGAATGTACGCTTTACCGAATCGGAAATGCAGGATATTCTTTCCAAGTGTGAGCAGTTCGGGTACAAGAACAAAACGGAGTATATTCGTGATTGTGTCAGAGCGAGGGTTGACCTCACTCCCGACTGTTCCGAGATTGCCGAATGCAACCGTCTGATGAAACGTATCGGGAGCAACATCAACCAAATACTTATCCGACTTCACAGCACAGGTCACATCTATGCAGAGGATATTACCGAGATAAAGAGAGGGGTTAATGAAATTTGGCATACACTTCTATCCATTCAATCAAAGCAACAGACGGGGCAGCTCTCCGCTATATCACAGACGGAGATAAGACCATCAACGGTATATATGTCAGCTCTTATGCTTGCAGAGCCGACAGCCGAGATGCAGCCGAAGATTTCCGAGCCGTCAGAGCCAACGGAACAGGACGGACACAAATCCTCGCATATCACCTGATACAGAGCTTTGCTCCCGAAGAAGTCACACCCGAACAGGCTATGCAGATTGGAGAGGAATTGTGTGACCGTTATCTCAAAGGCGATTATCAGTATGTTATCGCTGTTCATAATGATAAAGACCACCTGCATTGCCACATCATTTTCAATAATACCAATCTGTATAACGGACTTAGCTTTACCACCGAACATAATCAAGGCAGAAAAGACGAAAGGGCGTGGGCAGAGCTTCGGCAAGTATCGGACGAGCTGTGCAAGGAGTACGGGTTATCTGTCATTGATCCGAAAGGCAAGGGCGTATCTCATTACGAGGACGAAATGCAGAAAGCGGGTACATCGTGGAAAGACAAGCTCCGCCGTATGCTCAGGGAGATTATTTCTTACAGCAAGAGCTTTGAGGACTTCCTTAAAAACTGCACCGACAGCGGTATTGAATATGTGTATACTCCACAGAACAAGGTCAAGCTGAAATTCAAGCTATCAGGCGAGGGACAGCAAAGATTTACAAGAGCCGACACGCTGGGCGAGGAATTTGAGCCGGAGAGCATCAAGGCAACGATTGACACCGCACAGAAGAAAGCGGCAGCGGAACAGGTTGAGAAATTTCTTGCCGCCCGTCGGGCAAGGAGACAGGCGGAGCTTGCTTTGCTCAATCAATCTTCTGCCAAGCCTGCCGAGCCGACACCTACACCCACCGCACAGCCCAAGCAGACTATTGCAGAGCCGACCGCACCCAAGTCAAGCGAGAGCATAGCACCTGAAAAGAAAGAAGATGCGTGGGCAAGCATCAGGGGTATGCGAGATTGTGACAAGATCATTGCAGACCTTGAAGCAAGCGGCGTTATGTCATTCAGCGAGCTGACAGGATTTTTCTTCAATGCCCATCACCCCGATGACCACAAGGACGAGCTTGCGGAGCTGAAAAAGAAATTCACGGCAATCGACACACTCATCGCAAAGATGAAGAAGCGTGGCAAGCTTGCATCTATCTACAAGGAGTACAGGGGTAAGTCAGGCTGGTCACAAAGCCGTTTCAAAAAGAAAAATGCTGATACTATCGAGGAATATGAACAGGCGGACAAGTACATAAAGGAGCATATCAAAAAATATGCTGTTGACGGCAAACCGCCGACAATACTTGACCTTATGGTAAAATCCAACGATCTGAAAGCAGAATGGAACAGGCTTAATGTCGAGCATACCGCATACATCACCAAGCGAGACACGGCAGCGAGGTACACCCGACAGGTGCGGCAGTATCTCAACGAACTGGTTATGAAGCGTGAGAGGGAGAAAAGCCGTCAGAGGGTACAGGCGAAGAACAGAAACAAAAACACTCTTGAATAAAGAAAGTACGATACTATGAGCAAAATCGGATATATCCGTGTATCTACGGAGCATCGGGAGACAGCAAGACAGCAGGAGATCATGTGCGACTATCAGGTTGACCGTATCTTCTCTGAAAAGCTGTCAGGAGCGAACGCAGACCGCCCGCAGTTAAATGCTATGCTTGACTATGTGCGTGAGGGAGATACTCTTTATGTGGAGAGTATCAACCGTCTGGGACACTCTACCAAGGACTTGCTGAACATAACCGACACTCTCAGCGACAAGGGCGTTACGCTTGTCAGCCACAAGGAGAATATCGACACTGACACACCTACGGGGAAATTTATGCTCACCGTGTTTGCTGCCCTCTCTCAGCTTGAAAGAGAGCAGATCAAACAGCGACAGCGTGAGGGCATCGAGATTGCTAAGGCACAGGGAAAGTACACGGGACGGAAACCTATCCCCACCGACTGGACGAAGTTCGGGCAGCTCTATGGGGAATGGAGAGCCAAGAACATCACGGGGCGAGACTTTATGCGTAGAATGGATATGTCGGCAAATACATTTTACCGCCGTGTGAGGGAGTATGAAATCCGCAACGGCATCACCGCACCGTCCTCGGCATGACTTTGCCCCTCAGACGAACGGAAATGCCCCACAGCACCGTCCACCCTTGCGGAGCGTAAAACTAACCGCCGAAACGAAAAAGCCCTCAGAAACGCTTGCAGGGCGTTTCCGAGAGCTTGCGGTTAGTAATTCAGTTCCAGTAGGGTTTGTGCTGATTGTGGTATGCTCCACAATTTTGATTATGTCTTGTGTGGGACGGTTTTTGAGTGTGGCATTAGACCTATATGCACGCTAGCTCTCCATTACTTAATTGATACTTTAAAGGAAATTGCTGGGCAATATCCAAGTCATGCGTAATTACAATAAGTGCTTTGTTACTATCACACATTTCTATCAACAATGAAATAATTTCCGTTCCAGTTTGAGGGTCTAAAGATCCAGTTGGTTCATCTGCTAATATTAAATCGGGATCATTTATCAAGGATCTGCATATAGCAACACGTTGCTTTTGACCACCTGAAAGCTGAGAAGCATAGTGATTCTTGAATTTAATAAGACCTGTCTTACTTAGTAGCATTTCAGCACGCTTTTTCATCTTGTGATTATCACATTTTGTAAACATCGTTGGAAGTAACACATTTTCCATAACAGTATATTCAGATATTAATGCGAAATCTTGAAGAACTAGTCCTATACTCCTATTACGCAATCTTGCTAGCTCTTGATTTGACATAGCACGTACAGGCGTATTATTAAAATTATATTCTCCTTTTTGAAAAGAATCAATTAGAGCTATAATGTGTAATAACGTTGATTTTCCACACCCAGATTTTCCTATAATCGATATTTTCTCTCCACGATTAACTTCTAAATTTACATCAGTTAACACCTTGCATTCATTCGCACGTCCTTCGTTATACGTTTTTGTCAAGTGCTCTATATTTATCATTATATAACCTCCAATGTAATTGCATAAATTCTAAGGTACCACGGATCAAATCGCGCCTGACGGCTTGTCACGTAATCTGCTTGCATCTTGCTCACCAGATTTAATCTGTGATTCCCTAAGTCTCGTTTTCGATGGAAATTAGTTCCTTAGGTGTCATTCGTTTCATATTTATATATGGATATACTGATGACAATAGTGTAATAAAAACACAAATCGCAAATGTAATTATTACGTTATATACTGAAGTACTATAACTGCTGATAAAAAAGTCGTAGCACAAAAACAGAAACAATGATGTAACAACCGAAGAACATATATACATGAAATTTATAATTATGCATTGCTTCCATGAACATCCTACGACAAAAAAAACAGCAAAATGTCTTCTGTATTCTAAAGAATTAAGAATCGTACTACTAACAAGCCCAAGGATAACTATTACAAATAATATGATAGTTATAGGAAGATACTGTGAAATACATATTCTAATTTGGTTTATAGTTCCTTTTTTTAGTTTTGCACTATCAGCAGTAAACCCTTCACTTGATAGAAGTTTCATATTATCTGCCATTTCCGTATCATTAATTTCATCTTCAAAAAAAATAATACGACCTGGACTTGTATGTGTATCTTTCAACTTATCCCATCTCGAAGCAACATACACAAGAACAGTGTTTTTATTATTTTCATTTTTACTAAATGGGACAACGAAATCTAAAGAACACATTTCATCACCGCTACTCTGCATTTGAAACTCTAAAGCAGGAGATTCAAGTATTCCCGTTACAATCAACTGAAATTGACCAATTTCTGTATTAATATGTAAAATGTCACCTACATCAAACAATCCGCTTTCGTTTGATACAACAACTTCAATTTGATCATCATTGTAATTATAACACCATTTTCCTTTTTTTAATGGGATTTCTATCGCTTCATCGAGTTCATTCTCTAACTGATATAACATAAGTACCTGGCCTTCAGCTTCTTGGCAACCAGCTCCTATTTTTTTTACACCACAAACTGAGGAGACGCCTGACAATTTGCCAATTGTATTAGAAAGAAGCTCATCCGCTGAATTGGCATCAGTTATATCAATGTGTTCATTTCCAATACTATTCAATACACCTTCCAATGAAACTCTATTTTCTTGAAAGAAAAAAGCATATTTTCTTTTATCTAAATTTGATATTACTGAATATGTTCTTAAGTTATCATGAATAATTGAAACCATATTATTCATAGAAACCAAACCAATAACAAGAAATAAAGCAGTAATTAGAAAATTAGATAGTTTTAACTCAATAAACCTTAAATTTATAAGCCACATCTTCATAACTATCACTCCCCGTTATACTTTAATTGCTTAGGTGTATATCTTGAATATTTCTTCATAATAGGAAAGAAAACTAATGCTTGAAGAGCAATAAAGACTATAGTAATAAAAATAATGTTGCCATTTGAGAGTTGAATATTATAGAAGAATTCATTTCTGATAGCAGCTTCGATAAAGACTTTAAATACAATTACACCAATTATGTATGCGGGCAGACTTAATATTTCTAATTCAATAAAGAACAGCATAAACCCTTGTTTTATGTTACTGCCACATATCTGTATAATAGCGTAAGTGTTCCTTCTAGTTTTCAAAAGATATTGATAAAGTCTCAGTAATGTTATAATGGACATAAGAGAAAGAGATATAGCAATATAAAAATATTTATTATTCAAAAAACTGGAGATGTAATTAACAGCTTGTGGTTCTGAGATGCTTGCGTTTTCAAAATATGGTGTAAGCTTATCAGATATTTTATGTATTTTATGTTGCGAAAACTGATCTGTTAGCATAATTTCCAACTTACATACTTCTGTATCATCACTTAAGGAGGTATAATTAACCTGATTAAAAAATTGATAAATCCGCTTTCCAACCACCTTATAGTTTACATTATTAATCTGCAGAAAGTTACCAATATCCGCATATTCTCCGGATACGGTTCCTATTATAATCTGAGGCTCATCCGATTCATCAAAGTCAGTACCATATTGTATTGCATAATCCCAATGCCTATAAGTAGCAAACATACTTTTTTGACTATATGGATCATCATATAAAAAAACCTTTATGTTATCTATTTCAGGTATTTCTCTTGTGCTACTTTCTATTGATTTTTGCAGTTCCTTAAACATGATTTCATTATTATATGTTAAAATGAAGGACGGCTTTTTATAAACATAATTCACAAGTGAAAAAGCCTGTCCAAATGAATATAAGATTGTTATAGTTGCAATCATAACACCAAGTACAAAAAGGAATAATACAATTTTTTCTTTTTTCCAGATAGTTCTAATATTTTGGAATACAAGTAGTATCAGCTTCATGTTTTTCACTCTCCAAAAATATGCTCCCCCCATTTTTGTTTTGCCAAATCATCAAGGTTTAGAAAGAGGTCATAGTATTCTAAGTACATATCTTCATAATCGCCTGTTTCTTCTTTACTTGTTGTATATTCAATTGGAATAATTCTTTCTATATTTCCGTCCATATCAATCTGATAGCTGGCACCAGTTTCAATATAGTCTTTTTGATCTGAACTATACTCATATCTTTTAAAAACCTGAATATGCTTTTTGTCTGGATAATTGTATTCAACTGATTCGCCAACTATATCTTTATTGATAGTTGAATCAAAGACTATATGCTGTACCCCAAGAATATACGACCTATCAAATAAATAAAAAGGAATCCTGACAGTATAGCAAATATCATTTTCTTCATCTTGAACACAATAATAAGTAGAATCGATGTATTCGTCTGAATTAGCATATTCCACTGAAAAGAATGCTTTGTATGCATTAACTATGTTTATAATCGGAGAATAGTTTACACCTATAGCTTCTAGTTTTGGTGCGATAGTTTTAGATAAATAGACATACCAAATGACATTCCAAGACAAAAAGCCCAGAATAGCACTCATAATAAAGGCTATAATAATGATATACCCTTTCTTTTTTTTGACTTCTGATTTGTAAGCTTGACTTCTTAGTGGTTTCATGTTGCTCCCCCTTACAGGTAAGCGGACGCAATACAACTATCGCATCCGCTTTTAATCATAGTATTTAGTTAATTGAGCCAATAGCACAGGTATGAATCAGCCTGTGTGGTATATCCTTCGTGATAAGTATGAGTTGGCGTAAAGAAAGAAGCGTTGATATTCGCAAATTTATTCGCCGGACGGATTTCTTCTCCATACTGATTATATTCATGTTGGTCATTCAGATAGCTTTTGGCAGTTCCAGAGCTGTTCCATTCACAAACATATACCGTCTTGAAGTCACCAGTGCTAGTAGAGAATTTAGTCGAACAATTGTTAGTCCCCTGCAATTGCCCCATAACAGCAGCATCATAAGGAGTTCCGTTCAAGTCGGTTTTCTCAAATTTTCTATCTGTATAGGTATAGCTGCTTGCAAAAGATTCGGACTTTCCATAATACTGTGTGCTTGCGCTTGCAGTGATAGGAACGATTGAGCTAATGGCACATCCAACAATAGCTGCCGTTCCAACTATTACTTTGAATTTTCTCATGATTAAACCTCACTTTCTATGTTTCAAATGATATTAGAGTAGCGATTTAATCCATTCTTAATCTTTCCAGCTATTAAAATACAGCCTGTCATTGTGAAAGCCAATATAAAGCAGAGCATAACTTGCTTTGCTCCGTATAAGATAGCAATCACGCAGAAAAAGGTTTCTATAGCCATAATTACATACGCTCGTTTTCTGTAAACAACCTGCTCTATGTCATCAAGCGGCTTGTTAGCATCTTCCACAGGAGCAAGAATAAGAATAACTGCACATGAAATCACAAGGGCGATGATGCAAATGAATGTCGGTATATACAAGTATTTCATTGCCAAAAGAACCGCAATCATCAAAAGAATGGAATAAACATAGCATCGGGTAGCTGTCCGAGCGTGATAACCGCCAGCATAACTTCTTAACGGAGCGTATAACGCCATAAAGAGTATTGCTTGCCATAGCTCTTTCATAACAACACCGATTACTATTACGGTAACAGCATTTAGTAAAATCGTAAGTCCCTGCTGAAACCCAAATCGACATATCTCATACTGTTCACTTGAAATTGAATTGTTTTCTTGTAATTTCTTGGTGATCGTATCAGCCGTTTTAGCAAACATCAGAATTTGCGAAGTCTCTTAGCTTCGTCCGGCAACGAGTCTTGGTGCATAATGCAAACGCAGGCTGCGTTTGCATTCATAGTAGTTACTACTATGGCTAACGCCGCAAGAAAGCCACCGTACCTCTGAAAGAGTTTCTTCATCACGCTCACCCCCTTTTCCTTTTGGCACTTTTATTATAGCACATTTAAGGGGCTTGTGCGAGAAGATGGTACGAAATGCCGGTTTCTTGGTACGAAATGACGAAAGAAATTATATCAGACCGAAATCTCTCATATATACATTATTATATCAACTGTAAAGATGTTGTCAGTATAATCAATATCTATGTAGCCTTTGTATTTGTTGACTGCTTTTGCTATGTTGTTCAAACCATATCCATGTTGCTTAGAGTTCTGTTTAGCAGATACTATCTTTCCGTCCTTACACAATACATCGCCAGTATACGGATTTGATGTGCGAACGATAAGCCTTCCTTGGCTAAATACTACTTTTATAGTTAAGTTCCGCCTATCCTCTGGAACATCTGCAAGTGCATTCAACGCATTATCTATTAGATTACCGAGGATAGCAACTAAATCAGTAGTTTCAATGTCTATCTGCTTCGGAACTGCTATTTCAGTTTTAACCTTGATTTTATCATTAAGGGCATTCTGTAATTTATAGTTAATCAGACCGTCAACAATGACATTTCCTGATGTACTATATATTATCTTGCTTTTTGTCAGCGAAGTCAGGCGACTTAATTGGTTTTCAGCTTCTCCGTATTGATGCGATTTGATTAGTTGCGAAAGAGCAATAAACTGATTATTCATATCATGACGAAACTCTTGCAGCTCCTCTGTGGAAGATTGCATGATCTCGCATTGCTTACTATATAATGTATTCTCCGTTTCTAAAATAGACAGCTTTGATTGACGGACATAGCTTTTTGAAAGTGAATCGTACAGATAAAAAGCTGAAATATTGATAACAAATAGGATAATAACCGATGTGATAACCTTGTATTGCGATGGGGAATCGCTGCTTACAAACATAATTTCATAGCCTAAAGTAGATATAGGAATCAGAATAGAAGAAAGCCATAGATTCCAACCGACATTTTGTTTTTCTTTGGAGATTTTATAATTATGCAAAAGTAATGCTTCAATGAATGCCATTATTTTCGAGACGATTACCCCGATACTATTGCTATAGCTGCCATCTACAAAAAAAGAAAAATGCAGATAGCCGGTAGCAGCCCCTACAATCAGTTCTGGGAACAACATGAATACTATTATATATGTTGAATACATCATGCGTTTCTGCATTGTTGATTCATACATCAGGGAGATACAAAATACTATTGCCCAATTAAGTGCGAGCGTAATGATAGGAATATCATACATCAAATACGCTAATGATGTTACGATAAAATACGATAGATAGGCAATATTTGCCGCTAACTTATTTGTGTTATTCTTTGAAAAAAATAGCTTCATAAAGCGGTGTATTATAAAAATAGTAAAGAAATTTGAGATAAGGTATATAATGTTGTAAGTAGTAAATTTCATATTAGTGTCCTCCGTTTTCAAAATGAAGCTGTAGCTTGGATATATCATCTCTCTTTCCTTTGGCTATTGGTACTTCGTCACCATTGACCATAATAATAGCATCTGCTTGAAATGCTTTAATGAAGCGATAGTTGACAAGATAAGACTTATGTGGGGAGATAAAGCCTTGCGTACTTAGCTGTTCTATCAGACTGCTCATAGTACCATAAAACTCTTCTTTTGAAGATAAAGAAACTATACTGATCAGTTTTCTGTTGCTCTTAAAGTACAGAACAGAACTTAGATTTACCCAATATGTATCATGACCATATTTATAATGAAATAGATCGTTCTTATCTCCATATATACGCATATACTTTTCAAGAGTAGTGCGGATCACATCTGCATCGAAAGGTTTTTCAATGAAAGAGAATGGGCGAAAGGCGAATAATTGTCGGTCATATTCTGTCTTGCCTGATACATAAACAATCTGAGCTGACTCATCATAAACCTCGTTTCTGATACAATCGCTGATTGTAATGCCTGATTCGTCATCAAGTTCAATGTCAAGAAAGAATATGTTGTACATACTGCCGTCTATTAAATGCTTTTTTAGAATTGAGCCTGATGAGAAAATATCTATCTCACTTTCGATATGAAGCTTCTTACAGGCTTGAAGTATAAACGTTTCAAGCTCCGAGCAAACTTTTTCTTCATCGTCACATAAAGCGATTCTGAGCATTAACATCACCTCTAAAATGGTAAAGAGCTTATATATATATTATAGCACATCTCGTCGTTATTTTCAATATAAATGCGAGAAAAAGAAAAGCACTCTTTTCACTGAGATGATGGAAAAGAGTGCCGATACATTATTATCGAATATGGCTGTCTGATCTTATACCTGTATCCATTAAATGTGGTTTCCGACCATGCTGTTCACACGCTTCAAGCATCCGGTCAATTTCGTCCCAGTTGTACACGCCCTCGGCAGGATTCAGATCACTCCATTTCGGCGATCCGCTTACGATCGTGACAACATTCCATGCAAGATTATTTGCCGAACCGCCAATTCCATACGCAAAGCCATTCGTAGCGTGAATCATATCCGGAGTATAAGCTGTCATCACAAAGCCTTTGTGCGGATTGGAAACAGCTTTTCCAGAGGCTTCCGTCTGATAATAAACTGTTGACGCCGTATCAAAATTCTTGTATGGATCTTCTGCGATATCTCCCTGCTTTTTCAGTGGAAAAAGCAGGTTGCTTACCATCTCAGCCATTTTGTCAGCGCCAAGGGCGTTCAGATGCAGGTCATCCGAAGTGTAATACGCTTCCCTCTCGAAATACTGATTTTCCAGAGAAAGTTCAAGCCATGGGCGAAACAGATCAAGCACAGCAACCTGTTCGGTTTCTGCGATCTCATCAATCACATCGCCAAACCAGCTATTCTTTGGAAGCGGATATTTTGCTGAGTCATGTCTCTGGCCATGTGGTTTCAGAAGATAGACCGTCATGCCCTTTGCTTTCGCACGCTGCACCATATCCGTCATATTCGCAAGATAGCCGGTCGGATCGGGCGCGTCGGGATTTGCCTGATACGCCTTCGTATAATCGTTGATTCCCACTGCAAGCAACAGGATATCACCGCTTTTGCCATAATACTCGATTGTACCGAACAATGCCTTGTTCAGATCGGAGGAGGTAATGCCGCTTGCCGAAATATTCCGCACATCGTACTGACTCATATCCACATAATCGGGCAGAAACTGTCCCCAGCCCCGCACTGCGCCATCCGATACATTGTAGTAGCTTGCCGCAGTCGAATCACCACCGACCCAGATGGTTGGTTTGGTGTTTGTGCCCGTGGAGGTCTGTTCAATTTCAATCGCACTGATGGAAAATTCCGTTCCCACGCCCGAACCTGCGTAAATATTCAGCTGACCGTCCGTGACGGGGATTGTAAATGTATCAGTCGCATTACTGCCTGTCAGAAAGAAAAGTTGAGGAATCCTTTCAGCTGTGATTGTCGTTGACTGCACATCGCCCGTTGTGACGGTGATTTTATATACACCCTCCGGCAGATCAACATGGAAAATATGATTCGGTACATCGGATTTGAACCGCACGGCATCGGATAACGCACCTGTTCCGCTTGCAGGGACGTTTTCCACGGCGTCGGTATTGGCAAAGCCGTAGCCTTTGGAAGAATCGTAGCCATCCGACGCAGATACGCCAATATAGCCGTCCGCCGCCCCAAGTCCGCCGAAATCGAATTTCCTAACAATCAGAGAATCGGCTTCTGCATCCAGTTTCAGCGGCATGGGATGCGTTGCCATCGTCATTGCCGCCGCAAGGATGGTGGAAAAGCGTTTCAATTTCATATGGGGTTCCTCCTTAACCGTTTTTCCTCATTATATCACAAATTCACCAAAATTTCAATATATAAAACGAAGAAAATCAGGCTTTTTGTCAGATGTCTGCGGCGTTCCACGGTGTTGTGTGATATGGTCGGTCAAAAAATAAAGGCATCTACCGAGTGGTAAATGCCTGAAAGGTGTTATTCTGTTTGTAGGTGCGTATCAAACCGTTGCCATTCCGGATTCTTCCTGTTCTTCTTCCTCTGACTGCATGGTCATATCCTGTGTGTCTATTGTCAGTTCTGCAAGTTCCGAAGTGCTGATAAGGACATCCTGCCATGTCAGATCTCCTACAAAAAACTGTTGTTTTTGAAGTTGTTCCAGTCCCTTTCCATCAATTCACTTTGCTTGACTTCATCCAGTATTTCATAGAAACGTGGAATCAGATGAACAGTATCTCGCTTCTGACTGGTAGCAAGAAATGCTTTCTGCAGATTCTCGATAACAATTGAATCCTTTTCCTGTTCCAGAATAACATGAATGTCATAGAAATCACGCATTCTTGTATTGGCTGTTCCTCTTGCCATAACCGTTTCAAGCTTTTCTGCAAGAAGAGTTTCTATGTTGTAGGTATAAATCGGAATCGACCGTTCCTCAAACATCAGCTTATAGGAATACATGACCGCCGCAGGTGTAATCACATCACCCGTGGAAATATCAATCTTGATTCTTTCATTCATTTTATCAAATTGAGCTCCCAGCGTAAAGCGGATTCCGGGATAATCATGTTCTTCCATGATGTTTGAAGTCTGTAACACTTTAAATTCTATTCTGTCATCAACAGGAACCTTAATAATTTCATTGATTATCTTCTCTGCATCGGGCATCGTAAGAGGCAGTGAACGAACGGTTGTGTCTATATCCATCGTAGCACGCATATCAAGTCCGATCAGCGAAGATACCAACATACCGCCTTTCAGAATAAAATCGTCGCGATACTCTGACTGCGAGATCCTTTCCAGAAATCGCTCAATAATAAAGTTCCGGACCATCGTCTGAGACTTATTATTTTAATTGGTATCACCGACTAAATTTTTCACCTTGTCCTTAAGCTGTCTTGCTGTTTTTATCATAGCATCACCTCTACATACATTTTCACTGTTTCTTCAATTCCCAGAATCCTTGCATATCGCATCAAATTCGTGAGATTCTTACTGTTGCTTCTCATATATTCCTTCATTGCTGTCTGGAACACCTGAACATCCATTTTATCCCTGCATCGGATAATATCACACAGTGTCCTGTCCATATCATAAACCATTACTTGATTACCGTAATTGGTTTCAATTGTTGTTCTGCCAAAATTAAGCAACTCTGAACATACTGTATAAATTTTATATCCACGCTTACGGAGGTGCGTAGCGTTGTAGGTGCGGTTTACAGTCAGTGTTGTACAGCTTGGCTCACGTTCCATAAGTCCATGCAGATACAGTGCGGTTTCATGCGAGAACACAGCCTCTTTACTGCGAAGCTGAATGATATACAGCTCATCAAGCCATGCGTCCTCTGACATATATACCCCCTGTGCCACTCGTTCAAAATTGAATTTCTTTACATATTCTGACAGATAAGTTTTGGAAATTCCAGCTGTCACTACATCAGATGTGAGCAGAAATCCATTGTTTCTTTCTGCCAGCTGATTCATAATTTGCTGTTTGGTCATATTCATCACCTTACTTTCTCGCTTATATTATATCATATTTCAGCGACAAAGTAAAGTCTGTTTATCTAAAATCTATAAATAATTTCAACCTTCCTCTGCTTCTGACCAGGAATACAGTGCAGTACAAGACAGAAGCTCCCTCCTACAAATGCCGAAAGCAGGTATCGCAGAAGCCAGAGCAGTGGGTACGCTGTGATAACACCCATGAGCCGATTATCAGCAGAGAGGATTGGGATGCGGTGCAGTCCTTATGGAAAAAGACAACCGCCAAAAAGAAAGCTGTATACAATCCCATGTTCACAGGATTACTACGATGTGCAGACTGCGGAGCACATATGAACTTCAAGCCTGATATGAACAGACGAAAGGACGGCACGAACCTACAGCACCACGCATACACAGAGAACTGTTGCGCAGGCTGATCAAGGTGATTCGGATTGGGGAAACAACAGTTGTTCCTGATATACACTTCGTTTTTCAGCATCTGTGCAATTGAATTATCCGTCCACCTGTGGTGAACATTTCTCGGATTCGGCTTGTTCCGCTTCTGATAATAATAATCCCTCGGCGGAACAATCTGCTGTTCATTCAGTATCGCAGCGATTCTGCAGCAGCTTTTTCCCTCCAATCTCAGCCTGAATATATACCGCACAATCTCCGCTGCCGTTTCATCAATCACAAGCCTGTGGTCTTTCTTCTCATATCCGTAGGGTGCATAAGCGGCAAGATAACTGCCGTTTTTTGCTCGGATATGCTTTGCTGTTCGTACTCTCTGGCTCATATCCTTGCTGTACAGCTCGTTATACACATTCAGAAATGGCATAATATCATTGCCATCCCTTGCTGTGTCAATACCGTCATTGAGCGCAATAAATCGAAAGCCAATCGAGGGGAACAGTTCTTCTTCATAGTATCCGCACTCTAAATGATTTCGTCCGAAGCGTGATAAATCCTTTACCAGAATCAGATTAATCTTTCCAAGCTTTGCGTCCTCAATCAGTCTCTGCACCTGCGGTCTGTTGAAGTTCAAGCCTGTATATCCGTCATCGGCATAAATGTCAATGATCTTCCAGCCTTTCTGAAAACAAAAGTCCATCAACATATGCTTCTGATTTTCTATGGACATGGATTCTCCCTCACGCAGATCATCATTGGAGAGCCGTACATAAATACCAACTCTTACGTCCTTCATGATTACCTCCTGTGTAAAACGCCGCCCGATTGAATTCAGACGGCGTGTATTCTTATAGATCCTGCAAATCCGCAGCAGTCAGGTCATTTTCTGCATTATCCCTCGCAAGGTCGGTGTCAATGACCGCATAGGCATCAGAAATAGGCTTTTCCTGCGAAAATGGCTTTGTGTGGTAAACCTTCTGTGCAGGAGGTTTTGTCCCAGCAATAATTGAGTTGGCGTGCGTTTTTCCGTGCTTTGCTTTTCCCTGAATTTCAGGTACTTGGGTAGCTGTATTTTTCGGTTGTGTGTGCGTCCATTCGGGACGCTTCATGCCCTGTTTCGCCATATTCATCACCTCGGGAATAGTATGTGAGGGTTTTGTTGAATTATGTATATCCCGAAAGCATGAAGGAAATTCGATACAAATATTTTTGACGGTGCTATATACTTCCTGATGTTCACATTATCGGTACAGTACGCTTCTTTCTCTGATCCCGATCTGAAAATATAACGGTGAATGCGGCAGCGTCCGTCACAAAAAGCTGCAACGCTGGTTCTTTTATATTTACTACCCAACTCACATACCAGTGCTACTTGTGTTAAAAGTTGTATTTGCTTGAATCTAAAATCATTTGACATACAACATGAATTGTTCTATAATAAAATCGAATAGGGGTGATATGATGCAATACAATCTTCCCGACAGAGTGCTAAAGGATATTGTGAATGCAGCGGATCGTGCTACTGTTACAAGGATTGTTCTTTTTGGTTCACGTGCCAGAGGGACACACCGCGAACGAAGTGATATTGATCTAGCTGTATTTGGCGGTGACTTCGATCAGTTTTTCTGGATAATTCAGGAGCATTCATGGTCATTGTTGCGGTTTGATTTGGTTGAAACAGAATCGTGTACGAATCTGGAGTTACTCGCTGAGATTGAACGAGAAGGTGTTGTTCTTTATGAAAAAATACGATAACTATATCAGAAGTCTGTCCGCTTTACAGAGAGCAAATTTTGATCAAGCTGACTGTGGTGATATATATATATAGAACAGGTATTGTTGGTCAATTTAATCTGACATTTGAATTGGCGTGGAAGTACTTGCAGTCTGTTCTACAGATGCACCCTGTCGCCAGTGCCGAAACAGGATCTCCGCGTGAGTTCCTGAAATTAGGTTATTAAGCTTGTTTTTTGCAAAATGCTGATGTATGGCTCTTGATGCTGAAAAAAAGAAACCTCTCTGTTCATATATATGATGAGGGACAGATGGATGAATTGATCGTGCTGATTCGTGATAGCTTTGTCCCTGCATTTCTTGCACTTGCTGATACAATCAAGAAAAAAATAGCCGAAACGGAAAATGATACATGGGAAACAAACAAGTAAAGCGGAGCAAGGATATTTCCTGCTCCGCTATTTGTCTGTTCTGGATTCTCTCTGTTCGGATTGTCTCGTTCTCTTCGCAAACAATCGGCAATCAAGATATAAATTTTGTTATAATAATAAAAATAGGTCGTAAACCTTTCGATTTACAACCTATTTACGGAAAATAGTGGTCGAGGTGACAGGACTTGAACCTGCGGCCTCTGCGTCCCGAACGCAGCGCTCTACCAAACTGAGCCACACCTCGATATGAGATTTCAGCAGCCGTCTGTCTCATGACTGCTTTGCTATTATAGCACAAAGTTACGAAAATGTCAAGAGGAAATTCCGCAAATTGCAAAAATTATCAAAAAACACAATTTACCCCTTGAAATTCACAAAGAAATGTGGTATAATGATATCAGATTGAGGCTGACGCTTCTAATCGAAACGAAATATCTGGGAATTCCGGATTATAGGTGTGCGGGCCCTGTGCAGCTAAGCACCGTGAACCATGTCAGGCGGGGAACCGAGCAGCATTAAGCGGATCGCTGGGCGTGCCGCAGTCAGCCTGCACACCTATGCTCCGGAATTTTCTGTCTGTCAGGCTTGCAGCCGGATCGGAGGCGCATATGGGCGACAGGCTCCGAAAATACACAAAACAGCTTTGGAAACTCGGTGTTCAGGCTGGGCTGCCCAGTTTGCTGATATACGGCATTCTGCTCGGCTCATTTGTCCTGCGCGGCACTCCGCAGAATGGTGACATTCAGCCGATCATATATTTGCGGCTGTTGATTGTCTGTTATCTGATCGTATTTGTCGTCACCTGCGTACTGCATTATAAGGATATGATTCACGCGATTTTGCGCGCAGACGAGCATTTAATCGGGAAGAATTTCGGCGGCTTTCGTAAACAGGACAAGCTCTTTTGTACCGGCATGGAAGCCTATGCCGCTGACCGTCCGCGTGAGGCGTTGGAATATTTCCTCGCTGTACAGAATGATTTTGAATTGACCGAAGCAGAAAGCGGTGTCCTTGCATTTTATCTTGGGCGCTGCTATCAGATGCTTGATTGTCCCTCCAACGCTGTCAGCTATTATCAGTCGGCGCGTGCGAAAGGTTTTTCTGAATCGTTCGCGAAACTGTTTGAAGCGCGCAGCTACGCCGAATGCGGCGATTTTGCAAACAGTCTTGCACACTTTCAGGATTTACTCGCCAATGACCCGCCGGCGGAATTTTATTTTTTGTATACCGATATCGGGTATCTCTACATCAAACAGAATCAACCGGAGCAAGCGGAGGAATGGTTCCGCAAATCTATTGAACAAAAACAGAATTATGCATTTGCACTCGGCGGTATGGCGATTGCCGCTTTGCAAAAGGGCAATTTTGCCGAGGCGCAGGACTATCACTATAAGGCGTTAATCAATCATCTTGAAAACGCGGTCGGCTTCCGCAAATATTATGAGGAAACCAAACGCCTGATGCTCGACGCACATCCGGAATGGTCTGAGAAAATCGGCGCCCATCCGGAAACGGACACCGCAAAATCTGAAACCTAAAGGAGCGTGAGAGGCTTGACTGCGTATGAAGCGCTCTATCGCAAATGGCGGCCGCAAACCTTTGATGATATTGTTGCGCAGCCGCACATCACACGCACATTAAAAAATCAGATCATGCACGAAAAAACCGCCCATGCCTATCTGTTTACAGGCTCGCGCGGTACAGGCAAGACAACCTGTGCACGTATCTTTGCCAAGGCAGTCAACTGTCTGCGTCCCAAAGACGGCAATCCATGTCTTGAATGCGAGATCTGTCGGGACGCCGAGGACGGCGCTTTGACCGATATCATTGAAATCGACGGCGCTTCCAACAACGGCGTGGAAGAAGTGCGGAGTCTGCGCGAAAACGCAGTCTATCTGCCTGTTCGCTGCAAATATAAAGTCTATGTCATCGACGAGGTTCATATGATGTCGCCGGGCGCATTCAACGCCCTGTTGAAAATCATCGAAGAACCGCCTGCATACGTCAAATTTGTTTTCGCGACGACTGAGATTCACAAGGTTCCTGCAACCATTCTTTCACGCTGTCAGCGATTTGATTTCCGCCGGATTCTGCCTGCCGATATTGCCGGACGTATCCAGTATATCTCGGAGCATGAATCGTTCAGCATCTCCAATGCGGCTGCGCACCGTATCGCGATGCTCTCTGACGGCGGTATGCGTGACGCATTGAGTCTGCTTGATCAATGCGCTGGCATCTCTGATGATATCGAAACGAAAACAGTCGAAGAAGCAGTCGGTGTGGCAGGGACGGAATCCGTCTTTTTGATTCTCCGCGCAATCGCATCCAAAAATGCCGCAAACGCACTGGAACGCATTGATCTGCTCTATCAGCAATCGAAGGATATGACGCGTTTTGCCGATGATATTTCGCAGCAGCTTCGCAGTATCATGCTGCTGAAAACTGCCCCGAAAGATCCAGCATTGGTCAATGTCATGCCGGATGAACTTTCACAATTACAAGATATTTCCGCAATGTTTACGCTCCCTGCCGTATTGGAAGCGCTCGCTGCCATCCGGCAGTGCTGCGACCGCATGACGCGCGCCGGCAACCGCCGTATGGAGCTTGAAATGACGCTGATTCGACTCTGCACCGATTATCAGCAGGCGAATCAGGAAATAAAGGCGCTGAATAATCGTATTGCAGCATTGGAGCAGCAGCTTCAGGCGCTCCGACAGAACGGTATATCCGCTGTTGCACCGCTGCCACAAGCACCGCGTCCCCAAAAGACCGTATCAGCAAATATACCGGCACAAAATCTGCAAATGGAGGGCAAACCCGATGAGAAGCAATTCCTGCCGCTGAAAAACTGGGCAGCGGTTCTGGAACGCTTCTACGATCTTGCGCCGACCATTGCCGGATTGTTGGAAAATTCCAACGCATTTACCGATGAAGAAAAGGGCTTGCTATATATTAAGGTGCGCAATTCTCTCTTTAAGCGTCTGTTCCGTCAGCAGGATTCCGATATGCTGCTGGACGCCGCCGAGCAGGTGCTCGGCAAACGCTATCAGCTTCGTTATAAGACAATCGAAACCGAAGCCGAGCAGATTTCACCAGCCGATATGCTCCTACAGCGCGCCCGTGAACAGGGCATCCGCACCGGTGAGCAGGAGAACAGCAGCGTGTAATCAAATCGCATGATATTGCCGCAGATCGCGGCTTGTCATATATGAAATTTTAGAAAACGATAGGAGAATTCTTATGAAATCCAGAGTACCGAAGCAGTTTCAGGGCGGCGGCCAGGACATGAACTCCATGATCCATCAGGCACGCAAAATGCAGGATCAGATCACTGCACTTCAGGAAGATATCGAGCAGCGTACATTTTCCGCATCTGCTGGCGGCGGCGCTGTTTCCGTCACACTGACTGGTAAAAAAACCCTTCAGTCCATTGAGCTGAAGAAAGAGGTTGTCGATCCGGAAGATATCGAGATGCTGCAGGATCTCATCATCAGCGCAGTCAACGAGGCTGTTAACAACATCGAGGATACCACCGAGAACGAGATGACCAAGATCACCGGCGGTGTTGCACTCCCGGGTCTGTTCTGATTTTCCATGGAAGATTTCAGCGCATTGCCGCTTGTTGTCTTAGCAGAAAAATTTGCAGCGCTGCCGGGTATCGGAATGAAAACCGCGCAACGCCTTGCTTATGCGGTCATGGAGATGCCCGAAACAGAAGCGTCCGCTTTTGCAGAGGCAATCCTCAATGCGAAACATCAGATCCACGACTGCCCTGTTTGTCAGAACCTGACTGAGCAGCCGGTTTGCAGCATCTGCGGCAATCCAAAGCGTGACGCTGCAACGGTTTGCGTGGTCGAAGGCCCGAAGGATGTCGCGGCAATCGAGCGTACCCATGAATACCACGGACTGTATCATGTGCTGCATGGGCTGATTTCTCCGCTGGACGGCATTGGCGCCGAGCAGCTCCGCGTTGCTGAACTGCTCAAGCGGATTCGCGAGGGCGGCATAGAGGAACTGATCATGGCAACCAATCCGAGCGTGGAAGGCGAGGCAACTGCTATGTATCTTTCTCGTCTTTGCAAACCGCTTGGCGTCCGCGTCACACGATTAGCCTTTGGCTTACCGGTCGGCGGCGTGATTGAGTATACGGATGAGGTTACGCTCTATCGTGCGCTCTCTAACCGCAGCGAAATGTAAAACGGCAATAAATTTATGATGGATAAAACCGGACGTTCTGACATGAAAATGCCAAGGTCCGGTTTTTCGTTCAAGGAGCAATTTTTGCATGAAGCATTATAAAAGCATTATTTTCGATATGGACGGCACACTGCTCGATTCCATGGAAATGTGGGCGCAGCTTGACCGTAGATTTCTGCTAGAAAACGGCATTGAACCGCCTCCGGATATTTCCGATATCGTCAAAAAAATGACCATTGATACATCATCCGCTTATTTTGTAGACCGGTTTGCGCTTTCCATGACGCCGCAGCAAGTCAGACTGCGCGTGGAACAGCTTGCCGCAGAAGCGTATGAACAGGATCTGCCGCTGAAAACCGGTGCGGCAGCATTTCTCAAAGCAGCCGCAGAACGAGGAATCCCGTGCGCAATCGCAAGCGTAACCTATCCCGCGCTGTTAGAGGCTGCACTCAGACGGCTCGGCATCCGACAGTATTTCCGCTGCATCCTGACGCCGGAATCCGGTACCGCAGGCAAACATGAGCCGGAAATCTATCTGGAAACCGCCAGACGGCTTGGCACATCTCCTGCGGAAACCATCGTCATTGAGGACGCACTCTATGCCGCTGAAACTGCGGTGTCTGCCGGATTCTGCACGATCGGATTCCGTGACGCCGCAGGTCAGGCTGATTGGTCGGCACTCGAAGCCGTGTGCAGCAGAACCATCGGATGCTGGACAGAACTGAACACCGCAGAGTTCTTCTCCGCATTCCAATAACCAACCGATACAAAAGCCGCGAAACCAAGCGTATCAGCTTGTATTTCGCGGCTGAATTTTATCAATCCTCAAAGGTAATCATTTTTGCAATGTATCGGAGAATCTGAAGCGTATCCGCACTGGTGATCGTACCATCGCCATCACAATCGGCATTCAGTTTTCCATTTTGCGTGATATTTGCAGTGACATCCTCTGCGATAAACCGTGCCAGCAGAACGGCATCCGATACATCTACAGCGCCGCTGCAATTTACATCGCCGGTCATCGTCTTCTGTGCAGTCGGCGCCGAAACAGTCGTTGTCGTTTCAGTAGCAGTTGTGGTTTCTGTTGTAGTAGTCGTTGTAGTAGTCGTTGTTTCTTCCGGCTTCGGAATCGCAAATGCAACGTAATTGACGCAGTTTGCAGATGTGCCATTCGCGCCGAGAATCATTTTTTCATTGGCTGCCAGATCTTTCGTATAGCAGACAAAATGCTCGCCGTTGCTGCTGTCTACCGTCAACGGAGATTGCGTCCAATCGCTGAGCCATGCCGGCGCCGGATTGACGCGTACATCTAATGCCACACAGATTGTCAAAGGTTTTGCAGCGGTAATCTCTGCAAGATCGGTCTTGACGATTTTGGCGTCGCACGCAGTCCGGATCAGCTCTGCGTCCGAGAGTTCTGCCGGAAGATTCATGATCGTATACGCACGGTCTCCGAACAATGCAAGTCCGTTTGCAGCCGGATAAACCAAATCCCAGCTAGCGCTATGCGCCTGATCGAGTATGGTCATCATACGAATCAGCGTACCTTTGCGCGGACGCTGCACTTCCTCAAGCTCCCATTGCTGATCGGCTTCACCGTTACAAGACCATTGCAGAACATTCACGCCGTCATCCTTTTTGCCGCTGTCTACGCCGAGACAGCTTTTGGCGTCTGAGACCTTTGTACGAAGCTCATAGGTACTGTTTCCTGCCCCGTAGAACGCAAACAAATCCCCCTTTGTCTCCTTACGGATGGAAATATTTGCACCATTTTCTGCGCTGCCATCGTCTACGTCCAGCAGATAATAGCTTTCATTGAACATATCGCCCTCTGGATTATCAGCATAAAGCATATAATACGTATCATCGACCGGCTCCAGAACCCATACCAATGCGTTGTCTTTCACAGTCTGAACAATATTCGCATTGTCGGTCACTTCGCCGGCGGTTCCGAGATACAGCCCACTGTTGACATTGCGTAGATAATACGCTTTATTGGAATCAATCTTTGTCGGCTTACGTTCGATCACGCCGTTATAGTTCATATAGAACGGCGTCCATCCGCCGAGATACTGTTCTCTTGTTGCATTGCAGGAATACAGCACCGTACCGTTTATTCTGCCGCCGGTATTGACATTGCCGCCGTTCATCGTCTTTGTATTGTATTCGCGGAAAGTCGCCTGCTCCGGGCTGACTCCACTCATACTCGTCCAGCCAGCGGATGAGATGATGCTCTCATATTGCAGCTTTGTATTATAAAACAAAACGTGCGCGGTATCGCGCCACGGTCTGCCGAAGCAGCCAGAGCCGACCTTCATGCCGCTTGCCGCGGTAACATTGCAATTCCAGAACAGATAGCCATTTGTCTGCTGACGCGCTGCGGTAATATAGCCGCCGACCGCATTATCTGTATAGCCAGCGAAACACAGCTCGCATTGATCAAATACGACATCGCCGCTGCCGAAGATATAATCGGTATTGCCCTGTATCTTACACTCTTTAAAATATGCGCGCGACTGCGTATAGAGCGTATCCTGACTGCTCAGGAACTGACATTTATAAAATTCGCAGTTATCCGCTTCCACGCACAATGCAGCAGCACGCTCCGTTGCAGATTTGGCTTTCACGTCCAAGCCGTTCCGACGCTGAACAGTCAGTGTTTCGCCGGTCGGCTCTACGCCGTCCGCAAGCTCCTCGCTCGTAATATAGCGATTGAAACTGTTTTCAAAGGTAATGTTCTCAGCGCGGAAATATTTGGCGTTGCTTTGCAGCCGAACCGCCGTACCCCAGCGCGAAGCGATATGTTTGGTATTCTTGGCAGCAGCGGACTGTGCATTGTAGTAACCGCCGCTATCCGCAGAATAGTACTGATAACCGATACCGTAATACCATGTCAGCA
This sequence comes from Oscillospiraceae bacterium, assembly GCA_016296505.1. Taxonomy (GTDB): domain Bacteria; phylum Bacillota; class Clostridia; order Oscillospirales; family Ruminococcaceae; genus Firm-04. Next base: position 43,383 of record JAEDJD010000005.1, read on the forward strand.
AAACCTGACCGCCTGCCGGATTGCTGTTTGTAAAGGTCAAGTAGGGAGTATTGATCAGCACCTGTTCACGATACGTTCCCGGCTCAATGGCGATTGTCACACGGCTGCCCTCGCTGCTCGGATTCAGTTGTGCAGCCGCGCTGACCGCCTCGCGTACAGTTTTATATGTACCGTTTGCGCCGACTGTCAGCGTTGTTGCGGCTTGAACCGGAATCTTCGGCACGACAGTCGCAAACAATACCGCCGAGATTCCAAATGCAGCAATCTTTTTTCCAATTTTTTGTTGAACCATGCAGAATTCTCCTTTTCTCATTCTCCGGATTCAATCTGAAATCAATCTGTGCCCCCACGCAGTACCACCATTATATCATACGAGGCTATCATTGTATAGTCAATTTTGCACATCATTATGCAGGATTGTCACCGCTTGTCCGTACAGTATTGAGAATAAAAATTTTTTTGAAAAAAGGCTTGACATTTCCAATGGAATATGATATAATATCAGAGTTGACGGTTCAAAACCGCAATATGCGCCGGTAGCTCAGCTGGATAGAGTAACTGGCTACGAACCAGTAGGTCGGGGGTTCGAATCCCTTCCGGCGCATTCTTCAAAACCACTCCAATCGGAGTGGTTTTTTGTATATATGCAGTTTGGTTCGAGAAGAATCCAATTCTTATCGGTTTGATGCGTCGCTAACATCAAGACAATGACTCAGATTTTATTGAAGTCGATTGATTTTTCAAAATACCTATGCTATAATAACACTAACAAAGCGATCGGAGGTGTTTTTACGCAATATTTCAAAAAAGCGCTTTCTCTTACAGCCGCATTGACGCTGCTGACATACGGTACTGCTGTCAGATTCCCGCAGCCAATTGACTGCGGCAGCGATGCGGCACAGATTCAGCAATTCATAGCTTCGCTCTCTGCACTGACAACGCCGGATGAACCGTTTGAAACGCTCCGGTATGACGTCAACGAACAGCAGCTATACTGTGATGGCAAACCCGTTGGTCAGTGCTACGGAGGTTTTTCCGTGCACGACGGAACGGTTACGGTTTCTGCACAGTCTCTCGGCATCGAAGAACAAGCTGAACTTTCGCCGGAACAGGCAGCCGCACACGCCGGTATCGCATATACTGAGGACGCCGATGGTCTGACGTTCCGCGCACCGTTTCACAGCAGCCGTCTGATTCTGCGCTGCGAGGGCGAACCGCAGCAGAGCGAGCTTGCGGAATCCATTTCCGATTATCAGGATCTGCACGTTCTCCAATACCGCAGCTCGGCAGAAGCATATGCAGCGTATCAGCGCTATCAGGCAGACAACAGCGTTTCGCTGGTTCAGCCCGACCAGATTTATCATGCCGATGTGCAATGCTGTGCAATTCCGAATGCGGATAAAGATCCCGCGGTCGGCTATATCGGCGCCGACGTATTCTGCGAGCAGCTGCAATCTGAACATGAAATGCTGCCGGAAATTACCGTTGCTATTCTGGATACCGGATTATATGCTGAACACAGTTGGTTTTCGGGACGCGTCGCAGACGGCGGCATCACGATGCTGACAAATGATTCCAATGATTTTGACGACAGCTTCGGACACGGAACGCATTGCGCAGGTATTGTCGCGCAGTCCACGCCGGATAATGTCCAGATTCTGCCAGTCAAGGTTCTGACTAACCGCGGCTACGGCTACGACTCAAGCATATACTGTGGAATGCTCTATGCACTTGAGCAGGGCGCAGATGTCGTCAGCATGAGTCTCGGCGGAAGCGGCGAAAGCTGGATCATTGATGAGGGTATCGCCGCACTAACCGCTGCCGATATCCCCTGCATCGTCGCCGCAGGTAATGAGCATGAAAATGCAATGTACCATCATCCGGCAAGCAATCCCGATTGCGTCACAATCGCAGCGGTCAAACCGAACAGCGATGATGCTGCACAGCCCGATTTTCAGCTTGCAGATTTCAGCAATTACGGCGCGTGCATTGATTTCTGCGCACCGGGTTATCAGATTCAAAGCGCTTGCAACAATGAATCCAACGAAACAGTAAAAATGAGCGGTACCAGTATGGCAACGCCATTCGTCACCGCAGCCTACGCCAATCTTCTCTCCTACGATCCGACCCTTTCCAGCGCACGGATTTACGAATGTCTCAAAGCGAATGCAACAGACCTCGGCGCAGAGGGCTTCGATCCGAAATTCGGATGGGGTCTGATCAATCTGAACGATATTCTGCCTTCGAATACCGATGCACCGAACGGAACCGATATTCTGCCGGAAAACAGCGCTCCGGATACAACAAAAGAAAATACCGAGCTGTTTGAAGAACAGCCTGTCCTGATTCCGCCGAATACAACGGGCAACTCTTGTACAATTCAACCGGATGTTCCCTTTGTACATCAATGTGATCAGTATTATTTTACATTGGAAGCGGATACCCGTCTTTCGCTGCAAACGCAATACGGACAGCCTGTATCCGGCGTCATACTGAGTATGTGGGATCAAAAATATCATTCGATTTCTGATTTGGAATCCGTAGATCTGGAAGCCGGCAGTCATATTTTGCTGCCAGATACAACACGCTCCGATCTGCCGGAGCAACAGGAAATATGTGTGCTGCATACGGAAGCGCTGTCAATCTATATGGCTGAAGCCGAAGCGATAGACGCCTTTTATACCGGCAGCCCCGTCACGCCGCAGGTACAGGTTCGCATAAACGGCAAGCTCCTGCATGAAGGGATAGACTACACCATTCTGAACGATACCCCGCTGACCGAGGTGGGCAGATATCGTTTGCAGATTGAGGGAATCGGCAGATATTACGACTCGCGTTCCTTTACATTCCAGATTCTGCCTGCGGAACAAGAATCCGCACCGCTGCTCAATGAGGGCAGCCACTCTGCCGAAATTGAAACGCCCGGTTCACAGATTACCTACCGTTGGATTCCTGAATTTGCAAAGTATTGTTTCACGCGGACAGATAACCGCCCCGGCAGCATCCGGATTCTGGACGAGTCGGGCAATCTGACAGCGTCGCTCTCCGGCGTTGGCAGTCAGAGTATCGCAGTCGATGTCATTCCGGATACTTTGTATTATGTCAGCGTTTCGCTGGAATCTCCAACGCTGACGGGAAGCTTCCCATTTTCACTGACTTCAGATTTTGGTATGCTGGCAGACTGTACTGTTCGGATGCCGGAACGTCTTGCCGCATATTCCGGCGTTCCGGAATATGAAATCTATGACGGCAGCGTCCGCTTAACAGAGGGAACTGATTTCGAGGTATTTGCACTTGGCGGCGAAAAACAATACGGCTTGGCGGTAATCGTATTCCGCGGCGTCGGCAAATACCACGGCATGATCGAGCAATACTATGAGATCTGTCCGGAAACGCTGAATCCCCTGCCGGAGAAGATTCCGGACGCCTTTGATATCGCAGCCGATCAGAACGTGACGGCATTAGGCTCCGTACCCGGTACAATGCGACTATTCCGTTTTTCTGCGCCATCCGACGGCGTATACCGGCTTATGTTGCCTGAAATCGAAACATCCGGTATCAGCGCCTTTGTCTATGATTCAGACGGAACACTGCTCGCAGCCGATCAAACCGAATACACGTTAGAGTATGGCGAAGCGCTGCAAATCCTCTGCGTTACCCCCACGCTGGGAACCATGTTTGGCGACGATGTGGTTTTCCAATTGAAAGCCGTCTCGCTGTCAAATGATACCGTCTGGGAATCGGAAGGCGTCCGGTACAGCATCATGGAAAACGGTACTGCCTGCGTCATGGACGCAGCGTGCGGCGAGGCAGGCGGCGTCCGGATTCCGGATACCGTCGTCTATCCGACAACCGGAGAAACCGTTTCCGTCAGCCGGATAGACGCAGAGTTTCGTGCGAAAATTGCCGATACGCATACAATCTACGGCGCTCACGGCGGCAATATGGAAGCTTATTGCGAAGAACAGTCGCTCTGCTTTGCAGCAGAAATACTGCCTGCAATCAGCAGCGGCGATCTGACCGGCGACGGAATCGTAACAGCAGCCGATCTGCTGACGCTGAACCGCATCCTGAACGAATGCAGCGGCATGATTCTGAACGCATCCGTAATGGAGAGCGCAGACTGCAATGCGGACGGCATTCTCGATATGAACGATATGCAGATTATGTGCCGCCTCATGCACAATTCATACCCATAATCACAAACGCGAACCTGTCTATATCAGCGGGTTCGCGTTAGTTTATCCAAGATTTGCAATTTTATTGGCAATCGTAAAGATCAACTTAACCGGCGCCGGAAGCAAGGCTTTTTCCGCATTTTTCAGTTCCTTGCGGATCTCGATATGCTGCGGACAATGCCGTTCACATTTGCCGCATCCGACGCATTGCGTCATATCGCTGCGCTTCTTTTTGAAGGAGCTGACCTGAAAATACTCGCGGCGCACAGAATTCTTTTTTTCCAGAAACATCTTATTATAGCAATTAAATGTTGTGGGGATATCGACGCCATTCGGACAAGGCATACAGTAACCGCATCCGGTACAGCCGACCTTTGCAGCGCGCCGGATCGCATCGCGCACCTTACGGATCAACGCGTGATCCTGTGCGGTAAATTCCCCTGCCTGCACGGTATGTGCAATGCGGACATTCTCCTTGAGCATTTGCAGAGAATTCATGCCGGAAAGCACACAAGTAACCTCCGGCTGCTCCCAGAGCCAGCGAAGTCCCCATTCTGCCGGAGAACGCTTGACCGGATATGTTTCGATCACTTTCACAGCCTCTGCCGGAAGATTGTTCACAAGTCTGCCGCCGCGCAGCGGCTCCATGATAATCACCGGAATTCCCTTTTGCGCCGCATATTGCAAACCGCGGCGACCTGCCTGCGAGTGCTCATCCAGATAATTATACTGAATCTGACAGAAATCCCAGTCATAGGCGTCAAGCAGCGCCTGAAAAGTTTCCGTATCTCCGTGAAACGAGAAACCGATCTGCCGGATACTGCCCTCTTTCTTACGTGCGGCAATCCACGCCTCAATGCCATACGATTTCATGCGCTCCCACGACTGCAAATCGCTGAGCATATGAATCAGATAACAGTCGATATAATCCGTGCGCAGACGCGTAAGCTGCTCCCTGAAAAAGCGGTCGATTGCATCCGGCGATTTTACGAGATAATAGGGCAGCTTAGTCGCAAGCATAATCTGTTCGCGGCAATGATTCTTTTCCAGAATTCTGCCGAGCGCCTCCTCATTTCCCGGATACACATACGCAGTATCAAAATAGTTAACGCCGCAGCGAATCGCCTGCATGATCTCGCGCTCTGCCTTGTCCATGATGACTCTGCCATTATTCTTTGTAAAGCGCATACAACCATAGCCGAGCAGAGAAATTTTCTTCCCATTCCGAAGTGTTCGATATTGCATGGTCAGCACATCCTTTCTAGCGGTATGTCATACCTTATTCTGCCAAATTATGATGAATAATATACGAAATCCAGAATAATAACGATTCATGTTCTGATTTTCGCATTCATCCAACGATACCGGAACGCTCAATCCCCTCCGTAAAATGCTTTTGCAGAAACGCATAGAGAATCAGCATCGGCGTAATCGAAATGAGACAGCCAGCTTCGAGCCAGACAATCTTTTCCCGAGCGCTGACATTCGCGTTTGCGTTATGGAATATTTCGATATTCAGTATGTCATCGAGATTCTTCAACACGAGCGAGATGGTCTTGGTATTGGTAAAAAACGCGCCTGCAACGTAAGAATCATTCCAATACCAAACGATTGAAAATAGAAAAACCGTCAGAAACGAGGCGCCTGCATTGGGTATCATGACGCGTAAAAAGGTCATAAACGGGCCGCAGCCGTCCAGATACGCAGCGTCTTCCAGCTCTTTCGGAAGTCCGCGGAAGAACTGTCGGAAAATAAAGATCATAAGTCCTGCACGGATGCCGTTTGCAGTCATCGCAGGTAGATACATCACTAGCATATGATCAATCAGATTCACATTCCCGAACAGAAAATTCCGGAACGTGCTGTAAAGCGGAATTGAAATAATCTGCGTCGGAACAAGAATCATCAGAATCACGATGCCGAACAGCAGATTTTTTCCCTTGAATTTGAAACGTGCAAAGCCGTATCCGGTAATCGCGCAGGTTATGACCTGACAAACAGAGCAGCCGACATTGAGCACCAAGGTATTCACCAGCGGATTGTTCTTCGTCTGCGTCAAGCCCATCGCGTCAATCGTCTGCTTCATGACGCGCAGCGTCAGATGCCTCGGAATCCAGATGATCGTCGGATCGTTCATGTCAATTTGATCGCGAAAACCGTAGGAAATCATGAACAGCAGCGGCGTCAGAATGACAAATCCAAGTCCGAACAAAATCAAAAACCGAAACAACGGCCAGCACATTTCAACAAGCTGTTTGCGACGAAGATAAGCGATTTCCTGACGGTTCATATGCTGCATCCGGATTTCCATGGCTTGCTTTTTGCTCATGCCGTTTCCGATCTCGTGCGCTTCATGCACATCGGGAATTGCACAAGCTGGAATCTGGTTGTCCAACATCGGCTCCTGCGCAGAATTGTCAGCCGCTTCGGAGATGATTTTCTTTTCTGTATCCATATCCTCCCCCCTCATTCGACCTCGTAGAAGATAAACCGATTGATCACTGCGGTCACAATGCCGACTACAAGCATCACGATCGCAAAATAACTCCAGACCATTGACGCAGCATGAGCATAATCCCAATCAAGCTGCTTGGACAGCACGCGCTCCATCACAAGATTATTGGACTTTGTAAACGAATCAATCACCGTATAAATGAAATTCGCAAGAATCATCGGACTGACATAAGGCAGCGTAATTTTCCAGAAATACTCCCAAGCCGTTGCGCCTTCCATAGAGGCTGCTTCCTTTGCGGATACAGGGATATTCTGGAGCGCTGCAAGAAAAATCAAAATCTGAATGCCGCTGCTCCAGATCAATCCGAAGATATTTGTCACAACGGAATTGATCATATCGCTCAGATGCGAATTGATTTTCATAACGCCCAGAAATTCAAGCAGTTCGCCTACAATATCAGTCTCAAAAAGCGTAGAAAACTGTGCGCTGCTGTCCGCGCCGGTACTTGTAATATTGCCGCTGATGATATTGTAAACAGGTCCGGTCGCAATGATAACCGGAAGAAAGAAGATTGCACGCGCAAAGCCTCTGCCTTTGAATTTCTGATTCAGAATCACCGCAATGAACAGGGAAAAAATCAAAATCATCGGCGTTGTGATCGCAGTATCTTTCAATACAATCAATAAGTCCTGCTTATACTCCGGATCGCCTGCAAAGACATATTTGAAATTCTCAAACATACTCTGACCGGCATTCCAGAGCCAGACCTTACACATACCGCCGACATCCGGCTTGAGCTGCGCATTATCCATAAAGCAATAGCAGAGCGATTCAAACAACGGCACCAGAAACCAAAGCAGCGTACCGAGCAGCCAGACTGAGATGAATCCATAACCATAGAGGGCTTTTCTGCGTTCATATGAGATTTTCATTTCAGCGTCGCCGTTCCTTCCTTGATATAGTCTTTGAGATATCTGGTCTGACCGTTCATTGTTACGGCAAATTCATTCAGATCAACAACTGTTTCCGTGCCATTTGCATAGGTTGTCGCAATCCGATCGCCCTCATGCACATAGCTGATGATTTCAGAGTCGCTGACCTGTGCAAGAATATCCTTTGTGAATTGGTAATACTGTGCGGCATTTTCGATCCAGTCGTCCGCATTTGCATAGTAATACACATCAAAATCGGTATCTTTCAGCTCACTGGTTTCCGCACTGAGCATATCAAAACGAAGATTGCTGCCGGACGCCAGTGCTAGCATGACCAGACGCTCTGCGTCGGCACTGCCGTTGACCGCCTTGGTTGAATATGGCATTACGCCGTGCATCACAAGCTGATACAGCGGAATATCGCCATCAAACAAATTGAAACCAGAGGAATACAGCGGCATATCTGTAATCGTGTCGGTATAGGGCAGCACATAGGCATTCGGATCCTCGGAAAGCACCGACCCGACCTTCGATCGCAGCAGCTTTAAACTATCCGCGACATATTCCTTCGCTTGATCGCGCGAAGTGCCGGATTTTTTTCCATAATCGCCATACAGCGCCGCAGAAAGTCCACCGACGCTTACGCGCTGATATCCGGCGTCCGCATAGTTGTCCGCAAGCTTCTGGTATAGCGACAGAAACGCATTCGGAGAAAGCAGCGACATCGTTTTCTTATCGCCGTATGGTATCCCATATGCACGCTCATAATCCACAATTCTTGCAAAGGAACCGGATACGCGTACTGCCGTATCGGACAGCGCCCAGTACCCGTTTCCGGAGTAATAGGCGGTATTGCTTACGGTCGGATACCATGCAATGCCGCTTTGATCCATGAATGCGATCAGCCGCTTCAGATCGGACGCACCGCCGAGCGTACCGGACGCCTTCGCTTTCCAATCCACCTTGCCGCTGATACCGGCGTCCGTCCAGCGGTTCATGGATACTGTCAGATTCTCAGCGCCTGCATCCAGAAGCCCCTGCAAAATATCCTGCATTTCCGAATAGGAGGTCATGGCGGTTTTCATAAACACAGGAAATCCAAGTATATTCCGCTGTTTCATACAGCCGCCATAAAGATCAATATAAAGCTGCGCCTGATTTGCCGCCGCCGTTTTCGGAATCTGTTTTTCTTCAAGTAAATACTGCCGGTAACGCGCTGCAATATCCACATAATCGAGCTGCTTGCCGCCGTCCGCATTGACCGCGTCTGAAGCCGTTAGCGGATAGTACCGCACCTGTAATTTCCGATGCGTCAAATTCTGTTCGTATACGTCCAGCGGATTGAGCTGATCGCCGCCGAGATAATACTGATCGGCAGAACGAAGCTCAAATTTAAAATAACAGCGGTTATATTCCGTATTCGACTGACCTGTGCCGCTGACATCAGCGCAGAGCATACAGTTTCCATCGCCCTCTGCGGCAACCGCAAGCATTGCATTTTCACCCTTGCAGATCCCATACATCGGCAGCGAAACGCCCTCTACAACAGGGCCTTTTGTTTTCGGAACAGCCGTCGTATCGGTATCATAGATCATCTGGCGATAGGTTTTCGCGGAACACTTTTGATTATTGAAATGAATCACCGCACCGCAGCCATCCGGAATGACAAAATAACCGTTCTCCTGACTGTCAGCCGCGCCAAAAGCATTGAGCATGGAAACGGACTGTGCAAGCACGGGGCTTTCATCGGAAACACCATGTTTTTCCGTAATATCAGCGGTATCAATGCTGACTGAAAGGTAATCGCGCTCCAGCACATAGGAAACCGGTATCCGAATGCCGGTCTTTCGGAAGAAATATGTCACTTTAACGCCGTTAGGGATATCGTCAAAGGTGATAGCGGTTTTCAAGGTATCGCCGGAACGGGCATTGGTTACGGAGCGCTTCAGAATCTGCGCCGCTGTCAGCACCACACCGGAACGCAGCTCTGAACGCAGAACGGGCGAGGCTATGGAATCGCCGCCTGCATTGATCGGCGAGGACCACCAGATATAGCCGTTGGTTTTATTGACAAGCGCAAAGAGATCCTCCGGTTTTTCATCGTTTTCCGTATCGAGCTGAGCGTCATCCCATGCCCAGAATTCGAGCCTGTCATTCTCAGCGACCTTGCGCATACGTGCAAAGACATCCTGTTCGGAGCGATTGACCCAACTATCTTCCTCCAGCGAATCCGCATCCGCATCGGCAGAAAGTTCCGTTTCCGGCGTTGCCGCTGCCGGAAGCGCGGCAGTCTGGAACAGCAGTAGGGCTGCAAGCATACTGCACAAAATATGACGTTTTTTCTGCAATCCAATCACCGCCTCTCAGACTCGCACGCGATACAGGATTTCCGTATACAGCGAGTAGAAGAATACATATACCTTCTGAAACAGCGACAAAAACAGCACCGCGAGAAACAGAATAATCAGCATCGCGCAGAGCGTCAGAATGATTGCGGCAATTGTTTTGGTAAAAGAATACTGATGCACCGCCTTGACTGCCTGAAACAGCAGCAGAACCGTCCAGATGACGCCGACATAATACACAGTATCAAAAAATACAATCTCATCCCGAACCAGAATATGCGAAAGTATCACCTGCACAAACATCTGTACGATATAGGGAATCAGCGCATAGGAGCTGTAGATTGCAATATTCTTCATCGTTCCCTCGCCATCGAGCAGCGTACAAACCGCCCAATTTCCGATGACCCATGCAAGAAAATAAACGGCAGACCGCATGATATACGGTACAACAGAAAACATCGCGTCGGGCAGCGGACGAAACTGAAAGCCGCACCAGCGATCATTGGCAATCAGCGCAAAAAACAACGCTGCGATGATAAAAATCGTATATTTGAGCGTACCGCCTTTTTTCCAGCGCAGATCCTCGAAGCCCTCAAAGGGGTGAAAGATTACGTGTTTCACCCACTGCGGCTGCGTGAAATCCATCATGACGCTTCTCCCCCCTTTCTCCGTTGTCGCATTTGTATCTCTGCGTTTCTTCAGCCAGAATTTGATTCCCCAGATACAGGCAGTCAGCAGTACGATCCCAAGCAGGATTGTCGTCAAATGCGCGCGCAGCCATTGGGAACGGTAGCGTTCAAACGCGCGGTTATAGCGTCCGGAGGCGTCTGCTTTTTTGGCGTATTCCATCGACTCCTGATATCTGCCCATATTGTAGTACGCACTGGAGATACCGAGATAGGCACGGCGATAATTGCCGTCACGCTTCAGAACTTCAAGCCATGGCTCCAGTGCTTCCTCATAGTATCCGGCGTTATAGAGCTGCGTTGCGTCGTGGACAATGCCGCCGAAACCGGTCTGCTCAAAAACCGTGACGGTTCCCTTTCCGGCGTCCAGAACATAAATATTTTCGCAGCGTTCGCCCTTCGTTTCGACGGCAGAAACGCTTCCCTGCGTAAATGCGCCTACCTGATCTCCCAGCGTTCCCATGATAAAGAGCAGATCGGCTTCCTTGTCATATTGGAACACTCTGCCGGTCGCAGCATCCAGACAGTTGATCGAGCCGTCGTCACCGATATCAATATCGACAATCTTCGTTTTATAATTCGTACCGGAATACCATGTGGAAAACAGATCGCCCCAGGTATAATCCGACATATAGCCGAACAGATTATAGCCCTCCGGATTGACCTTTTTGACAATATCGGTTTCGGACGAACCGGATGAAGTCGATGTATAGATAAACCCCTTATCTGGGTCAATATCGAAATTATCGAAGGCAGTCGGCACACTTCTGGCGCGATAGCGCTTTTCCTCCTCGGAAGCGATCGCATTCCAGAAATAATTGGCAATCACAGTCGCCGTTCGGGCAATGGTATTGGCGCCGTAGTAACCGATGAAATTTCCGTCTGCGTCAAACATTGCCGCGCCCTTGGTGGTATTATTGAGCACAATATAGATATTGCCTGCATTGTCGCAAAGAATCTTTTGCGGAAGAAAAGCAAGCTGTTGATCGTAAGCGGTAGATTCCGGCTTTGTGATCTCCATGATGATCTTCCCGTCCTGCTGACAGACAAGCGCTCGCATATTCTCATGATCGGCAATATACATCAAACCGCTGTCCGGCGAAACATAGACGCCCTTCGGATGATTGAGGGTTGTTTCAGAACCGTCCGGCATGGTAAAGGAATCATAAATCTGTATAATCTCATCAAAAGCACTATTGATTTTCAGAATCCGGTTATTGCCGGAATCTACAAGATAAAACGCGTCAGATTCATCCTTGAACAGATCGCTTGGCGCATCAAGCGGCGTTGTTCCAAGATCTATTCCAGAGATCGCGCGTTCGGCAAGATAGCCTGCCTGCGAAGGTACCGCTTCGCCAAGATAATTATAATTATAAACATCGTATGGTTCATCCGCCGACGCCGGCAGCGTCAGCGCCGAAGCCGTACACAGCAGTACGCATATCACCGCCGTATCATGCAGCAATCTGCGCTTTGCTTTTATTTTCACGAAATCCCTCACCCTTTCTGCAAGGCTTCCGCAGACCTTCAATCCTTGATGCCGGAATGCGCCATCGTTTCCATAACCTGACTCTGTGTGAGAATAAAGAACAGTAGCGGCGGAACAAAAAGGATAACCGCAGCAGCCATTGTGACGCCCTGCCGTGAAATACCGGCAGACGCTGCCTGTTGAATCACCGTCGGAAGCGTTTTGAGCGATTCATCATAGACAACGCTGCCGCCCGTGATATTCCATGCGCTCTGAAACGCAAAAATTGCCATCGTCATAAGCGCCGGCTTCTGATTCGGAATCACAATGCGCCAGCAGATCGTAAAGAGATTTGCCCCATCCACCTTCGCCGCCTCGATCATTGCGTCCGGCACGGACATCATGGACTGCCGCATCAGATAAAGTCCCATAGAGGACGCAACCGCCGGCAGAATCAGCGCAGACATTCGGTTAATCATGTTCAGCTCTGCCATGACCATATACTGCATCAGATAAATCACATTGCTGTTATAGAGCAGTGAAAGAACAATCACTGTATTGATCAGCTTATTGCCCGGAAAATTGACCTTTGCCAGACAAAACGCCGCCATGGAGGCGAAAATGCACTGCAAACCCGTCACGGCTGCCGTCACAAAGATACTGTTGAACACATAACGCGAAAACGGCACCCACATTTGTCCGAGGACGCGATAGGTATCCTTGAAATGATCGAGCGTTGGATTCAGTGTATACCACTTCGGCGGAAAAATAAACATCTCATTGACAGGCTTCACAGCATTGACGAGCATCAGCCAGATCGGCAGTGCCATGAAAAATCCGAGGATCAGCAGAAAAAGAAAAATCGCAATCGAGCCGCCGATTTTTCTGCCTGCGCGCCGGTTGGAGGCTTTGAGCTTCCGGATATCCGGCTCCTGCTTTACCCGCACGGAAGATTGCCGCATATTCTGCCTCCCTCCTCAGTCCATATATTTGCCGAGCAGTCTGCTGATGAACCTGTTTGCGAGATACATCGCGATAAACAGAATCATGCAGATTGCAGAGGCGTAGCCCATTTCGTAACGAATCCAGCCATAATCAAAGGCATGGGTCATAATCGTATGCGCAGCGTAATCGGTGCTTGGGAATCCAACAAGATTTCGGGCGACGATATCTGCCGTAAACGCCGACACAATCTGCATCACTGCCGCAAACATCAATGAAGGTCCCATGCCCGGAATCGTAATGTAAATCAATTCCTGCCAGCGATTCCGAACGCCCTCAATCGCGCCGGCTTCATACTGTGCCTTGTCGATATTTTGAAAACCAGCGCGCATGGCAAGGAAGCCTGCGCCCATCGACACCCAGAGCTGCACGATAATCACAACCGTAAGAATATATCTGGAATCGGTCAGCCATTGAATTGCAGAGGTCGTGACGCCGAGATTCATGAGCGCAGAATTGGCAATGCCATAGCTGTCGCCGGAGAATATCAACTGCCAGACGGCATAGACGCCCGACGCCATCGAGGGTGCATAAAATATCAATGTAAATATCACTTTGAGCGTCTGATTCAGCTCATTGATGAGCCATGCAAGCAGAAAACTCAGAATATAACTCAGCGGACCGGTAAATATCGCAAATACCAACGTCACACGAATCGCTTTGATAAAAATACTGTCGTTGAGAAATAGATTATAGAAATTGCTCAGTCCCACCCATGTCGGGGGATATGTCACCATATCAAAATCTGTCAGACCGATCGGCAAAGACATCATGACCGGAATGACCGTAAAAACTGTGAACAATATCATAAAGGGCGCAAGCATCAGGTATGCTTCCAGATTCTGCTTGATACGCAGCCATAGCTGCCGCCGCTGTTCCTGTTTGGTTCTGACGCCAATCTGATTCGGCTGCAAAAGCGGAACCTCCTCTCTGTTTGGGGATATTGTCAATCCAATCCGAGGTTTTCTCGTTTTCTGCAAATTTCATCGTTCATATCGCTGTTATAATACATCAGCGTATCGCGCGGATTCTCATTGGAATTGACGGTTTCACGAAATGCGTTCATGATATTTCTGGTCACGGCATAGGAGGACGGCAGCACAGGAATCTCAGTCAAAGCCTCCCACTGTGCCAGCAGCACATCCATTTCAGCAGCCGACCAGTTCAGCTGCTTGAGCGCCTCGACATTGGCAGCCTCATAGCGCCCCATCTGTCCGAGCAGCCCCTCCAGATTCGCGCCGTATTCCGTCTGCACCTCCGTCGAGCAAAACCACTTGACAAACTCCCATGCGGCTTGCTTATCCTTGACCTGATTGAAGATGACCGCACCAGAGCCGCCGGAATTAGACGCGTGATTGATGGTTCCATCCGGCTGCGCTGTTCCGGGCATAATGGTAAAGTTCCAAAGCCCCTTGATCTCCGGCGCTGCAACGGAAAGCTGATTGGCGAAGCTATAGTTTGCAATCACGATCGGATACTGTCCCGTCCGGAAATAGCTATATGCGTCATAGGTCTGTGTAAATTTATAATCACGGTAAAAATCCGTCCATTTTTCAAAGCACTGAATCGCCGGAACCGTATCGAACTGTGTTTTTTTCTGTTCGGCGTCATAATAATTCAGTCCTTGCTGCAAAATCAACGTCGCATAAGTATGACCCGCCTCCGTGGCAGCCGCAACATTGGTCGAGGGCAGAATCAGTCCGACGCCCAGATGATTGCGCTGTAAACACGGCAGCGTATCAATCAGATCATCCCATGTCCGCGGCAGCTCGGTCAGGCCAAGCTCCGTCAGAATATCGGTACGGTAGAACAGCATGGTCCAGTTCTGCGTCAGCGGCATTCCGTAGCATCCGCCCTCATAGCTGTACTGCACAGTCGCATCACGCTGATAATTGCCAATCACTTCATCATAATCCGGAAACTGCTTCATATCGACAAGCAGACCGCGGCAGGCGAGATTCACAGGAAATTCACCGCCGAGAAACAATGCAATATCGGGTCCTTCTCCCGCAAGCGAAGCTTCCACGATGCCGCCGACCACGAGATTGACCGAAACAGGAATATCGGGATGCTGCTGCGCAAACTCGTTTTCCACAAGTTCCTTTACGACAAGCGCCTGATCTCTGCCAAGATTCACCCAGACGTCTATGACGTCTTCATCATCAGCGTCGATATCGGAAAGCGTTGTATAATCCTCGGTAAAAGAACCAAGAAACGCCTTGCATCGGAATCCGAGCTGCTGAAAGAAATTGGCTTTCAACGAAGAAAATTCCTTATCGCCGGACGCAATTTCGATATAATCAATTTCCAGCGGCTGATCGCGGTAATCGCAGATAAAACTGGAAATTGTAGAGATATTGTCCTTAATCTGCGTTACATATTTTGGGATACGGCTCGGCTTTTCAACGCATTTATCCAGAATGACGTACATTCTCTGGAGTGCAGCCGCCTCAGAGCCGAGCGTACCGGAAAGCTGTTCAATACCGTTCTGCGCGTCCTTGAGCTGCTGCGAAAGCCTCTTAAAATCCGAGAGCAGCGTCGGGACGCTTTCCTCCACATAATAGTCGTTGTATTTATCCGGATTCGGACCGGTAATCATCAGAATCTGCTGATAGCAGGTATTCAGATCTGCAACGGTGCTTTCCAGCCGCCGCATATAGTCTCCGATTTCGCCGGGCATAGCTTCCAGCGTAATGGTATGCTCCTGACCGGCTGTGAGGTATACATAGGCGGCACTGTCTCCATGGGTCACCGGCGTCAGGCTCCAGTCGTTATCATAATAAAAACGAATCTGTCCGAACGCGTCATTCGGAATTTTCCCATCAATATACAAACGGCGATTGGAATAAAATCCACGCATAACATTCTGCCGCGCCTTGATTCCGATTTGATACCAACCGTCGCCGGCGAGCGCGTCCGCAGGAATTTTCCATGTGATCGTCTGCCCCGCGCGATCCCAATTGGCACCGCCGATTGTATTATAGACCATTTTGACCGGATCCGAGGGCGAAACGGTATAGGCGTTATTGTCGTATGCCGGATAGAGCGTTGCGGACGATTTCAGCGCTGCGGCTTCTCCTTCAATGCGGTAAAGCAGCGAGGGCGTATGTTCCAGTTCACTCTGCGAGGGCGCCTGATATGGTTCGATCGTTTCCGGCTGACAGAGCCGCAGATATTCGATGCCAACCGACGCCTTGATACCAGAAAACGTCAGCGTATGCGTTCCCTTTTCCAGTGAAAACAGCAGCGGATCATTAAAAAGTCCATCCGCGTCGTAAAGATATTTCAGCTGCCAGTCCGGATACTCAATCTGCGAAGGACGTATCTGATTGCCGCGTGAATCAAGCCTGATACCGGTGCGATTGACGAAAATCTTATTCAGACAAATGCGCGCCGCAGATGCAAAAGGTAATTCCCCATCAATTTCCAGCGAAAGTTCCACTTGATTCGAGGGCGATTCCATGGCATAATACGAAAGCTGCAGCGCATAGATACCGCTTTCAGGAACATCAATCGTATAAGAAACAGAACCTTCGGCACTATCCCAGATCAGAACCTCCGATCTGCCGCCAAGCGTTCCGATCGAAAAACTGCCGTCCAACGTATCGGTATAATCCATGCCGGCAATCTGAATCGCCGCGTCAGGACGCGTTTCATTGCAATGCGTATCATAATAGTCGCTGTAGCTTATTTTTCGTTCAAATTTGAGCGTATAGAGATCATTCTCATCCGAAGCCGTATGTTCTGCCGACGCACACAGCGGCAGAAAGAATATTCCTGTCAGCACAGCGCTAAAAGCCGCAGCGGCAACGCGCCGGATCCGATTTATCATATGCACAGTATCGCCGCCTTTCTGCCGGCAGACGCCGCAGCGCCGCCGGAAGCATCCGATTGACAACAGCAAAATTGCCGCAATATCCTATTTATACATACTATAATTATATCAAATCTGCCGATGCTTGTCAAGAAGCTGCAAAGCGTTTTCGCGCAGAAGAAATCGTTCCCAATGACGCGTAAGTATATGGCGTTCCACCTTTCACGCTCCAATATTCCTATCTGCCACACTATGCAAACTGCATAAAATGTAATTTCCTGTATAATTTCATTGCTTTTCGCTGTACATTTTGCCAAAGAATCAGTCAAAAACAGACCGTATATACGTGAATCCTATATTTTTTTTCAAAACCTCTTGATTTTTTCCGAAAATGTGATACAATATGAGTTGGAACAGTATCATCACCGTTCCGGAACACATATCACATACTATTCTAATCAGGAGGTAACAGCTATGGCATATGTAATCAACGATTCGTGCATCCAGTGCGGCGCTTGTGCAGACGCTTGCCCGGCAGGTGCAATTTCCGAGGGCGACGGCAAGTACATCATTGATGCCGATACTTGTCTTGACTGCGGCGCTTGCGCAGATGCTTGCCCCGTCGGTGCGCCTGAGCAGGCATAATCACCGAACCACACAAAATGAGGCGGCGGCTCCGAATTCCGGATCCGCTGTACTTGTTTTCCGGCGCATTGGCAAAAACCGCCGCCGGAATCCTTTAAATTTTGCGTAAAGTGAAAAAAATAGATGGAAACGCTTGCTTTTTCCCGGAAGATATGATATAATGATACAGCATTTGAATATCCGCCTGTACTTGACAGGCGAGGTCAAGATGCAAAGCTCATCCGGAATACACGTTTTTGCGTCTGTTTCGGGATGAACAAAACATTCTGACAAATGGGTGGTCCGCTGCATCTGCCTCTCAGAAAAGCGCTGAGCGGCGTTCAGAGCCGGTTTTTCTCCGGTGCGATATGTATGAACATCCGTAAACAAATCAAGGAGGAATCCAATCATGAACGCTTTGGAGCAAATCAGCAAGTCCAGCATGAAGGAAAATGTGCCGGAGATCAATGTCGGCGATACCGTTAAGGTTCACGTCCGCATTCAGGAATCCGCAGACAAATTCCGTATTCAGGTTTTTGAGGGTACCGTAATTGCAAAGAAGCACGGCGGTATCAGCGAAACCTTCACCGTTCGCAGAGTCGCACACGGTGTCGGTATTGAGCGTGTCTTTCCGGTTCATTCCCCGTCTGTTGACAAGGTCGAGATCGTCCGCAGAGGCGTTGTACGCAGAGCGAAGCTCTACTATCTGCGTGACAGAGTCGGAAAAGCGGCAAAGATCAAGGGACTGGTTCGTTGATTGCAAAACAAGCGAAAGGGGACTCTTGCAGTCCCCTTTCGTTTTTATCCGGAGATTCAAAGAAAAGAGGGATAATCCGTGTCTGAGCAGCAAGCGGAAAAAAAATATACGATCGGCGATTTCTTTGGCGATATACTGGACATTCTGGAAACCGGCGCGCTTTCCATTTTCGTATTTGTTTTGCTATTTACATTTGTCATACGCCCCGTTACAGTTGACGGCGGCTCAATGAATCCAACGCTCTATCATTCGGATAAGCTCCTGATTCTGACGCCGCTCAAGGGCGTCAATAACGGCGATATCGTTGTCGTAAATAACCATGAGGGCGGCAGATTCACCGACGCAGAACAGACTGTGATCGCCCGTCAGCCCGGTCTTGACCGCGTATTGGTCAAGCGCGTCATCGCGCGCGCCGGACAGGAGATTGATATTGATACAACGGCTGGTACAGTTACTGTTGACGGCGTTGTTCTCGATGAACCGTATATCTCAGATCCGACCTATCGCGAGGACGGTGCTTTCATCTATCCAATGACAATTCCGGAAGGATATCTGTTTGTCATGGGTGATAATCGACTCAACAGCACCGACAGTCGCAGCCCCGCCGTCGGACTGATTCCGGAAGACAGCGTTTATGGTACCGCATTCTTTCGCTATGACCGCGATGAATCGCTGATGGAGAAATGGACCGACCGCTTTGCAATCCTGTTCTGAAACGGACAGCTCAAAAAAGGAGAGATACCATGCAGACTGAACAAACTATGCAAACACCAGAAGAAGAACAATATACGCTCAAAAACTTTGCAGCAGACGTTCTTGATATCGCCGAATGCGTTGCAAGCGCAATCTTTTTTGTCATTATCCTGTTTACTTTCATCGTCTGCATTGCGAGAGTGGATGGAACCTCCATGGTTCCGACTCTGGAAAACGGAGATCGACTTGCCGTTTCGCGGCTCTCAAGCACCTATGAAAACGGCGACATCCTGATTATCAATAACTGGGAAGGTCATCCCATGGACGCCGATGGCAATATTCGTACAACCATCGGATTTGAAAAGCGCATCGTCAAACGCCTGATCGCGCAGGAGGGTCAGACCGTAAATATTGATTTTGCGAACGGCATCGTCTATGTGGACGGCGTCGCGCTGGATGAACCCTATGCCAATACGCCAACCAACGATCAGCTTGACCATGCCGTACAGTATCCGCTGACCGTTCCGGAGGGCTATGTGTTTGTGTTAGGCGATAATCGAAACGGTTCTTCAGACAGCCGCAGCACCCTTGTCGGACTTGTCGCGCGGAAAGATATCCTCGGCAAAGTGCTGTTCCGTATCCTGCCGATTGCCAATCTCGGAAAAATCGACCAAACGTAAACCGGCAGACTGTACCGCATAATCCAGTAGAAACAGAGGTGAAGCTGTATGGATATAACCGAAAACCCGCAGGAACAAAAGCTGGAAGCGGAACAGTCCGAAGTAACGCCGGCTGCTGCGCGGGAGCATTTGGAGCATTTAGAAAAGTGGGAAGCAGCGGACGCCGCAGTCGCTTCGGTTACACCGGAGATACCGGAATCCGCAGCTCTATCCGATCCGCCTGATAATCCAAAAACAGAAACTGCATCGGAACCAGATACAGCTAAAAAATCCAAGCTCAAATCTGCATTGGGCAGTTTTCTCTGCGACGCCCTTGATCTGGCTGAATCTGTGATCATAGCCGTCTTTGCAGTGATGCTGGTTTTTACTTATCTGGTCTGTACTGCAAATGTCGATGGCGATTCCATGGTTCCGACGATGGATAACGGAGATCGCCTGCTTGTTTCACGTCTCAATCGACATTACGAAAACGGCGATATTCTGATTCTGGATACCGAATCCGCATACCTGTTCGATGCAGACGGCAAGCTCAACGCCGCCCCCGGACTCGGCAAGGTCATTGTCAAGCGTCTGATTGCGCAATCGGGGCAGGAAGTTGATATTGATTTTGACGAGGGCATCGTCTATGTAGACGGCGCTGCACTCGATGAACCGTATACCAATACGCTGACAAAACGCGATAACCGTGCGTTTACCTATCCGCTGACAGTTCCCGACGGCTATGTTTTTGTACTGGGCGATAATCGCCACATCTCCAAGGACAGCCGCCATCCTGAAGTTGGTCTGATCCCAGAGGAGTGTATCATCGGAAACGTGCTGCTTCGGATTTCGCCGTTCGCAAAGTTCGGCACAATCCATAGCGCCGACAGTCAGTAGTCTGAAATACAGAGGGATGAAATGGAAGATATGAAAGATATCCAGTGGTTTCCCGGTCATATGGCGAAAACACGCCGAATGATCGCGAAGAGTCTGCCGCTGGTCGATGCCGTAGCAGAGCTTCTGGACGCCAGACTGCCGCTAAGCAGCCGTAATCCGGAGTTCAATCGTTTAACAGGCAAGAAACCCCGTCTCGTGATCCTCAATAAGGCGGATATGGCTGATCCGGATATCACAAACCAATGGATGCAGTTCTATAAGAAAAAAGGATACGCCGTGATCACGGCAGATTCTAAAAACGGCAAAGGCGTCAAACAATTTGCGCCTGCGCTGCGCGAGCTTTTGAAAGAACAGCTTCAGCGTTATGCCGATAAAGGCATGAAGGGCAGACCCATCCGCGTGATGATCCTCGGCATCCCGAACGTCGGAAAATCCTCGCTGATTAACCGTCTTGCAGGCGGCAAGCGCGCCAAGGCGGAGGACAGAGCCGGCGTGACGCGTACACAGCAGTGGATCAAAACTACGGACAGCGTCGAGCTTCTCGATACGCCCGGCGTACTCTGGCCAAAGCTCGACGATCAAGAGGTCGCGGTACGGCTTGCTATGACAGGCGCAATTCGGGATGATATTTTGGATAAGGAAGCATTGGCAGCGCGTCTGCTGAAGCTGCTGCATCAGGAATATCCGCAGGCGATCGCAGAACGCTATAAAATTTCACCGGAGCAGGAAGGCGAAGGCTTTGAACTGCTCGAACAAATGGCGAAAAACCGCGGTATGCTGCTGTCTGGCGGCGTTCCGAATACTGAGCGTGCGGCAATTACGCTGCTCGATGAATTCCGTGGCACAAAGCTCGGACGTATTTCTCTCGAAAAGCCCTGAAATATATAAGGTATCGCTTCGCGGTGATTGATCATGGGCGCGCAGCCCCCATTACAGATCTGTCGGAGACACCTTAATTTCTCATTTCTAATTTCTCATTTCTAATTTAATTGAAAAGGGGGCGTGCTCCGATGCCGCGCGCATTAAAGGTCTATACAGAACTGTTCGAGTTTGATTCCGCGATCCGGACGCAGTATCCGGTATTCTGCGGCGTCGATGAAGCAGGCAGAGGGCCGCTTGCAGGCGACGTCTATGCAGCGGCGGTGATTCTGCCGGAGGGGCTGGAAATCCCCGGTCTCAACGACAGCAAAAAGCTCTCGGAAAAGCGCCGTGAGGAGCTTGCTCCGATCATTAAGGAACAGGCGTTGGCATGGTGTATCGCCAGCGCATCGGTCGCCGAGATCGAGGAGCTGAATATTTTGCAGGCGGCGCTGCTTGCGATGCAGAGAGCCGTCGCAGGACTGAATCCGCAGCCGCAATTTGTCATCACAGACGGCAATCAGGCACCCGTACTGCCGATGCCGGTGCAAACGGTCATCGGCGGCGACGCAGCATCCGCGAGTATTGCAGCAGCCTCGGTGCTCGCAAAAACCGCCCGTGACGCAGCGCTTCGCGAACTGGACGCGCAATATCCGCAATACGGCTTTTCAGCGCACAAGGGCTATGGCACCAAGGCTCACTATGCCGCAATCGACGAATACGGCGTCTGTTCGGCGCATCGTCCGTCTTTCCTGAAAAAATATTATGAGCGAAAAGAGAAGTAAACGACAGACCGGCAATCTCGGTGAAGATGCGGTCTGTGCCTATCTGGAACGGCAGGGCACCAAAATCCTCTGCCGCAATTTTGCAATCCGCGGCGGTGAAATCGACATCATCGCACAGCAGGGAGATTACCTGCTGATTGTCGAGGTCAAAACGCGCAAAATCGGTGCATTGCGGTCGGGTGCAGCAGCCGTGGATCTGAAAAAGCAGCAGCATATCATTCGTACAGCCGAACGGTATCTGCTCGAACATCCAATTGATTTGCAGCCGCGCTTTGATGTGGCTGAGGTGGAATACGCCGGTGCATTTGTCCGGCATATCGAGTATCTCGAAAACGCATTCGATGCGACAGGATATTGAGGTGACATTATGGCAGTTAAAAAGCTCAAAAATTTCAGCTGTCCGTTCTGCGGCGGCACAGAATTTGTCAAGGGCAGAACAATCGCCCAGGGAAGGGCAAGTTCATCTGTGTTCATTGCGCCGGTTCGCAGTAAGTATTATGATTTCTGCGTAACCACGCAATCGGAAATCCGCGTTTACTGCAAAAACTGCGGCAGTCTTGTCCGAACATATATCCAGCACCCTGAAATGCTGGATAACAATCAGGAATAATATGCGGTACGGCAAAACCGTATCCGTAGTATCATAAGCAGGAGGATTCACTATGATCTACCACAGCACCAGAAATAAAGCGCTGACAGTCAGCAGCGCAGAGGCGATCGCTCAGGGCATCGCCGCAGACGGCGGTTTGTTTGTTCCGGGATTCATTCCGGAGCTGACGGCAGCAGACTTCAATTCCCTCAAGGGACTGAGCTACGCAGAGCGTGCAGCGCGTCTGTTCAAACTTTATCTGACCGATTTCACCGACGAGGAACTGCGTGAATGCACAAAGGCAGCCTATGAATCCGGCAGCTTTGAAACGCCCGATGTGCAGGAGATCACAACCCTTGCAGACGGCTCTATGCTGCTTGAGCTTTGGCATGGTCCGACCTGCGCATTCAAGGATATGGCGCTGCAAATTCTGCCGCATTTCCTGACCCGTTCCATTCGCAAAACCGGAATCGAAAAGGAAGTCGTTATCCTGACGGCAACCTCCGGCGATACCGGAAAAGCTGCGCTCGCAGGCTTCAAGGACGTCCCCGGCACCAGAATTATGGTATTCTATCCGGAGGACGGCGTCAGCTCGATGCAAAAGCGTCAGATGCAGACGCAGGAAGGCAAGAATGTCCGCGTCTGCGCCGTCAAGGGCAATTTTGATGACTGTCAGAACGGCGTCAAGGCAATTTTCACCGATCCCGCCATGCAGGAAGCGCTCGCTGCAAACGGAATGCAGTTCTCCAGTGCAAACAGCATCAACTGGGGTCGTCTTGTCCCGCAGATCGTTTACTATGTTTCTGCCTACGTCACCATGCTGGAAAAGGATATCCTCAAAGACGGCGATCGCTTCAGCATCACTGTTCCGACAGGCAATTTCGGCAATATCCTCGCCGCATGGTACGCAAAACAGATGGGTGTGCCGATTCAGCATCTGGTATGCGCGTCGAATATCAATAAGGTGCTGACCGACTTCATTGATACCGGCGTTTATAATCGTGAACGTCTGTTCCATGCAACCGTTTCCCCGTCTATGGATATTCTGATTTCCAGCAATCTGGAACGTCTGCTCTATCACATGACCGGCGAGGACGACGCACAAATCCGCGAATGGTTCGGCGCATTGAAATCTGACGGCAAATATCAGATTTCCGTCGAACTGACGCACCGCATTCAGGCAGAATTCTCCGGCAGCTTCTGGGATGACGCCGCAACAAAGGCTATGATCGGAAAGGTCTTTTCCGAAAATCATTATCTCAGCGATACGCATACGGCAGTCGGCATCTGCGCCGCACGCGATTATCAGGCAAAGTGCGCCGACACTTACCCGATGCTGATTGCATCAACTGCAAATCCCTATAAATTCGGAAACGCAGTGCTTGAAGCAATCGGCGGCGATACCAATGCCGATGAATATGAGATCCTTGACCGCCTTGCAGCCAGATCCGGCATGAAGATTCCGGCGGCACTGGCTGAACTCAAGACGAAGGCTGTCCGCTTTACCGATGTTGTCGCACAGGATGAAATGCCGGCATTTGTGAAGAACGCACTCGGCATCCAATGAGTCTGTATGTAATCGGAGATACGCATCTCTCTTTCGGTACGTCAAAGCCAATGGATATTTTCGCCGGCTGGGAAAACCATACCGCGATCTTGCAGGAGACATGGCGCAGAAACGTCAAGCCGGAGGATACCGTTGTGATTGCCGGCGATATCTCATGGGGTATGAATATGCAGGAAGCACTGCCGGATTTCCAATGGCTGAATGCGCTGCCGGCAAAAGAAAAAATCATCCTCAAGGGTAATCACGATTACTGGTGGACGACCATGAAAAAAATGCAGGCATTTTTCACCGAACATGGTCTGGATACACTGCGGATTCTGCACAACAACTATTATGCCTATGGCGAATACGGTATCTGTGGGACGCGCGGTTGGGTGAATATGGAGCCGGAAACTGCAAATCCCGATGACGCAAAGGTCAGCGCAAGAGAAGCGCAGCGTCTGGATGTTTCCATCAAGGCTGCCGTACAGCAAAACTTGAAGCCCATCGTATTTCTGCATTATCCGCCGGTTTACGGTGCAAGCTGCAATTATCCAATACTGGAAGTGCTGTGGAAATATCCGGTTACCGATTGCTGGTATGGGCATATTCATGGCAGATCGCAGCACCGTTACGCAATCAATGGTGAACGGGACGGCGTCTGCTACCACCTGATATCCGGTGATTTTGTGCAGTTTATACCACAAAAAGTATTGTAAACTATTGAAAAGGAAGAAAGAGGGAAAACCTCTGGAAATAATCCCCTGTTTATGCTATAATAAAGTGTATCTGTCAATATGCAGAATTCAGCGGCAAGCGATCGTCTGCCGCATCATAAGAAAACGAAATTTGGAGGAACTGTTATGAGCCTGATTTCTGATGTCAAAACCGATGTAAATATGCGGGAAGTTACTTTCTCGATTTCCGCCGAGGATCTTGAAGCAGCCTGCGAGCGCGTCTATCAGCGCCAGAAGAAGGATATTGCTGTCAAAGGTTTCCGTAAGGGCAAGGCACCGCGGAAAATGGTTGAAAAGCTCTACGGCGAGGATGTATTCTTCGAGGATGCCGTCAATGCAATCATTCCCGGCGAGCTGGACGCAATCCTGCGCGAAAAAGAGATTACAATTATTGATCGTCCGTCTGTGGAGCTGGTTTCCTGCACCAAGGCTGAGGGCGCAGTCTGCAAGGCTACCCTCATCACCAAGCCGGAGGTTACCGTTGCTGCATACAAGGGCATTCACGCACCGATGAAGATTCGCGAGATCGCCGAGGCAGACATTGATCAGCAGATCGAAATGCTCCGTCAGCGTCAGGCTCGTATGATCGACGTAGAAGGTCGTGCGGCTGCAAACGGCGACGAGGTTAAAATCAATTTTGAAGGCTTCATTGATGACGAGGCTTTTGAAGGCGGCAAGGGCGAAGAATATCCGCTTCGTCTTGGCAGCGGTCAGTTCATTCCGGGCTTTGAGGATCAGATCGTCGGCAAGAATATCGGCGACAAGTTCGATGTCAACGTCACCTTCCCGGAGGAATACGGCGATGAGCGCTATGCAGGCAAGGCTGCTGTCTTTAAGACCGAGCTGCTTGCGATCTCCACACAGGAGCTTCCGGAAATCGACGATGAGCTTGCAAAGGATATCTCTGAGTTTGATACCATTGCAGAGCTTCGCGCTGATATCGAAAAGAAGCTGAAGGAATCTGCCGAGCAGTCCGCACAGGCACAATTTGAAAACGCTGTATTCGATACCATCGTTGCAGGTACGGATGCTGTCATTCCGCAGATTCTGTATGATCGCCGCATTGACCAGCGTATCCGTGAGTTTGAAGGTCAGCTCCAGCAGCAGTATGGCGAGCTGAAGCTCGACGAGTATCTCCAGCTCACCGGCATGACCATGGAACAGCTCCGCGATGAATATGAGCCGCAGGCAAAGAAGGAAGTCACACTCCGCCTCGCACTCGAAAAGATTGCAGATACTGAGGATATTCAGGTTTCCGATGAAGAACTGGACGAGGCACTGGCACAGTTCGCAGCAGAGCTGAAGGCTCCGGTAGAATTTGTCAAGTCCCGTTTGCCGATTGAGGATTATCGTACCGATCTGCGTGTTCAGAAGGCTGTCGAGCTGATTAAGAATCATGCAGTCGTAGACAATGAAACTGCTGAAGAAGAAAAGGCTGACGATGCAGCCGCAGATGCAGAATAAACAGGATGAACAAATAACCGGTTCCCATTCGCAGAGCATTTTGACTGCGGCGTGGGAACCGGAAATCTGCTTTATTGTGAAATATACGAAAATACGTTATTTCTGCAAACAAACGCCGAAAGGAAGGTACCCTATATGAACAATATGCATATGAGTCTGGTTCCGACTGTCATTGAACAAACAAATCGCGGCGAACGCGCTTACGACATCTATTCTCGTCTGCTGAACGACCGCATCATCATGCTCTCTGAGGACGTCAATGATGTCACCGCAAGTCTTGTTGTCGCACAGCTTCTGTTTCTGGAAAGTCAGGATCCGGAGAAGGATATCTCGCTTTATATCAATAGCCCCGGCGGCTCCGTAACAGCTGGTATGGCAATCTATGATACCATGCAGTATATTAAATGCGATGTGGCAACCATCTGCATCGGACTTGCAGCATCTATGGGTGCGCTGCTGCTTTCTTCCGGCACAAAGGGTAAGCGTATGGCGCTGCCGAACAGTGAAATCATGATCCATCAGCCGTTGATTATGGGCGGCGGTCTGTCCGGTCAGGCAACCGATATCAAAATCCGAACGGACAATCTCCTGCGTACAAAGAGCAATTTGAACCGTATTCTCTCCGAGAATACCGGAAAAGACCTCGCGCAGATCGAACGCGATGTCGAGCGTGATTACTTTATGACTGCCGAGGAAGCAATGAACTATGGTTTGATCGACAAGGTCGTTTCCAAGCGCTGAACGCCTTAGAATTCCGAGAAGACAGACCACTTTCCGGATATCCGCTATGGAAATCCGGTTCATTCCATGCATGATACAGGAGAAAGAGCTATGCCAGAAAAAGAATTGAGAACCTGTAATTTCTGCGGTAAGCCGGAATTCAAGGTGCAGAGTATGTTTTCTGCCGGTACAAACAATATCTGCGACGAATGCGTCACATATTGCTACGAGCTGCTGTACGTTGACCGCGATGCCAAACCGCAGTCCGCAAAAGCAAAGAGCCTGAAATCTGCTGGCAAGAAAATCAATCTGCTGAAACCATCAGAGATTAAAAAGGTGCTCGATGAATACGTCATTGGTCAGGACAGTGCCAAAATATCCCTTGCTGTTTCCGTATATAACCACTATAAGCGCATCCTCAGCGCCGACGATGGCGACGATGTAGAAATTCAGAAGAGCAATGTACTGCTGCTCGGTCCAACCGGCGTCGGAAAAACCTATCTTGCACAGACGCTCGCTAAAATTCTTGATGTGCCGTTTACCATCGCGGACGCTACGACAATCACTGAGGCTGGTTATGTCGGCGACGATGTGGAAAATGTCCTGCTGCGTCTGATTCAGGCGGCAAAGTTCGACGTCGAAGCTGCCGAGCGTGGAATCATCTATATTGACGAGATTGATAAGATCGCCCGTAAATCAGAAAATACTTCGCTGACGCGCGATGTCAGCGGCGAGGGCGTTCAGCAGTCGCTCCTCAAAATCATTGAGGGAACTGTCTCGAACGTGCCCCCCCAAGGCGGCAGAAAACACCCGAATCAGGAGTTTATTCATATCAATACGAAGAATATCCTGTTTATTTGCGGCGGTGCATTCGACGGTCTGGAAAAGCATATCGTCAGCCGCACGGAGTCATCCGGTCTCGGCTTTGGCGCACAGGTGCTCTCCAAAAAAGAAAAATCTGAAAACATATTCCGCAAAGTGATTCCACAGGATCTGGTCAAATTCGGCATCGTGCCGGAGCTTGTTGGCAGACTCCCAATTATCACTACGCTGGATGAATTGGATGAGTATTCACTCGTCCGGATTCTGACTGAGCCGAAAAACGCCTTGGTCAAACAGTATGCAAAGCTATTCCAATATGACGATATTGAACTGGAAATCGCGGATGACGCCTTGATTGCGATTGCCAAACGTGCGCTGGATCAGAAAACAGGCGCGCGCGGACTCAGAGCAATTCTGGAAAATACTTTGATGCAGACGATGTTTGATGCACCGTCACGCAAAAATGTCAAAAAGGTTTTTGTCACAGCGGATTGTGTTGAAAATCAGACAGCGCCGCTGCTGCTGGATGATAACGGGAAAGAAGTTCCCGCTGCATAATTCATTGCACAAAGTCCATGACAAATCTCCTGCGGTCATCCACCGTGGGAGATTCTGTTGTTTTATTTGGCAGATATTTTCATACTCTTTTCACAAATTTCCGCAATTTACAACTTGATTCTTTGCATATTATCATGTATAATAATACATAACATATCGCATTTCGTCTCCCGATCGGCTGCGCACGGTCTGGAGAGAGTTCTTCGCCGCGCAGGGCAGATTGGAAAAGACAATGCAAGAGAAAGATCGCACAGACGAAATGATTGAAATACAGGAAAATGAGGAAAACATGATTCCGGTCGTTGCATTGCGCGGATTGGTCGCATTCCCGCATATGGTCATTGATTTTGAAGTCGGCAGAGTGGAATCCCGCAAGGCTGTGGACGCAGCTCTCAACCGCGACCGTAAAATCATGCTGATCGCACAGCGCGACCAGACCATTCTGGAACCAAAACCGCGTGATCTCTATCGAATCGGCGTCATCTGCGAGATTCGTCAGGTCATGCGCAGCCGGGATAATACGCGCGTACTGGTCGAGGGCGTGTCGCGTGCAAAAGCGCTCCGCGTGCTTGCACCCGATGACAGCGTTGCATTCTGGCGCGCTGATTTTAAACCGCTTCCAAGCTATTCCCGCAGCACATCTGATCCGATCGAATTGCAGGCGATCATCAATTCCGTCAAAACGCAGTATTCGCTCAACTGTAAGCTCTCGCACCGTACACCGCGTGAATTCGCTGAAATGGTGCTTGCCGAGGAAGACGCAAAGCAGCTCTTTGAAGCAATCTGGTCAAATCTGGATATGGATTATCACGACCGCCAGATGATGCTGGAAGAAGCAAATCTCTTTCTCCGCCTGACGATGCTCTATGCAGTTCTGATGCGCGAGAATGAGATTCTGAAAGTCGAGACGGAACTGCAAAACGGCGTCCAAATGCGTATCGACCAGAGCCAGCGTGAAATGTATCTGCGCGAACAGCAGCGCATGATCAGCGAGGAGCTTGGTGATAACAATGACTCCGACGCCGCATCTTATCATAAAAAAATCGAAAAACTGAATGCAAGTGACGAAGTCAAGGAAAAACTTCGGCATGAGGCGCAGCAGCTTACCAGAATGCCGTCCGGCTCGCAGGAAGCCTATGTCATCAGCAATTATCTGGACGTCGCACTGTCGCTGCCGTGGGGCACGACTACAAAAGAAAAACTCGATATTACAAAGGCTGCTGCCCTTCTTGATAAAGAGCATTACGGATTGAAACGAGTCAAGGAACGTGTGCTGGAAGCAATGAGCGTACACATCCTTCAGCCAGAACTGACCGGTCAGATTATCTGTCTTGTCGGCCCCCCCGGCGTCGGCAAAACCTCGATCGCACAGTCTGTCGCAAAGGCGCTCGGCAGAAGCTATGTCCGTGTTTCGCTCGGCGGCGTGCGTGACGAAAGCGAAATCCGCGGTCACCGCAAAACCTATGTCGCCGCAATGCCCGGCAGAATCATTGAAGCCATGCGGCAGGCAAAAAGCATGAATCCACTGATTCTGCTCGATGAAATTGATAAGCTCTCCAACGATTTCAAGGGCGATCCGGCTGCCGCGCTTCTTGAGGTGCTGGACAGCGCACAGAACCATTCCTTCCGCGACCATTTTCTCGAAATCCCGTTCGACCTTTCACAAGTCATGTTCCTGACAACCGCAAATAATGCGGATTTGATTCCTGCGCCTCTCTATGACCGTATGGACGTAATCGAGATCAATTCTTACACACGCGAGGAAAAGTTCCACATCGCAAAAGAACATCTCGTCAAAAAACAGATCAAAGCCAATGGACTGAAAGCCTCACAGATGAAGCTGACAGACGGCGCGATCTACGATTTGATCGACTATTATACACGCGAGGCTGGCGTTCGTACATTGGAACGCGCTATCGCCTCTCTCTGCCGCAAATGCGCAAAAGCATTGCTGACGGACGATGTGAAAAAGGTACTGTATACGCCGGAAAGTTTGGAATCGGCAATCGGTCCGCATAAGTACACTGGCGACTATTATTCAAAAACAGATGACGTTGGTATGGTCAACGGACTTGCATGGACAAGTGTTGGCGGTGTACTGATGCCGCTGGAAGTTCTTACGATGAACGGCAAGGGCGAGATTCAGGTGACCGGCTCGCTCGGAGAAGTGATGAAGGAAAGCGCAAAACTTGCCATCTCCTACGCGCGCGCAAACGCGAAGAAATATGACATCAATCCAGAATTGTTTAAAACCAAGGATATCCATATCCATGCACCGGAAGGCGCTGTGCCCAAAGACGGTCCGAGCGCAGGCGTTACGATGCTGACTGCACTGATCTCAGCGCTGTCTGGGATTCCAGTGCGTCATGATATCGCTATGACGGGCGAAATTACGCTGCACGGTAAGGTTTTGCCAATCGGTGGACTGGTCGAAAAATCAATGGCTGCCTATAAAAATGGTATCCGTACTGTCCTGATTCCCGAAGCGAATCTGCCTGATCTGGCGGATCTGGATGAAACAGTGCGAGATGCAATCCATTTTATCCCTTGCGAGAATGTTGAAACGGTATTGGAGACTGCGCTGATTCCACCGCATTATGATACGAAGCTTGAGCCGCTGCACGAGGATGATCTGCAGATGCTGACGCTTCCGCCAATGCCGTCACCGCGCAAACGTCCGTCCAAGACGGCGCAGTAAGGAGGCAGCGATGAACTGGAATATAGCGGAATTCACCGCCGCCTATGGCACAGCCGCGCAGCTTCCAAAATGTCAAACGCCGGAGATTGCATTCGCCGGTAAATCCAATGTCGGCAAATCGACGCTCATCAACAAGCTGTTTCAGCGCAAAAATCTTGCACGCGTCAGCGCGGTTCCGGGTAAGACAGCGACCATCAATTTTTATCATTGTGACGGTATCACGTTTGCCGATCTGCCCGGCTACGGCTATGCAAAGCGTTCCAAATCGGAGCTGATACGCTGGCAGAACCTCATCAATGGCTATTTGCAGGATGACCGAGATCTGCGCGCGGTGCTGCTGCTGCTTGATATGCGGCATCCGCCGACCAAAAACGATCTGCAAATGGTTGATTTTCTGATAGATACGGAAATGCCGTTTGCGATCGTTATGACCAAGGCAGACAAGCTCAATAAATCCGAACGCACAGCACGACTCGCCGCATTGCCGAATGAACTGCCGCAGTTTGAGGATTTAAATATTACTATTTTCTCCTCTGTGACCGGAGAGGGCTTAGAGTCTCTGCGCGGATTGATTGAAGAAATCACCGTTGAAGATCCGGAAACAACTGAATGAACACAAAACCGCCTGTCCGTATTCAAGCCGGACAGGCGGTTTCCAATCTCTCAAATCAATCGTTCTTTGTCGGAGCAATCAGTTCTTCCCACGTAGTCGTGATATGCAAAAGCGTATTCTGTGAATAGTACTGCAAGATGATCTGTGCATCGCCAGCAGTAATCACGCCATCCTGATCGACGTCGGCAGCTGCGTCCGCCTCCTCTGTTAGTGGATTCTGCGCACCTGCAAGAAGCATGGAATACGCCTGTAACACGATCTGCGCGTCGCCGCTTGTCACTGCATTGTCACCGTCGGCGTCGCCTCTGCGCTGCGCGACCGGAACCGTATTCGCAGTTGTTGTCATTGTGGTTGCAGTTGTTTCTGTGGTGGTAGATTCAGTTGTTGTAGATGTCGTTTCCGTTGTGGTCGTAGTTTCGGTGGTTGTGGATGTCGTTTCCGTTGTGGTCGTGGTTTCAGTGGTGGTGGATGTCGTTTCCGTTGTGGTCGTGGTTTCGGTGGTTGTGGATGTCGTTTCTGTTGTGGTTGTAGTGGTTTCGGTGGTGGTCGTAGTCGTTTCAGGTACGGTTGTCGTAGCTGATACAACAGTTGTGCCAGTCACATCTTCCGCGTCTTTCAAATATTTAATCTGATAACCATACCGCTGCGCAAACTGGTCTGCCGTTGAGCCTTCATAGCCAAATACAATCGTATCATAAACATCGTAACTATTGCTGAACAAATCCGGATCACTGGCGAACACACACGATGTATTCGGAATGGTCACCGAAGCAAGCATCGTACAATTCCGGAAAGTCCCCTCACCAATCGAGACAATACTTTCCGGAAGCTTCACTGCGGTCAGCGACTTACAGCCATAAAAAACCTGCTTGCAAATCGTCTGCAAAGATTGCGAAAACATGATATCTTTCAGCGAAGTACAACCGGTAAAGGCATTGTCGCCGATTTCTGTCACGCCATCCGGAAGCGACACGGATTCCAGTTCGGTACATTCACGGAATACGTGCGGACCAATCTTCATCAGACCAGAACCGAGGGACAGCGTCCGGAGCGAATTGCACTTCTGGAATGCGGAATCGCAAATCTGTTTCACACCATTGCCGATTTTGGCGCTGCGAAGACCGGCACAATTATAAAAGGCATAAGTTTCAATCGAAGTGACGCAATCCGGAATTTCAATAGATTCCAGCGCGCTGCATCCTGAAAACGCAGAAAACGGAATCTTTTCAAGATTGGCAGAAAGCTGAATGGTTTTCAGGCTGGAACAACTGAAAAAGCTCTCGCTGCCAATTTGTTTCACCTGATCAGGCAGAACCATCTCAGTCAGCGCCTTGCATTCAGAAAAACAGTTTGCGCCAATTTCAGTAAGCGTTTCCGGCAGTTGAACTGTTGTCAGCTGCTGACACATTGCAAAGGTTTGATTGCCAAGTTTCTTGACGCCGGAACCAATGACCAGCTTTTTCAGCGCGCTGCATTTACGAAACGCAGCGGAATCGAGGGAAACAACTGAATCCGGAATTGTGATCTCCTTGAGATTCACGCAACCATCAAAGGCGTAGGCATTGATGACGGTCAGAGAATCCGGCAGATCAACGCATTCAAGCGCAGTACAATTCTCTAAAGCTTTGGACGGCAATGACGTCAGTTTCTGCGGAAGCCGTACCTTTTTGAGCTTCGTACAGCCAGACAAAGCGCCGCAATGCATATAAAGGACGGAATCCGGAATCACAAGCTCTGTCATTTCAGTACAGTCCATGAACACTTCCTTACCGACTACCGTAACCGGAAGTCCTTCCAGCTTTGCAGGAATCTCAACCCTGCCGGTCGGAACCGTATTCACAGATTCAATCTGAATATATTTCGGATATTTCAAATAGGTAAAAATGCCGGAATGACCGCGAACAGCCTCTGTATCCTCTTTGACAGAAGCGGCTGAAACGGAAAGCGGCGTGCGAACAGGCAGAACAACACCGTTCACTGCTGTCAGTGCAACAATGGCGGCAAGCATGGCTGTGAATGTTTTTTTTCTCATTTTTTATTTATTCCCTTCCCACTTTTTCCCAAATCAGGATAAACTTTATTATAACACAAGGCTGACAGCTTTGGCAAGCAGTTCGCGACTCTTTTAGGAGCTTGCATAAAAAAAAGAAATATCGCCGCAAATTCCTAATCACAAAAACAACACCCAATGGCTCAGAAATACCGCATAATTCCCGTTGCTGGCAGCTTGACAATGGATTTTTATGTTCCGCGCACAGCGGTGCATTCTGAATTTTTCTCTAAAAAAACAGAGTGTTTGCGCGGAATATACAAAATTTACATAAAAAATTCAGCACATTTCATCTTTTCATTCAGATTGATCTATGTTATAATAAATTTATCAGAAGCAATGGCTTTTTATGCCCATTATTTGCTGTTCTATTTGAAATACGATATCTGGAGGGATCATTATGAAGTGCACAACGAAAAGAATAACAGCAGGATTGCTCTCTGCCGCCTTATTTTGCGGAACACTCTCACCTCTGCTTTCTGCTTCTGCTGCCTCTGCTGAGGATACCTTCCGCGAACTCATATACGACGCTTGGGAAAGTAAAGCGGACACAGTCTCTATCAAATCACTGCGTCTGCCCGTTGAAACAGTGATAAACTGGTATTATAAACTGCTCTACACAGACGCCGATTGGTTCTATATCAGCTCCAGTTTCAGATATTCAACGGTCAATTCGTTTTCCGGCGCTTATGTCGGTTCACTCCAGATTCAATACAACTATGAGCTAGACGCGATTCCGGAAATGCAGATTGCGTTCGACGCAGCAGTATCGGATATTCTCAGCAAGGTACAGCCGTCATGGTCGGACGCCGAAAAGGTGCTCTATCTGCATGATTATCTGATCGAGCATTGCGAATATGACCTGTCGCTCAGCAATAAAGACGCGTATACTGCTCTGGTCACCGGCAATACGGTCTGTCAGGGCTACTCTCTTGCAATGAATCTCCTTTGTAACGAGCTGAATATCCCCTGCTATCCGATTACAAGCGATTCTCTGCGCCATATGTGGAATGTGATCTACATCGATGGAAACTGGTATCACTGCGATGTCACCTACGATGATGCCATACCGGATCGGCTCGGTCACGGAACGCATCATTATGTGCTGCAATCCGATACGTTCATGCAGAGCGATTCCGCCCATACGGCAAGCGACTGGACTTATTATGCAGACGAGCAGATCATTTGTGATTCTGACGCTTATAGTGACGCCTTTTGGACCGGCGTGATAGATACAATTCATCCGCTGCCGGACGGTACATGGTATTACGCCAAGGCAACCGATCCGAGTACGGTCACTTCACAAAGCCAAGTTGCTGCAACATTCAGCCGCAGCCGCCTCATGAACGAAACTGAGGAGCTGGGTAAGGTTCAGGCGACGTGGCCGACCCCAAGCAATGCAATTTATACAACCTGTTATGTATCCACACAGATCGTCGGCGATACCGTCTATTATCATGACGCAAACAATATTTATGCAATGCCGCTGACCGGTGGAAACGCAGAAACAATTTATACGCTGGACGCAGAAGAAAAAGCGCTTGGCTATATTTATGGAATGCGCATTGACGCAAATAATATGCTGACCTATCAGATCATGGAAACTCCGGTATTGGAAAATGTAGATGATCCGCAGATAAACGCTACTTTCCATTCGTTCTTACTGCCAGAACAGAGCCACACTGAAACGACAACCACGACCACTACTACCACCACCACAACAACTACTACTACGACCACAACAACTACTACGACGACCACTACGACTACAACCAATACGACCACTACGAAAGCAACGACAACGACTGCAACAACATCAGCTACGACTACCACTACGAAAAACACAACCCTCCCCACCACCACTACAGCAAAACCAACTACAACTCATGTCACTACTACAACGAAAGCGGAAACGCCGCAAACCACTACGACAAAGAAAACCACCATACCGCCAGTTACCACCACAACTGAAAATATAACAACTCGCCAAACACGTCCGACCACGACGAAGCCAGTCACAACCACTGCCACAGAGTCTTCTGCAAAGAAAACAACCTCCGCCGTTCCGACTGAGACAACTACGATTCTTATCACGACAGTCACAACAACTGCCAATACGACGACGCAGCCGCCGGTTTCCAAAACAACGACAACACAAACAACCACTGTCACCTCAACAAAACCGGTTTCTAAGCTAAGCGGAGATGTCAATTTGGACGGCGTGATTGACGTATCCGACGCTGTCCTGCTCGCACGGTTTGTCGCTGAGGATCCAAATGTCAATATTCACGCGCAGGGCATTGTGAACGGCAGATGCAATGGCGACGATCTCCTGAATGGTGATGATGTCATCCATATTCTCCGTATCATTGCTCGTCTGATCTGATATATTTCCCAAAATAATTCAGCCGCGGAATGCAGCCTCACAGCTTGCATTTCGCGGCTTTGTTCTGACGAATTATTCTGCCGGCTTTGTCGGATCAAAAGGAAATGCCGGCATCATTCTAAGTTTAAAGAGATTCATCTTATGCTTACGGTCTATCAACGCCTTAATTTCAGGCTCCGGCTCGATGCCCTCACGAAGATAGAGATCCAGTGTAGAATAGGAAAAACCAAGATTATCTTCATCAGTTTTTCCGCAGAGACCGTCAGAGGGCGGCTTCTCGACAAGACGCTCCGGCAGTCCAAGCGCGCGCCCGATTGCCTTGACCTCCGTAACGGTAAAGTTCGCAAGCGGCGAAAAATCGCCAACGCTGTCACCCCAGCGCGTCGAATATCCAACCCAGTCCTCGGAAAAATTACAGGTGTTGGCAACTCTGCCGCCGACCGACTGCGAAATCGCATAAACGGTCGTCATTCGGATACGGGGCGGCAGATTGATCTGTGCCTGCGTACTGATCGGCGTCACCGAAGCCACCGCTTTTTCAACGGCGTCAATCGCCTCACCGACATTTACCGTCACATACTTAATACCAAGATGCTTGCAGAGAAGTATCGAATCGTCAATATCAGGCTGTTCGCCGCGTGGCATCAGTACGCCGATGACGCGGTGAACGCCGAGCGCCTTGCACAGCAATGCTGCACAAACTGAGCTGTCCTTTCCGCCGGATACGCCCAGTACGGCAGGACAACCATCACCGTTTTCTGCAAACCAATCCTGAATCCAGCGGCAGCAGTTTTCAATCGCGCTGTTGACGTCAAAATGGTACATAGCAATCATCCTTTCAAACATGAATTTAGAGTTTTTTTTGATTTTCCAGACTATCAATTATACTTCGCTCAATTCACAACGGCGCCTGTCAGAATAGCCGACGCAATATGCACGCCAATAACAAGCCAGAACAGCGGCGATGTGACCACAATTCTTCCGGCACGCATACTCTGATGCGGCGTCTGATCGGGCAGACGCTCCGAAAACAACAAATAAAGCAACGCTACAGATCCAATTAGAAAAATTCCAAGCGTATAGCTGATATTCACAATCCGCATCGAACCTTGCGAAAAAAATCGCTCACAGAGCGAAAGCATCACACCGGCAGTATTCACAGATATATGCACTAGAATCGCCGGCGTCAAGGAGTTGTGCCGAATTGTAATATAGGCAAGCAAAATGCCAAGCGGAAATGTAAACAAGAATTGCAGCAGATTCTCATGCATCAAGCCAAATAAAAATGCCGAAAGCAAAATGCCGAACCGCTGACTGACGCGACTGAGATTTTTCAGAACCAAGCCGCGTACCAGCAATTCTTCGGTCACAGGCGCAACAATACAGGCATAGAGCGCAAGCATCGCCACACGCATAAACGAACCTTCCATATCGGTATCCGGCACGTATAGCGAAACGCCCATGGCTCTCACAAGACGAATCAGCTGCTCTCCGATCAGACCAGTCGCAAGCTGCAGCCATAGCCCGATGAAAATATAGCAAAACGCACGCGGCGTAGTAAAGCTTCGGAGTCGGAAGAATTCACGCAATTTCAGGTTGGTTAATTTACAGCCGATAAAAAATGCCGCCAGATTTCCGAAAAAAAATGCAATCAGGTTGATCGAATAGCTAATTGCGCTATCGGACATATACTGCTGTAAAATCTGGGGATAATTTTGCGGAAGTTCTCCAAGCTTGCGCAGATCGACCTGCCGCAGCATCACGCTTGCGATCCCTTGCAAAGCGACGTAAATCGAAGTCGCTGTCAGCAGCGCAAATAGCAGCGTCAGAAAGGTCAATGCAAAATATCGCCTAATTGTAATTTTTTCATGATGCGCCGGAAAAAGTGACAGCTTACTCTCCGGCAAATCGAGATCCGGTACAATCTCGCGATAATCCGGCGAATAATCCGGCTCCTCTGTCGGATTGCGGAACGGATTTTTGAGATCAACCGGTGAGATTTCTGAATATTCACAGGTATTTAGCATAGCCTTTTCCTTTCAAAAACAGCATTATTTCAGCTTCACAATGGTCACGCCATCCTCGCCCTCTCCATAAACGCCGAGCCGATAGGATTTGACCTGCTTCATACGCCGCAGATGATCATGAATGCCCTTGCGGAGCGCACCGGTTCCCTTACCGTGGATAATTGTGACTGTCTCAAAGCCGGAGAGCAGGGATCCGGCGATAAAGTTTTCGACCATCATAACGCCCTCATCGACCGTACAGCCGCGGATATCCACCTCGTTTGCGGCAGCGCGTACTCCACCGGACTTTTTCTCAGACCGAACCACTGTCGTATGAATTTTCTTTTGTTCCTGCTTTTGCTTTGCCTGCACAGTCTTTTCGAGACGTAAATTTTCAATCGGCACACGCGTTTTCATCGCACCGATCTGCACTGTAACGACCTTTCCGCCCGGATCGGCAACGACGGTACCGCTTCTGCCCATCGAAACAACCATCACGGAATCGCCGATCTGGAGCGCGCGCGGCAGCGTATAATCGCTCTGCTCATCGGTATCTGAGTTTTCATAGAGCCGGTTAATCGTCTGATTCGACTGTGATTTTGCAGCGGCGATTCTCTGTGCAAAATCCGCTTGATCCTTTTGCTTTTTAAGATCGCGCAGTTCTTCCAGCAAGGCATTCGACTCAGTGACGGTCTGCTCAACAATACGTCTTGCCTGTAAGCGAATCCGATTCAATTCCTCCTCGCGGCGCTGTTCGAGCAATTCCGCCTGATCACGGATTTCCTTTTCATATTTTTCCGTACTTTCACGCAGTCGGGTCAATTCCGCAAGTTCTTTTTCATGCTCTGCTCTTGCGCGGTCAAGCTGCTCGACCGCCTTTTCAAAGCGTTGATTCTCGGTACTGACAAGCCTTCTGGCATGTGCAATGACATCCTCCGGCATACCGAGAGAACTGGAAATTGCGAATGCGTTGGATTTACCCGGCGAACCAATCACAAGCCGATAGGTAGGCTTCAGCGTTTCCAAATCAAATTCGCAGGAAGCGTTCTCGACATCAGGCGTTTCCAGCGCATAGCGTTTCAGTTCCTGATAATGCGTTGTGACGATCATTGCCGCACCCTGCATCCGCAGACGCTCAATCATCGCAACAGCAAGAGCTGCACCCTCGACCGGATCCGTACCGGATCCCAGCTCATCCATCAGCACGAGCGTGCGATCGTCTGCCGTTTTGATAATCTCGATATCCTGCAAGGTATGCGCGCTGAACGTCGAGAGATTGTATTCGATACTCTGACGGTCTCCGATATCCACGAGAATACGCTCGAAGCAGGCAACGCGGCTGCCATCGGCGGCAGGAATCATCAAACCGCACATCGCCATTGCGGTAAGCAGTCCGACTGTTTTCAGCGCAACCGTTTTACCGCCGGTATTCGGACCGGTGATAATCAGCGCATGGAAATCTATACCTAGATTGATATTGATTGGCACGACAGTTTTCGGGTCAATCAGCGGATGCCGCGCATTTTTCAGCAGCATGGAGCCGTCGTCCGAGACCTGCGGAATGATGCCTTTCTGCTGCGCACCGAGCGACGCCTTGGCAAAATAGAGGTTCAGCTCTGCCGCGATGTCGTAGCCCTGAAGCATAGGTTCTGCCGCAGCGCCGCACTCGGTACAGAGTTTCTGAATAATGCGCTCGACCTCCTCCTGCTCCTGCGTTTCGAGCAATCGGATATCGTTATTCGCGTCGACAATCGCCATCGGCTCGATGAAATAGGTCTGACCGGTCGCAGACGTATCATGAATCAGACCTGCCACATCGCCGCGATGCTCTGCTTTTACAGGAATGACATAACGCCCGTCACGAATGGTAATGATCTGTTCCTGCAAATAGGTCTGCATCGTCGAGGAACGGATCATCTTTTCCAGTTTTTCACGCAGCCGCAGTCCAGCCTGCGTAATCTTCCGCCGGATTGACGCAAGTGCAGGGCTTGCGGCATCTGCAAGACGTTCTTCGTTTTCGATGGAGCGCTCCAGCAGATCGGCAAGATACGGATTCGGCTGCAAGCGCGCAAACAGATCGGAAAGCGTTGTCTGTACGGATTCGCAGTGGTCGTACCAGTCGGTGAGCGAAGAAATCTGCCGGAGAAGCCTTGCGATTTCCAATAGTTCCTTCAGCGAAACGCGCGCGCCGGACTGCGTTCTGCGGATTGCCGCGCAGACATCGGTGAAGCTGTCGAAGGACGGCGTACCAAAACGTACCGAGAGCTGAAAAGCGTCCTCGGTCTGCTGCAACATATAGCGTACCCGTTCGGGGTCAGTCTCCGGAACGAGTGCACGCGCAAGTGATTTTGTTTTTTCATTGGCAGCTTCGGACGCTAGTTTTTCCAGTATCTTCTGCAATTCCAATGTTAAATAGTCTTGTGATAGCTGTGTATTCATATGTTTTGTCTCCAAATCCTCATAGATCATCGAAATCATGATACATATTTTGTATTCGCCGTCGCGTATCCAGGTTTTTTGATATCGGGAAAATGCACTTCAACAGCATCAATAGCCCAAAGATCAGCTCGACAGCCGCTGCAATGACGGCTATGCGCGCAAGCCGATCTGTCGGAGGTCTGAACGGTTCTTCTTTGATACAAACGGTATGATT
Source organism: Oscillospiraceae bacterium (assembly GCA_016296505.1). Taxonomy (GTDB): domain Bacteria; phylum Bacillota; class Clostridia; order Oscillospirales; family Ruminococcaceae; genus Firm-04. The sequence goes on from JAEDJD010000005.1 coordinate 84,378, forward strand.
CTCCGTATTTTCCGCAATGTTGCTGTGTTTCTCCTCGGTCATACGGATTCCCCTTTCATCCGGTCGGCAGTGCCGGTCTCCATTTCGGGAATGTCAGTTGACCAGAAATGCAGCCTGACTGCCCAACCGCAGCCGTAATAGGATAAATCTGAAGTTGTAACTACATCAATAGAATTTCGCTTCAACATACGGTATTTTCAGAAAGCCGCCATATTCATATATTTCAATAGTATCTGATATATCACAGTTATTGTATTCTTCATATGATACCTTCAGTTGAGCTGATTCTTTATTTTTAAGCTCAACATCTATGTAATATGATCTTCCACCCTTATAGCCTGAATACGAACGCTTATCAATAATTACTGTGTCATATACATACGGTTCTGAAAAATCAAATCTGTAGTTGATAGTTGATACTGCGGAAAACGATAATGCAGCTGCTATCATTATAGAGGGTAAAAATGCTTTTTTACTGCCTGAAACAAGCAAAAGTATTAAAGAAATTACAGCACTGATGACAAGGCTTATCATAATATAACGAAAATATTCGGTCATATCTGTAACGAAAACAAAAATCAGATTAACGAATAAAGGAAGAATAAGTGATTTTGGTATATTCGGAGTAATAGCTAAAAATTCATTGCTTTCGTCACCTTTGTGGTAATCATCCATCGTAAATTCACTACTGTTAAGAAAATAAATAATCAATACAGTGACAGGAATAATAATTGAAACAATAGCAAATAGGCTTTGAATTTCATAAACAGGAATACAGATTGAAAGTATTGTTGAAATATAATACATGGTGTTCAGCAGAATATATGCTATTCTGGTTTTTCCTAATTTTTTGAAAGCCTCTGAATAAGGGACTCTCTTTTTTGATTCACCATTGAAATAAATGATTTTCTTTACAGATTTAAAAAACTTACGAATAAATGTGTCTGAAATTTCGGAAACAGGATAGAAATATCTGTTGTTATATTTCTTTTTTTCGCCTGTATCAAGCATTATTATTCCATTATTTTTGAGTACTGTATTTTCTGCACTCTTATCAGAATATTCTATTTTTTTTACAGACGAAAAATTAATTCTATAATCTTTTGAATTGTATTTTTTGCAGGAATCTATATTGTTAAAATCAGTTATAAGTGATTCTTCAATAAATCCTGTGCCATCATCTTTTATTTTAAGATAATGAATATAGAACGAGTTTTTTCCTTTTATAACCTGAACAAGTTTGTGAATATAAGTTTCAGCTATATAATAATTATTCGTACTCAATTGACTGTAAGAATTGGAGATATCATGTGGTATGCCATTTGTATATAGTGATGATTTATCGGCAGATTTAACCTTGAAATCTCTGTTAGGATAAGTCTTTTGATAGTAACTCCTGAAATTCTTGATTTTAAAAGCAATGACTAATAATATCAACGGAATTGATACTAAAGCCATAGCAATATCATTTAACAGCACAAAGGCAGTTAGTACGAATAATAAAAATATTCCAACAAGAAAGCCTATACCTTTTATCAGGCTCTTTCCTATAAATTTCAAAAGCGGATGCTTTTTTCTCATGCCGAGAGTATATTTGTCAGGGATTTTTAAGTCTTTGTTTTTCATCTTATTATCTCGAAAATGGTTGTTTTCTTCTTCTACATTGCTATTTATCATCTCAATAAATTCCGATTTATCGCAATCACAACTGCGGAAACAATCAGATCTTAAGCATTCCAAACGACGCCGGAAATCTTTCGATCAACGGCTGGCGTCACTGCGCGCCCCATTTCATGGAGATGTCGAAGGCTTTGACGCTATGGGTGAGCGCACCGATTGAAATAATATCCACACCGGTCTCCGCAACGCCGCGCAGCGTCTCATGCGTAATACCGCCGGACGCCTCCAGCAGCGCTCTGCCGTCCGTGACGCGGACAGCCTCTTTCATGGTCTCATTATCCATATTATCGAGCATGATGATATCGGCTTTCGCCTCGATCGCCTGCCGCAGTTCATCGAGCGTTCGCACTTCAACTTCTATGCGAACCATATGTCCAATATGCTGCCGCAGCTGCGTGATTGCAGGCAGAATGCCGCCGCAAGCGTCAATATGATTATCCTTGAGCATTGCGCCATCGGAGAGATTGAAGCGATGATTCTTGCCGCCGCCGCAGCGCACCGCGTATTTCTGCATCGCGCGGATGCCGACCATGCACTTACGCGTATCGGCAATCGACGCGTTCGTTCCTGCAACAATATCCACACATTTTCGCGTTTCGGTTGCAATACCGGAAAGATGCTGCAGCAAATTAAGCGCCGTGCGTTCGCCTTTCAGCAGCGTGCGCGTTTTGCCGTGCATGACAGCAAGGATATCGCCATATTTGACCTTGTCTCCATCCTTTGCTTTTGCGGTAAAACTGACGCCCTCTCCGACTAATGCAAAGACGCGCGCCGCAATATCCATACCGCACAGCACACCGCTGTCTTTTGCCATAAGATACGCGTCAGATTCATGATTTTCGTCAAGCAGAAAATCGGTTGTTACATCCATACCAGTGATATCCTCATGCAGCGCACGCAGGATCACTTCGTCAACATAAGATTGCAGCAGCTCCATTATAATTGCTCCTCCAGAATTAAGTATGCGCAGGTTGCCTGAGACTTGGCTTCCAGATAATCCAGATCCATTTTCCAGTCCTCACAGGCAATCAGCTGAATCAGCTCCGTCACGCGGTCATAAGCAGCGCGCATATGCTCGGTATTTGGAATCACGAAATAGTTTTCCTGTAAGATTTTGCGCAATTCCGTGCGAATGCCGTGCGGAATCGGCTCTGTTGCAGTCACGGGTTTCAATTCTCCGCGGACATAACGCGGCGTAATGGCGTCAGCTTCTCTGGCAATTTCCTCGGCAGCTCGGCGCGAAAAGACAAGCGCTTCAAGCAGGCTGTTGCTTGCAAGACGATTATTTCCATGAACGCCGGTATGTGCACATTCTCCGCAGGCATAAAGACGATCAACGCGCGTCTGCGCATTGGCGTTGACATCAATACCGCCCATGAGATAATGCTGGCAGGGATAGATCGGCACAGGCTCTTTGGTAAGATCGTAGCCCTGTTCCAGCAGCTTATTACAGATCTTCGGAAATCTTGCTCGGACGACTTCCGGCGCTTCATGCGAAATATCCAGCCAGAAATCCTTGGAGCCGGTACGCTGACTTTCCAGAATGATCGCGTGAGATACAACGTCGCGCGGCGCAAGCTCCAGACGGTCATCATACCGATGCATAAAGCGTTCCATATTGCAGTTACGGAGAAATGCGCCCTCACCGCGCACCGCCTCGGAGATCAGGAAGCATTCGCGCGTATGCTTGCTGTTGAATGCAGTCGGATGGAACTGAATCAGCGAAAGATTCTTGATACGCGCACCAAGCTCATACGCAATGCGGATACCGTCACCGGTTGCAATCGCGGAGTTGGTGGTATATTCGTAAACGCGTCCGATGCCGCCGGTCGCCATAATCAGGAAATGGCAGTCCACCGTGAAAAGCGCGTCCTTTCGCAGCAATTCAACGGTAAAGCCCGTTTCGGTTTTCACGGCGCGGCTCATGACTGTAAAATCCGCGATTGTCACATTCGGCAATGTTTCGACCTGTGCAAGCAAACCGCAAAGAATCTCTGCGCCTGTCGAATCACGGTAATGAAAAATACGTCTGCGGCAGTGACCGCCTTCGAGTGTGCGATCATAGTCGCCGTCGGCATTTCGATCGAATTTCACGCCGTATTCCACAAGTCGTTCAATATCCTGCGCGGCCTCGGAAACGAGAATCTGCAATGTTTTGGGGTTATTGGTAAAAGCGCCGGCAATGCGAGTATCATTGGCATGGAGTTCGATATTATCGTCGGGAGAATTCCAGACGCCGGCAATACCGCCCTGTGCAAGCGCAGAGTTACAAAGCGTTGCCTCACGCTTCGCGAGCAGCAGCACGCGCAAATGAGAAGGCAGATGCAGTGCTGCATAACAGCCGGCAGCACCGGCGCCGGCGATGACAACATCATAATTTTGTGCAAACTCTATCATAGGAGTAGCTCCTTTGAAAGTATAATACCTTTATTATACCACTTTCCGACAAAAAATTCAAGACAATTCTGCACAGTGCAGACGGTACTGGCACTGAACCAGTTTTTTTGTCAAATCGCACAGAAATGACGACGTTGAACAAATGGGAAGCAGACTTTTTCTATGCAAAATGGCGGAGGACATATCGGAACACCCCGATGCAGAATTTCTGCAAGACAATCCCGATGGACCCACAGCAAAAAGCCGCCTGAATCGCATTGTTCGCAATTCAGACGGCATGATTTGATATAAATCATTACAGCATTTCCGCAATTTCCAGAATCAGGCGTTCGGATTTTTCCCAACCGAGGCAAGGATCGGTAATCGACTTGCCATAGCAGCAGCCATCAACCTTTTGTGCGCCGTCCTCGATATAGCTTTCGATCATGAAGCCCTTGACGAGTTTCTTGATCTCATTGTTATAGCGACGCATATGGAGCACTTCCTTACAGATACGCGGCTGCTCCAGCGGATTCTTTCCGGAATTGGCATGGTTGGTATCAATAATCGCCGCCGGATTTGCAAATTCGCCGGCTGCGTAAAGCGAAGCAAGCATTGCAATATCCTCGTAGTGATAATTCGGGAGCGACTGCCCATGCTTATTGAGATATCCACGCATGATCGCGTGTGCAAGCGGATTGCCCTTGGAGTGCACCGCCCAGCCGCGATAAATAAAGGAATGCCCATGCTGTGCAGCTGTGATCGCATTCATCATGACCGAAAGATCGCCTGCCGTCGGATTTTTCATGCCGACAGGGATATCCAAACCGCTTGATACCAGACGATGCTCCTGATTTTCGACCGAACGCGCGCCAACTGCAACATATGCAAGCAGATCGTCAAGATATCTGTAATTATCCGGATAAAGCATCTCGTCTGCGCAGGAAAAACCGGTCTCTTTGAGCGCGCGCATATGCAGCTCACGCGTTGCAATAATACCCTTGAAAACATCCGGCTTTGCATTCGGATCGGGTTGATGCAGCAGACCCTTGTAGCCGGCACCGGTTGTACGCGGTTTATTGGTATAGATACGCGGAATGATAAAAATTTCGTTCTTCACCTGCTCCTGCACCTTCCGCAGACGGGAGATATAATCAAGAACAGAATCCGCATGATCTGCCGAGCAAGGACCGATAATCAGAATCAGTCTGTCATCCTTTCCCGAAAAAATGTCACGAATTTCCGCTGCACGCTGCTGTACAATCTCTGCCATTTCGGGTGTTACGGGATACATTTCCTTTGTTTCCTTCGGAATCGTCAGCTTACGTTCAAATTCAAGATTCATCATGACTTCAGTTCCTCCATTCTAGCGATGTGTCTGTCACATTCTAGATACAGTATAACTCTTTTTTGTCTGAACGTCAACCCTTTAACGCGCAAAAGCGTTAAAATGTTAAAATTCAAAGTCCAATTCAACGGATTTCAATGCAATTTGCCAACATTCGACTTGCAAAAGCACGAAAATACAGGCTTGACTTCTGATTCGATATGGCTGATTACTTGTTCATTGTCCGTTTCATTGCCTGAACAAAATCTCCGGCAGGCGCTGCAGCGTCTCTGCCGTACCGTCCGATCTGCTCGACAATCGCAGAATTGAGAATCACGCCATCCGCAGCCTGTGCCAGTGCCGTCTGATCCAAATTGGAATCGCCGCATTCGATTGCGCACGGAATATCCGTATATCTGCGAATTTCAGCGGTTAATTCATCGAGGTCGGTCTGATTTCCAAGGATCGCATTAGAAGCTATGTAGATAAAGCCCTCGGCATCCTTTGCAATCTCCGCAATACGATTTGCCGAAGTCGGCGCAATCTGCGAAATAAAGTCCACGCCATGGCTTCTGCAAATCGGAACGAACTCATCTTTTTCCTCCATCGGCACATCAGGCAGAATCACGCCGTCTATACCAACTTCAGCACATTTGCTTACAAAACGCTCAATGCCATAAGAAAAGACAACATTCGCATAGGTCATAACGATGAGCGGCACCGTAACGTCCCTGCGCAGTTCGCGCACGAAGTCAAAGATTTTATCCGTCGTGACGCCGCCCGCAAGCGCACGGATGCTTGCGCTCTGAACAACCGGTCCTTCGGCAGTGGGATCTGAAAACGGGATACCCAGTTCGATCAAATCGGCACCGGCGTCCGCCATTGCACGGATGATCGTTCCGGTCGTTGCGAGATCAGGATCGCCGCAGGTAATAAACGGAATGACCGCCTTACCGTTTTTGAAAGCATTGCGGATGTTACTCATGGATATTCTCCCCTCTGTAGCGTGCGATTGCGGCACAGTCCTTGTCGCCTCTGCCGGAAACCGTCACAACAATGATTTTGTCCTGTTCCAACTGCGGCGCAAGCTTCATTGCATAGGCAATCGCGTGCGCAGATTCAATAGCAGGAATGATACCCTCCGTCCGTGAGAGATACTCAAACGCATTGACCGCCTCGTCATCGGTGACAGCGACATATTCTGCTCTGCCGATATCGTGCAGATGCGCGTGCTCCGGTCCGATACCGGGATAATCAAGCCCTGCGGAAATCGAATAAACCGGCGCAATCTGACCGTATTCATCCTGACAGAAATACGATTTCATGCCGTGGAAAATACCAAGCTTTCCGGTATTGATGGTCGCCGCAGTTTCAAAGGTATCGACGCCTCTGCCAGCCGCCTCGCAGCCGATCAGACGAACGGAAGCGTCCGGAATAAAATGGTAAAAGGTTCCGATTGCGTTGGAACCGCCGCCGACGCAAGCCATAACGACATCGGGGAGCCGACCCTCTTTTTCGAGAATCTGCTGTTTGATCTCTTTGGAGATTACCGCTTGAAAATCGCGTACAATCGTAGGGAACGGATGTGGACCCATGACAGAACCCAGACAATAGTGCGTATCGTCGATCCGGTTAGTCCATTCGCGCATCGCTTCGGAAACGGCGTCCTTGAGCGTTGCAGTACCGGATGTTACCGGTACAACCTCCGCGCCGAGCAAACGCATCCGATAAACATTGAGCGCCTGCCGTTTGGTATCTTCCTCGCCCATAAAGACGACGCATTCCATATTCATGAGCGCTGCGGCAGTCGCAGTCGCAACGCCATGCTGACCCGCACCGGTTTCCGCGATCAATCTGGTTTTACCCATTTTCTTTGCGAGCAAAGCCTGTCCGAGCACATTATTCACTTTATGTGCGCCGGTATGGTTAAGATCCTCACGCTTCAGATAAATCTTCGCGCCGCCGAGATCGCGCGTCATTTTCTCTGCAAAATAAAGCCGCGACGGACGGTTTGCGTAGTCGCTGAACAGAGCGGTCAGCTCCGCATTGAACTGCGGATCGTTTTTATAGGTATTATATGCCTGTTCAAGCTCAATGACGGCATTCATCAAGGTTTCAGGAATATATTGTCCGCCATGTATACCAAATCTTCCATTCGGATTTGTCATATGAACCTCCTGTATTGAAACGAATCTCATTTTTATCTTGTGGCAACGCCGGCTGATATCAGGGTACCGGTATAACAACCAAGCAGCGGTGATTGATCAAAAAAGAACAAATCAAAACGCCCGTCCCTGAACTGTACATCAGTCAAGGACGAGCGTATCATTTCCATGCTCGCGGTGCCACCTTGATTCGCCGTTCCATGTCGAAAACACAGAATACAGCGCACTTTTGCAGGATACCAGCATATCCTTGACAACTCACGTATGTCTGCACGTCGCAGTTTTCCCGGCAATACCGACTGCGCCCTCCGCGGGCCATTTGCGAAACTGTATCCCATCCGGCTCTCAGCCGCCCGGACTCTCTGTAGGGGCATATGACGCTTTATCTCCGCTTCAACGGTTTTTATGTTATTATTTATCATACCCGATTTTTTCAGATTTGTCAAGAGTTTCAAAAAATAATTCTGATTTAATCATAGCGCCGAAATCTCCTCCATTCCGTGATCTGGATAGAAACGGAGCGAATATTCTAGACCATCCGATCCGCGAAACGTGGAAATTCGTCATATCCGCTTCATGTTCATCTGTTTGATGATTCCGCGGACTGCGAACAATGCAGCGTCTTTCCGTCACTGGTCACAGTCACAACGCCATTGCAGGTATAATAGGTATCAACGCCGCGCTTTTCCAGCATAGCGACAGTTTCTGGATCGGCGTATTCTTTTTCGGAACAGCATACGATACTGACTTTGGGCTGACAGGCATCCAAAAACTGCTCCGACAACGTCAGATAATTTCCATGATACGGATATTTGAGAAAATCCACATTTCCAAGTTGCAGCCCGATAATCTCCTGCATACGTTTATTTTCAGCGTCGCCGGAGAACAGGAACGTATTTTCGCCATGCTGCATATAGAGCGCAAGCGAAAAATCATTTTCCTCATTTTGCCCGTATCTGTTCTCCTCAGCGGCATACAGCGTCATCGCCGCGTCGTCCGCCAGCCATTCGAGCTTTCCTTTTGCGGGCAGAACGGTCAGCGCATTGCCATTTTCCTGTACTTTTTCGATAAACTTAGTATACGCGTCCGATTCCGAGGCATAATCCGGCACATAGATCGTATGAATTTTCATACGGTTGACCAAACGCGCAGCACCGCCGACATGATCCTTATCAAAATGCGTAATAATCAGCGTGTCAATCGCTTCGATTCCCTGTTTCTCCAGAAATTTTTCTATTTTTTTGCCATCGCCCTTTTCTCCGGTATCAATTACAATAACCGTATTCTGCGTCTGAACAACAAGCGCGTCCGCTTTCCCGACATTCAGCGCCGTAATTCTCACATCGCCGGTTACGGGAACAGTTTTTTCGGATTTCTGTCCAGATTTTGTTGTACAGGCAGAAGCAGAAAACCATGTCAGCGTACCGAGCAACAGCGCGGTCAGTTTTTTTGCAATCATCACTTCGCTCCTTTGCCAATCGTTCGATGCCAGCGCAAACGGATGATAGGAAGCCGTATTTACGCTTTCTTTTTCAGGACAGTCACCGCCGCATAATGCGGAATCTCAAACGCTTCCGGTGCAATTTGCACGAGCATCTGTCTATGATCGTCGTCCCATGCCATAAGCTGTTCGGGCGCAAGAGACGCCCCGACGCCACGGCAGGCGCGCATCCGTCCGTGCCAGCCTTCACGCGTAAAATGCACCGAAAGATCAAACATCGTCTGTTCGAGCATATCGAAATACTGCATCGCTTGCTCCGGCGGAGAAATCAGATGCCGCCAATCGCCTGCGCCAGTCCATTTCGGATTATATTTCAGAACAATCTTTTCGCTTTCGTCAGCGATTTTGCTCTCAGAAGCGAGCCATCCCATATAGAGCAATATCAGCACGCCGTCTTTTTTGAGCATTCTTGCAATATTAGAATATGCAGTCTCCGGATTGAAATACCAATAGCACTGGCAAGCAGTCACAACATCAAAGCTTTTATCCGGATAATCCGTTGTTTCGGCAGAAGCGACACGAAAATCTATCTGCAATCCGTTCGCAGCAGCGAGCATTTTCGCTTGTTCAATCTGTTCCGGCGAAATATCGGTGCCGCACCATTCCGCACCGGCGTGATAGAGATTACGAGGCAAGACGCCCGTACCCGTCCCCAGATCCAGACATTTCTGACCGTTTTGGCAAAAGCCGCGATCCAGAATCGCCGCATAAAACGCCTCCGGATAGATATCGCGAAATTTCGCATAATCACCGGATGTACGCCCCCAATCAAACGCTTTTCCGCCGTCAATATTTTGAATCTGAATATCCATATACTGCATCCTTTTCAACAAATCATCTTTCACCGAATATAACATCAGCCTGAAAGCGCAAGGCTCTCAGGCTGATATACTGTGCTGCTCGCGTCAATTTACATACTGCTCAACGCACTCATATTATCGTTATTCTGCGCAGTTTCTTCCGCAGGCACAGGCTCCGGATTATACGCACCGGCTGCCTCAGCCATTGCTGCAAGCGATGCAAGATCATTGGCAGTAACGGGATTCTGTACCGCAGCTGGCTTTGCGTCTGCCGGAGCAGCTGACTCAGCTTTGGGTTCTGCCGCTGGCTTTTCGTCCTTTTTATCTGCCGGAGCAGCTGACTCAGCTTTGGGTTCTGCCGCTGGCTTTTCGTCCTTTGTGTCTGCCGGAGCAGCTGACTCAACTTTGGGTTCTGCCGCTGGCTTTTCGTCCTTTTTGTCTGCCGGAGCAGCTGACTCAACTTTGGGTTCTGCCGCTGGCTTTGCATCCTTTTTGTCTGCCGGAGCAGATTTATCAGATTTCGCGGATGCAGAAGACTTCGACGATTTTCCATTTTTGGAAGCGGTTTTCTCTGCTTTGGCTGCTGCCGCGGCATTCTTTGCTTCCTCTTCCTTTTTCTTCTGAATCGCAGCAAAATCCTTTTCTTCATAATCGCCCTCAAGCCAGCCGACACGTTCGAGCTGCTTGACCGGTATCCGCTTGAGTGGCGAATACAGGAACTTCGGACAATGGAAACCTGCGGCTACCAGACCCTTCTTCGTACACAGAACCTTATCGCCGTCACTGGCACGCTTGCCGTACTCACAATATTCACATTTGGGTTCGATTGCTTTACCAAAATACTTTCCGCCTTTGGAGAATACATCAAAAAGTCCCATATTAATCACCTCGTTTTAATCGGCATGACCGTAAAATCCGGCTGATTCTACGCGCTTTGCCTCTGTGTTTTCTCCATTATAACATATTTTTTTCAATTTGTCTAGTCCTTTTTTATCAGAAATGGAAATCCGGTGCAAAAAATTAAAATTGCCGGAAGCGGCGATCCGGTATCTGAAACAGCAGCCGAATGCATAAACACCTGCATCGCTTCCGGCTCTCCCAGAAATCCGGAAATCGCAAACACAATCACAAAGGTCAGACAGCCTGCGACAAACCGAATCAGGAGCAGATTCCGCAGTCGGAGACGTTTGCCGGAGAGCGCCATACACTGCATCTGGACGCAGATTCCACCGAATGAAAGCAATGCAGCCGAGAGCGCCGGAAGAATCCGGAACGACAATCCGCAGCGAAACAGCGTCGGCAGCTGTGTGACATCGCAGAGGGACGCCGTCAATGCACGAACGGTCTGTGCGGATAAACCGATACAGCCACCGAGTCTTACAAGTCCGCCCATCAGCCCGATTCGTTCGCAGAGCAGCATCAGAAGTCCGAACAATACTACCATTCCGCAGATTGCCGCCAGACTACGCATAGCGCCCGATACCGCGTCAGGAAGCGAACGCGCTGTCAGACGAACCGCCGGCGGATTCTCGTCCGAAACAGAGAGCTGCGGTTTCGGAAGTAAAAGCAGCAACAGTAAATTAGACAAAATACATCCGCCAAGCATCATCCAGCCGATTATTTTACTGCCAAACAGTCTGTATCCTGCAAAACCGACCAGAAAAGCAGGTCCGCCGCCAAAGCAGACGCAGGCATAGCGATTTGCGGCGTCCGGCGAAAGACGATTTGCCGCCGCCATCCGGCAAAGCAGGAGCGTCCCGACCGGATATCCGGCAATCTGACTGACAAGAAAGACCGTCAGCACCTCGGAAGGCAAGCGCAGCAGCCGAGCAATCAGGCGCAGTTTTTCACCGATCCATGCCGCTGCGCCTGACGAGATCAGCAGATTCGCCGCCGCCATACAGCCAAACAGCGATGGAATGAGCGTATCGAAACAGAGCTGCAAGCGCTCTGCCGTAACTGCCGCCGCATCGTCCGCATTCACGGCAAGCAGGATAAACAGCAGCAGAAGAAATATCGCAATACCTGCGGTCAGAAAGGATGTGCGGCGTACTGTCTGTATCATTGGTTTACTCCTTGTATTCCTGCGCAAATGGCGACAGTATTTATAGCATGATTCCTTCATTACATATGCGCGTTCATATGGGATACAGAACTGCAATCAGCTTCCGACACAAGGTATTCTGCTTCTACCGATATTTAGAATTGTCCGATTATGGATGCTGCTTCAATTCACCGTTCTCAAACATGGCATTATTTGTTCTGATTTCATTGATATCTAATTGCGCAGTCTCGCTTTTAGTGCCCTGCTTGATAATTTCGTGATCTCGATATGTGAAAGCAAAAATGATATTCGGTTCACGCTGAAACTCTACAAATATCCGCCATTCGTTATATCCCAAAAGTTTGTTTAAAAAAGCGTGCTTGATTTCGATATCTTTGATATCGTTCTGCGTATATTCGACGGTCTCCAGATACGCATAGGTTTTATCCTCGATGCGCCTGCCTGCCATCAATTTATAAGACGCAATCGCAAGCGTAAAAACAAGTAGAATTGCAAACGATATGGCGAGTTTCTTTTTCATCAGAAATCCTCCTCCAAGGCAGTCGGCGTACATTTTTTATCAATTTTAACATACACGCCCTGAATAGTCAATGCCGGAAAGATGCAAATACGATACAAACCGGTATGTTTCAGCAGAAAATAGAATACACTGTTTGCAGAAGAAATTTGTTTGACCGGAGAGGATGCGATTATATGAAAAAGCCCGCTATGTTTGCAGATCGGATGGAACTGTGCGGCAATACCGATCTCTATGTGGATAAGTGCCGTCGTCTGCTCGAATGCAGCGATATGCTGATGCTGCTGGAGCTGGGCGGTCATCGTGCGTCAGTCTGGGGTTACGGGCTGACCGCGTCCGATTACAGCAGCGAAGGACTGCATATCAGCGGCGAAATCCGCGCCATTGAATTTGACGGCGGTTTGTGAGGGATGACATGGCATACATTCGATTTACCGCAGAGGGCGACCGGCTCTCCAGCTTTCGTGACGCGCTTCGGAGAAACGGCGTATCCTGCCAGAAACAGCAGATCTGCGACTCGGTTTATACCGCAGAAATCTCTGCCAACGCACAGCGTATGCTCTCCGCACTGGCGAAACAATATGGAATCCATCTTGAAATCACTGCCCGTCACGGAATGCGTTTCCGGCTCGCTCCGTACCGGCGGCGCTTCGGATTTATTTTCGGACTGCTCTGCGGCGGATTATTTCTGTCATGGTGCAATGCCGCAGTACGAAGCATCGAAATTACCGGAAACGAACGTATTTCAGATACCGAAATCGTCCGCGCACTATCCAAGCTTGGCGTCCATTACGGCGTACCGTTCCGTGATCTGCCCTATCAATACATAGAACAGCAGATGCGTCTTGCCATTCATGATATCGAATGGATTACAATGCGGCACAGCGGCGGCAGGCTCATTGTCGATCTGACCGAGGAACGCCTGCCGCCGGAGCTGCATGACGACCATGTTCCGACCAATGTGATCGCGTCGGAAACTGCGCAGATTACCGGCATGGATGTCCGCGGCGGATTTGCCGTAAAGCAGATCGGGGATACCGTCAAAGCCGGAGAACTGCTCATCACTGGCGCACAGACGGATTCTTTCGGCGTCTGCCGCTATTATCATGCCGAGGGCGTCGTCACCGGAACTTTTTTTGACACCTTTGAACAAACGCTGCCCTTTGTCTCCGAACTGCCTGTGCGCGGCAGTTCCCATACGGAAACAGTATTCTCCGTCTTTGGCAAACGCATTCCGCTGACGCTCGGCTTTATCCGTCCTGAAGCATCGGAACAGATTATCTATGAAGAAGATCGTGAACCGCTTGTACTGTTTGGCAAACAGCTTCCGCTTTCTCTCATCCGCTGCCGCTATACCAAGCAGGAAACCGCAATTACCGTCTATTCGGAGTCGGAGATTCAGACAATGCTCGAAGAAGCTGCCGCCCGTTATGAACAGAATTTCCATGCCGATGACAAAATCATCAGCAAAAGGACTGAAATTTCACGTTCTGATTTAGGCATATCGCTGAAAATCAACTATATTTTTGAGGGTGTTATCGGAAAAAGCAGTGAAATTTTTGTGAAATTATCCTAAAACTATTCCATTTTTCTTTGGTTTGTGATATAATAGACATAGAATGTATTATGCGCTTTCTGCAGTCTATCATAGACTGTCGGAAGCAGCTTACGACAAAGGAGCAGATTCAAAAAAGTACATGGCAGAATTGATTTGGAACGCAGCAAATCCCGATGAAATTGCCGCCGTTTTTGGCAGCTACGACTCGAATCTCAATCTGATTCAGAAGCAGTTTCAGGTTGTGATTGTAAACCGCGGAACCGGCGTCAAGATTACCGGCTCAGAGGAAAATATCCGGAAAGCCGCCGAGGCAATGGATGTGCTGCTTGAAAACTCTCGTAAAGGCAACGGCATCAATGAGCAAAGTGTGCGCTACGTTGTCTCAATGGTCGCCGATGACGCCGCCGAGGAAGTAAGAACGCTGACCGCAGACGCTGTCAGCGTTACGCTCTCCGGAAAGCCGGTTCGTCCGAGAACGGTCGGACAGAAAAAATATCTCGATGCGATTGCCGCAAATACCATTGTGCTCGGAATCGGACCAGCCGGTACCGGCAAAACCTATCTCGCTGTCGCAATGGCGGTCAAGGCGCTCAAGAGCCATGAGGTCAACCGCATCATCCTCACAAGACCTGCCGTTGAAGCAGGCGAAAAACTCGGCTTTTTGCCCGGTGATTTACAGGACAAGGTCGATCCGTATTTAAGACCCCTCTATGACGCGCTTTTTGAAATGCTGGGAGCCGAAACTGTCGAACGAGATCTTGAAAAGAACATTATCGAAATTGCGCCGCTTGCTTATATGCGAGGTCGGACGCTCGATCACGCATTCATCATTCTGGATGAAGCGCAGAATACGACCTCTGAGCAAATAAAAATGTTTCTGACAAGACTCGGCGAAGGCAGCAAAATGGTTATTACCGGTGATATTACGCAGATAGATCTGCCCGATCCGCAACGATCCGGTCTGATCGAAGCGATGCGCGTGCTCAAATCGGTGGATGACATTGTGATTCACCAGTTCTCGGAAAAGGATGTCGTCCGGCACAGACTCGTGCAGGACATCATCAATGCGTATGCGAATTTCGAGCATAAAAACGCCCAAAATCATCATGAAAGGAAAAAATATAAAAATGGCTAAACTGAAAGTTTATATTAAGGATACACAGCATGAGGTGAAAATTCCGGTCGGAATCCGACTGCTCATCCGTCGCTGCTGTCAGGCTGTTCTGTCAACAGAGGGCTTCCGTCATGATACCGAAGTCAGCGTATCCTTCGTCAATAACGAGGAAATCCGCAAGCTCAATTCACAGTACCGGAATAAAGATATGGAGACCGATGTACTCTCTTTCCCGCTCTGCGAGGGCGATCATCTTGAGATTAACACTGAGAATGGCTTTGTCCTGCTCGGTGATATTGTCATCTCTATGGAAATGGCTGTCAAACAGGCAAAAATGTATGGACACGTTCTGGAGCGCGAAGTCGCTTTCCTGACCGTTCATTCCATGCTGCATCTGCTTGGCTACGATCATGAAAAATCCTCGCTGGAGCAGAGACAGATGCGTGAAAAGGAAGAATCTGTCCTTGAAAAGCTCGGCTTCTCCAGAGATATCAGCTATGTTACACCGGAGGAGCAGGAATAATCCATGCAGGAAACCAATAAAACTAAAATTCTGTTCGCGGCGATTGCAGGACATACCAACGCCGGAAAATCCTCGCTGCTCAATACGCTCATCGGAGAAAAAATCGCCTCCGTCAGCCCGAAGCCGCAGACCACG
Source organism: Oscillospiraceae bacterium (assembly GCA_016296505.1). GTDB lineage: Bacteria > Bacillota > Clostridia > Oscillospirales > Ruminococcaceae > Firm-04. The sequence continues at coordinate 100,139 of JAEDJD010000005.1, forward strand.
CGTACTCGGATTACCGGCATTCGCAATATCGAGCAAACACAGCTTGTCTTTACTGATACGCCCGGTCTGCATCGCGCACGTACCAAGCTCGGCAACCAGATGCTGAAAGCCGCAAAAGAAGCGGTTTCTGAAATCGACTGCGTAATCTTTATGCAGGATTGCACCAAGCCCCTCGGAGAACAAGAACAGGTCATGCTCGATAACCTCACCAAACAGGGTACGCCGGTGATTTTTCTCTATAATAAAATTGATCTGCTGAAGGACAAGTCTGCGCTTGCGCCGCTGCTTGTAGAGGCAGAACAGCGTTGGCATCCGGCAGCAATTATTCCTATTTCGGTCATCCGCAATGACGGCGTGCCGGAGCTGATCGAGGAACTGCTCAGCCGCGCCGTGGATGGACCGCATTATTTCCCATCGGATATGATTACCGATCAGCCGGAACGCGTGCTTGCGGCGGAACTTGTCCGTGAACAGCTCCTCTATCTTTTGCAGGACGAGGTGCCTCATGGCGTCGCAGTCGTCACAGAATCGTTCTCCGAACGCGAGGACAAGGATATTCTGAATGTATCCGTACTGATCTACTGTGAAAAAGAGTCGCATAAGCGCATGATTATCGGCAAAAACGGTGCGATGCTCAAAAAAGTCGGTGCAAATGCAAGACGCGAACTCGAAAAGTTCTTCCGGATTCAGGTCAATCTCCAGACATGGGTAAAGGTCAAGGAGGACTGGCGCAACCGTAATATGATGCTCGAACAGTTCGGGCTGAATTTCGATCAGTGATACTTTGAACAGGCTGTCATCAGGCAGCTTGTCATATAAGTTTTCCATATTTTTCAATGACTACAAAACTTGATTCCGCATATGCTAACCGCAAAAAGGAGGCTTGCATATGCGGAATCAAAATGCTTATCTGACCGGCAGAATGGCGGAGAAACAGCAGCAGCAGTGCTGGGATACCTTCTGCCAAAGCGGCAGAATCGCGGACTATCTCGAATACCGCGCCTGCTGCACAAACGAGGATCAAATCTATGCAGACGCATCTGACTATCAAGGGGCTGGTGATTCGGGAAACGGCTTATCAGGACGCTGATAAAATGATCGACCTGTTCACCGAAAGCGGCATTCGCACAGTGTATGCAAAATCTGTACGCAAGCCGGGCAGCAAATACGCCGCCGTCACGCAGCTATTTTCTTATGGAGAATTCTGCCTGCGATGCAGCGGCGAAAGGCTATATCTGGACAGTGCAGTTTCGCTGAACCTTTTTTTCGGGATCCGGAATGACCTTGACGCACTGGCGCTCGCTTCATATTTTGCAGAGCTGACGCGCAAAACCGCGACTACGCAAAAGCAGCCGCAGATTCTGCGGCTGTTTCTGCTTGCGTTACATCATCTTTCAGAGCACTCCAGACCGCTTCTGCTCATTAAGGCTATCTTTGAACTACGGTTCATGACAGAAATCGGTATGATGCCAAATCTCATTTGCTGTGAATCCTGTATGGTCTATCTGCCAAAGCATCCGGTCATGCGCGTCCGGTTTGCAAATTTCGTCTGCCGCGAATGCATTCAGATCGGAGATTCCCGCGATATTCCGGCAACGCAGGCGGTTCTGCTCGCCGCAAGACACGTTGTTTTTTCCGAATTCGATCGACTGTTCCAATTCCGAATCAAGGGCAAAAGCGCCGAAATATTCATAGATTACACGGAAAAATATTTGCAGCAGACGCTCGGTATGCGAATCCCATCGCTTGAATTTTTCAATGCGCTTCAAAGTCCGCCGTTTGATGATGAATGAAAGGAATGGAAACGCTGTGAGAACGATTTTATTTGAAACCGAACGACTGACGGTTGGATCATTCATTCCTGAAGATGCTAACGATCTTGCAGATATTCTGACGGATCCCGAAGTGACCTTTTTTGAGCCGTATCTGACTTTTACGCGAGAGAAATGCGTTCAGGAAGCAGTCCATTTATCCAAAAGCAACGAGTTCTACGCCGTATTGCAAAACGGAACAGTCATCGGGAAAATATATTTCTCTAAACAACAGGCGGATACCTATACGCTTGGCTATACATTCGGAGCTGCGTATCAGGGAAAAGGATTCGCCGCAGAAAGTATCGGCGGTTTTCTGGAATATGCGTTTTCGGAATGGAACGTGCGCAGAGTGATTGCAGAAATCGACGTCAGAAACAGCAATTCCGTAAAACTCGCAGAACGGATCGGGATGCGGCGCGAAGCAGAACATAAGGCGCTGTACCCCGACAAGCATATCCCTGCGCGCTATCATGATTTTTATATCTATGCGATTCTGAAACAGGAATACATCCGCAAAGACAAGAAAATCATAAAAACAAAAAATCCCTCTCTGACGCCGGAAGAAATGCGAGCAGTCAAATTCTACGAGGGAGATATCACTGAAAACGATCGCGATGATTCATTCTGGGGCGACGCGCGTGCGTATATTACGCTGAACGCGCTTCTTTATGACAATCTTGCAACGGAATACGTGCGAAGCCATGAAGGAAAACGGCTCAATCCAGCAATATCCGCCAATTCACCTCGACTCGTCCGGCTCTATGCCGCACTGCTTTCTGCCGCTGAAAAAGGCGTACAGACAGCGGATATGATCTGTTATCGTGTAGAGCGCGCAGACGATTTTGAAGTCTGTCTGGAGCGCGGCATGACCAACGCATTTACCTCAACCTCTCGCAGCGGCTTTCTTCCGGCTTATGGCGATAAACAGAAGATCGTCCTGCTCTGCTATCATGCTCCTGCCGGTACACCCCTCATCATCTTCTCAAACCTGCTCAATCAATATCTGAAATCCAATGAAGATGAAATATTGCTGCCGCCATTTCTGCGGTTCGATGCTGAAAAACGTCCGCTGACGGACGCCGATTGCTGCATTTTCGACCAGAACGACGCACCGCCGATTGCCGCCTATGACCTTTATATTCTGCCGAAGCAGCATATCTCACTCTGCACAGAACACGCTGCTGCGCTGCCGGACATCTATCCGACTGTTGCAAAACTCTACGCACAGATACAGCAAAATATTCCGGAAGATCATCTGAATCCGGATGATCGTGCCGCCTATCTGCAATACAAGCGCGCACTCCGATGCTGTTTCAAACATTCCGATCCCCCGACAACCATTTTATAATACAAAATATCAACAAGCGTGCGGCTCTGTTTCATTCTACAGAACCGCACGCTTTTCATAGTCCATATTTTTTTCGGATACGCAGGAGTTTATCTCCGATTGGCTTACGCAGAATCAGCAGGAACAACAGATTGGATACCGCATACAGGCAAGTCATCGGCAATGCTGTTGTCAGCGCAGCCGCATATGCGCCCCATGTAAATTCCTTGTACGTCCAGATCGTTGTCCAGACATCAAGCAGCATGGAATATGCTACGCCAGATAGTATTCCATAGACATACAGCAAAAGCGGCAACCGTCGCAGCGGCTTTTCCAATATGCCGGCAAAAAAACCAATCAATCCCCATGCAAGCATCTGGAACGGCGTCCATGGACCTTGTCCCATGATCGCGTTGGACAGCACCGCCGACAACGCACCAATCAGAAAACCGGCTTCTGCGCCCAGATACATCGCGGAGAGAACCGTCAGTGCCGTGATCGGCTTGAAAACCGGAAGCAACCGTCCAATCACCGAGAGCGCTGTCATCACCGAAACGAGTATCATCCTGCGCGTACCAATCTCGCGGCGCTCAAAACCGGTCAGAAACAGCAGCAATGCCAGTCCAACCATCAAAAAGCTCACCAAGGCATAATACTGCGATTGAATTCCTAACGGAAGCAGCAATACAATCGACGGCATAATCGCAAACGGCAGCGCAATACGCAGCAGCTTCCGAATCTGTTCTGACCGGATCACAAGCATAAGTATCTCCTTTCGATATCACGACGCAGACGCAGCAGATCTGCCGATCACATCTTCGACTGTGACAGTATGATGATAAAAGCCGCGCGTGATACGGCTCACCGCCGTCGTATAAAACGCATTTTCAGAGAAAAATCGGGACGGAATATCCGATGAGATCAGTGCGCCGCGCGACAGAAATCCACAGCGGTCTGCATGACTAGCCGCAAATTCAATATCGTGCGTCACAACTAAAATCGTCACGCCCTGCGCCTGCAATCCGTGCAGCACATCCGCCAGACGCGCCTTCGCCTGCGCGTCCAGCCCCTTTGTCGGTTCGTCGAGCAGAAGCAGACGCGGTTTCGTCAGCATTACCTTGGCAAGCGCCAGAAGCTGCTGCTCACCACCGCTGAGATCATACGGATGCTGCCGCATCAACGGTGACAGATCAAACGGAAAATCTTTCAGAAGCTGCTGATAATTTTGATCCGTTTCCGCAAGCTCCTCCTCCGCCGTATTACAGAGAAAAACCGTCTGCACATCCTGCGGCAGCAGCGATACACAATTTTGATGCAGGCTGCGGTTATCGTAATCCGAAATCGGTTTTCCGAAGATACTGACCTTACCGGCATAGCATCGCAAAATTCCGGACAATACAGATAATATTGTGGATTTACCTGCGCCGTTTCCGCCAACCAGACAATAGAACTCCCTTTCATATACCGAAAAACTGAGATCCTGCAAAACATCTCTGTCCCGACGCGTATACCGGAAATATGCCCCCGATACCGTCACGGCATCCGCGCACTGCGTTTGTGGAATCGGCAACGACTTCGCATGATGTTCCGGCGGCAGCAATGGCATCATCCATGTCCGCGCTTCACAGACGGACAGCGGACATTCACATTCCGGACGCAGCGCATGATATAATCGGACTGCGGCAGGCATTCCGGCAAGCACATCCGCGTCAGACGGCATTTTTTCCAGCAGACTGCGCGGTGTTCCCTGCATGACAACTTTTCCCTGCTCCATCAGTATCATCTGCGAACAGAGTGGAATCAGCTCCTCCAGACGGTGCTCTGCAATCAAAATTGTCACGGAAAAATCCTGATTCAAACGGTACAGCGTCGTCAGAAAATCGGACGCTGCAATCGGGTCGAGCTGCGCAGTCGGTTCATCGAGCAGCAATAGACGCGGCTGCATAATCATGACGCTTGCCAGATTCAAAAGCTGCTTCTGTCCGCCTGAAAGTGTTGCCGGATCGCTGTCGAGCAATGACTCAATCCCGAAATATGATGCGATCTCCGCAATGCGCCGCCGCATAATATCCGGCGGCGTCTGCATATTTTCCAAGCCAAAAGCCAGCTCGTGCCAAACTCGATCCGTCACGATCTGCTGCTCCGGATGCTGCATGACAAAGCCGATTTCAGCTGCGGCTGTCCGCGCGTCCAGATCTGTAATCGGCGTACCGAAAAATGCAACGCTGCCCTGCTGTGTACAAAGAGGCGTCAATTCACGCTTCAGCATCCGCAAAAGCGTTGTTTTCCCGCAGCCGGTTGCACCGCATATGACCGCAAAATCCCCCTGCTTCAAATGAAAGGATACATCCGACAGTATCGGCGCGTCGCATTCTGGAAATGTCACCGTCAGATTTCTAACCGCAAGCGCTTCCATGTCCATTTCTCCTTTCCCTCATGAATCAAAGGCAAAGCCGCCAGTAAGCCGCTTGCTGCGAGAACGCCGTAATACGGCAGACGCCGCGCCGCCGGTTCGCAGACCGGATAATATTGCCAATCCATGACGCCTGCCGCAATACCGGCTATGACTGTCGCCGCAAGGAATACCGTCGCAGCAAGCAATACGATATCTCCCGTATGCCAGCGAAAATATGTGAAGCTGCTGCGTTTTCCGATGCCGTAGCCGCGTGCGGACATACTGTTTGCGGTGAGGATGCCATTTTCGAGCGCCCATGTCACCAAAATCGAGAAAATACGCAGTTCTGCGCGGATATCGTCAATCAGATGTCCTTCACGGTATAAGCCGATGGCGCGCTGTGACAGTCGTATTTTCCGCATCTGCTGCCGTAACAAGGTCAGATTCCGTATCGACATAGAGAAAATCAGCGCAAGTTTCGGTGACAAATGCCGAAATAAATAAAATAGCTTTTCACTTGTCATCAGATCCGAAAAGCATCGAAACCAATATATCACCGCTGCGAGCCGAACGCCCGCCACGACACCGTAAAACAATGCCTCCGCTGTATAAGCGCGCTGATTGATGAAAAACAACACGGTCGTTCCATGCTGATTCCAGAGTGGATTGATGAATGCAAACAACACTGGAATACCGATTGCGGCGATATGAAATCCCACTTCTCTGCCGCCATTTCGCATCACGAAAAATACGACTGCACAGAGAAGTGATATCAGAAGCAAAATCGGTTCCATACAAAACATCGTGATACCCGCCGTCAGCAGCAGATGCACCGTCACTGCTGCCGGATTCATATGTTCAAAGCTCCGCATCTGCCGCACGCCTTTCCATCACAACTTTTATTTTTATAAATCCACCGAGTAGAACCAGACGATTCGATCACCGTCATGCACGGGACAAGCGCCGCAGCCAAGCGACGGTCGCTCGCCGTTGATCGTATACGTCCAACCGGACAAATCGCCGAAATCAAACTCATAAAGCGAAGCAATGCCACGTACATATGCCGTACTGACCGCGCCGCCCGATACGCCGTCCACCTCAATTTGCAGTTCATATGCTTTCACTGCGTCATACAAAAGTTCCAGCACATTTTCATTTTCTGAAATTGCAAACGCTGTCAGCGGCATCATCACGCCGTCAGGCGGAAAGCGCTCACCGCCGGGCAGTCCGCAAATTGCATCGCAGCGAATTTCCATTGTAACCGTGCCGCCGCCGGAACGCGATGTATTTTCATAAAACTGATCCGGCGATTCAATTTTGATGAACCAGATCAATGCCGTCACAGCGACAAATCCGCCCAGAATCGTCAGATAAGTCTTGGAACTTCGGCGTTTCCGAATCATACATACTATCGCAATCGTACCGAAAATGATACCTGCCGCCAACGTCAGCGGCAGCCGGTACGGATATTTTTCCATTGTACTTTGGGGATTGGCAGGCTGCGCCGTGGTATGAATGATTTCGGTTGTTTCACTTGTCATCGCGGATACGGTTTCCGAAGCAGATATCGCAGTCGTTTCATGTTTCTGCGGAAATGCGGACGATTCCAGAGCAAGCGGCGATATCTCTCCATGAAACAGCATCATATTTCGTCCGGACTGCTGCAATTCAGCCGCAGTCAGCGCCTCATACACCTGCATCGTTGCCATATCGCTGACTTCTCCGCCGTGCGTATGCGAGAATCTGCCGTCCGAAGTACGGAATTGCAGAATGCCATCCAGAAGCGTATTGCCGGATGCGATAAAGCGATCATCCGAAAGCGCGTCGATGCCGAGCAGCGAAAGCGCTGTCCAGACCTGCGCCGTACTCTCCGGATTCTCTACCCCAAGACTCTGATAGGCGCCGCTCGGAAGCTGCGCCGCCGATAAAAATGCAATACCGTCTGATACTGCATCGGATACGATCTCCGTATTGCGATAAGGCGCAAGCGCCTGCAATGTCATCGTAGTGACATCGACATCGCCGGCGTCCCCCTTTAGCGACCATCCGCCGTCTAACGACTGTCTGGAAAGAAGCTCGCTGATGATCGCCTCAGCCGTAAACGATTCGGACGGAACGCCGTTGTTTATGAGATGCAGCGCAAAAATCCAACTCATAATACCCATTTGTCCGGCGCTCCGATCGAGCAGCTCGGTACAGATAGCAGGCAGCTCCGGCGCACAGGATGCAAGCGTAAGCGCCATACGTTCACACGTAACCGCAGCGGAAGGATTTTCCGATGCCAGATAATCCTGCAAAGCATTGCAATATGCTGACAGATCATATCCGCCGCGCGCAGATAGAATCATCGCATACCAATCCGAAGTGCCGAATCCCGTCTGCGCAGGAAGCGTTTCATCCAGCCATTTCTGCACATCTCCGCTGCTGACCGATTGCAGCAATTCCTCCGCATATACTGGCACACGATCATCAAACGCCGACGCATGAAGCGGAACAAGCAGCCGGATACCACACAGAATCAAAAACAATACGGCATATCCGGCTGCATATATTCGTTTCCGTTCAATCATGGCGGCGACGAAGTACGAACGCTGTACCGCCGGCAAGAGCCATGGTCAGCGCAAGCGCCGGAATTGCGGCAGATTCGCCGGTTTTTGAGGCTGTTGCCGTACTGCTGCTATTTTTCTTTGACGTTGTAGAAGACGCAGCAGCAGTGGTTTCGGTTGTACTGACTGCCGAGGTTTCCGCAGCGGATACCGTTACGCGCAGTACGGTCGGAACCAGTATTTCCGTATCGGACACAGCACTGATAATCTGCTCGCCAATTTTATCAAGCTTCACCTTGACCGCACCGTTCTCGTCGGTCTGATACGCAGTTTTTTCGCCGTCAACCGTAATCACAGCGTCGGATACCGGCACAATCGCTGTCGAACCGTCCGCACCGAAGCTGAACTTATGCAGCATAAGCGACACTTCCTCGCCCTGCTTGACATCCTGCATATCTGTTTGATCGAAATAGCAATAGCTGTCGCTCCATGTCTGGGAATCGGCATACACAAATGCAGCAACGCTGTCTCCCTCCTCGACCGTTTCCGAAAGATTCATTGCAAATTGATGATTGACATAATAGCCGAACACACCGTCATCCACACCCCAGAGCTGATACAAACTCAGACCGTAATCCGATTGCTTGGAAAGATAACCTGCTTCCGCACCGCCCTCAAAATACGTCTCATGCACAGCGTATATTGCCTCATCGAGATCGAATTTACCGTCTTCGTTGCGGTCGCGCACCTGAACGGGTTTTGCCGGAACTGTCAGCGTTCCCGCATTGCTGATCGTGACATTGACTGTGATGGTATCCACAGCCGAAGCGGTCACTGCCGACAGCGCAAACTGTGCCAAAGCAGCCGCGGCAAACATAATACCTGTCATTTTTGTTTTCATGTTTTTTCTCCTTCATGCGTTTTAGACGAAACACAGCCGGCATTCCGTCTTTGGATTTTATCAGCGGTACGTTTTTGTTTGCTGCGGATACGCTTCTCAAGCTGTTTCTGTGCATACAACGGACTGCGCGGCGGCTTCAGACCTGCCGCTTCCAGCGCGCGCGGAAATGCACCGAGATGCGCCTTGATGCACACGATTTCCGACTCGGAAAAATCTCTGCGCTGCGGCAGTCTATCCATTCCATTTTCCCGCAGCAACGTCTGCTTTTCCCGAAGCAATCTGATTGCGTGCTCTTTTCCGGTTTGCTCCATAAACAGCTCTCCTTTTGAAAAATAAAAAATGCGCAGTTTTCATACTCCATCCGAGCAGAAAATGCGCACCACGATAAAGCCCTCTCCATACGGCACACAAAATCCAGTGTCCGATACAGTAGGGCTATCTGACGGTGCATTTTTCATACCCAAAAATGTGAGCGCGGTATTCCGCAGCTCTGACCGCTGACTGTATACAGTGAGTAATCCGGCTTTCACGGTAATGGCGGTTGCGGCGGATTTTCACCGCGCTTCCCTCTGATCCGCATATTGCGAAACTGTATACCTCTTATAAAATTGTAACTATATTATAGCAGACGGAAATCAATTTGTCAAGCAGCTATTGCATAGGAATCTCGAAGTCATGCTGCAAAGTATCTTCAATCAAGTCACCCATTTCCGGTTCCTGTCCTGAACCCCATAGTCCTGTTCGCGTCTGCTGCAAGGCATATGGACTGGAAGAATTGCTGCAACCAGAAAAAGACCCTGCCTGCTCCGATTCCGAAATTGCAGACAGCGGATTGACTGCTGAATCCGGATACATCGCCTGCTGCACAGCGTCTGCGCCAAACAGCTCCGCCTGCAAATCGGAAACAGAATCATCCGGCAGCAAAGCAAGCGAATCTTCAACGGAAACAATATCCGATTCCAGAAAAGACGCTGACTCTCCGGACATCGGCAGCTGACTCCCAATATTTCCGAAAAATGCCGCCTGTGCATCGTCCGGCTGTATAGCTGTCGTCTTTGGAACCCAGTGAGTCCGATTGCTTTTCACCGGAGCAGCATAGTGTTTGAGCGAATCCATAGATTTCGATTCGACTGGCTTTGATGCAGAGAGCATTTGGGCTTCACCGGGCAGATTTCTGTGCGTCCGACCATTGACCTTATTTTCCCACCTTTCTTTCTGCACCGTAATCAGCCGAAGAAACCCGTTGCAATCCGGAATATTATGTAAAACCATTCGTTCTCCCACATATTCGCTTCTAAATGCAGTTTTATAATCAAGCGCAATGGCACTAACGCAAGTTTTATCATCACACGCAATGATACTAGCCTTCACAATTCTGCCAAAACTGATGAACTCTGTCTGCTCGTTGCCTAGCGTGCCTTTTTCAATATAGACGCCTTTCTGCGTGATGCAATACCGCACCGAATGCTGCGTCAACGGAATATGCTTCTGTTTCGCAGTCTTATGTTTGTATTTGGTGTTTAGAAATACGATAAATACTACCATCAATGCCATATATATTTCTGCTGACAAAGCATCCATAGATTTTTCATTCATACCCATTATCTGTTTATGGTAAAATAGAAATGCAGAAAAAGGGCTCCAAAAGTGCATAGGT
>JAEDJD010000018.1 GCA_016296505.1 Oscillospiraceae bacterium
ATTGATCTCTTTACCTCTCTTGTGTGATTCTAAATCAGAACAGAGGACTTTATCTTCAAGCTGGAACGGACTCTGACATTTGCAGAGTCCGTTCTATTTATATGATATTAGCCTTGATATTTCGGATTTTGATAAATGACAACTCTGTTATTGACCTCTTCCAGTACCGTCCAGCCGTTTTTCTCAAGAATCGGCGTGGTAAATTCACCGATTTCAGTATTCGGTCCAAAGACAAAGAAATCAAAGTAGTCCATATTCGGGATCGTTTGCGTGTCCTGATTGACATCGTTCATATCGTAGAGATAAATCTCATCACGTTCTGCGCAATGCGCGACATAGAACGGTGTAGCATGAACGATTGCGTCGCTCGGAATCATATCAAGCGCATCCTCAACTTTCTGGAACTGTTCCTTGTTTGCAGTGTAGGATTCTACATTACCCCAGAAATGCAGCGGCATACCGACAAAGAACAGGATTGCTGCTGAACCGAGCAGTATGGAAAGGGTGTGCTTATGCTGTTCACCGAGATCCTCCAGATTGAGGAATACCATATAAAACAGTAGGCAGACTGGTCCGAAGATATAATGGAACTCGATGTTTGAGGCGTAGCCGTAGCCTGCACCGATGACAAGATTCATGACGATCATGGGAACCATAAGCCAGAAACGGTGAAGCTTTTTGGTCAGGAAGGGCAGGAACAGAAGCGGAAGCATAACCTGCAGGAAGAAGTTGATCGTATCTTCTTTCAGTAGCAGACTGAAAAAGTATGCTGGGTTGAGTAAGACGTTCCGTATGACCTCGCCGAGACCTTTTTCCTGATTCACCAGCAGCAGACCAAATCGGATATTGGTCATTGTAGAACCATCGCCGTTTGCGGTCAGCCATTTGGTAATAAAGACCATATATCCGCCGCTGATCAAGGACATCAGCAGACCATGCCACCGCATTTTATGATTCTTTTTTTCAAAGAATAGGAATAATCCGATGCAGACAATATAAAGCGGCGCGTCCTCTTTGACGATACATACCAGCGCTGCCATAATCCATGTAAAGATCGGATTGGAGATGTCGATTGCGTAAAACAGCCACATCAGAAGCGTTGGCAGAAATGCGTTCTCGTGGAAATCATAGTAGCAGGGGGAAACGATTGCGATGCTGAAAATATAGGTGAATGTCATGAAGATCAGCGAAACGCCTTTGAATTTGCGGCGCTTTGCAATCAGAAACATCGGAATTGCACCGCCCATCGCAAGAACGCCTTGCGCTGCAAGCAGGACGGTTTCTTTTTTGAAGATTTTGTAGATCGGTACCAGCAGATAGTAGATATACGACGCGTGAATATGGAAATGCGAAACAAGTTCATCGCGTTCAGAGGTTGTCACCGGTCCTAAACCTTGAGACATCGAATGGAACATCTGTACAAACAGACCGAAATCGTGACAGGCAGTTCCAAAGAGCCTATGCTTTGCAATCGTACCGCGAATGATAAAGTAGGTTACAAAGGAGAGCGCGCCCAGACAGATCAATCCACAGAATGTCCACGGTATCTTCTCATATGGCTCGCGTGACGGCAGCTTATTGATAAGATAGTAGATGAATACCAGCGACACAAACATCGTGGCGGTTGTCAGCATGAAGTTGTTGGTTCGCCACAGCATCGTACAGTCAAAGAACAGGATTGACAGAATGCCAAAGCTTTGGTCTGTGATCTGCCATTTTTTCGGCAGGAAGCTCGATAGGCAAGAGAGTGCCAGAAAACCTGCCAGTATGGAGATAACAGCTGTTGTGAGACTGCCGGAATCGAGAATGCTGGTTACGTATTCCCGCCAATTTCGGACAGGATTGTGCGTGAGCTTTTGCTGGATATATATGATCCAGATGCCGGAAATCAGAAAATACAAAGACATAAAACGCGGGAGCAGCATATCCGGAAGCAGATGACGCGTCAGAACTTCTTTGGTATTGGCGATGAAAGTTCTCAGGGTATATTCTTTTTCGTTTTCATTGGTTTCGGTTGTATCATCCGTATCAGTTACATCAGTCATATCATCGGAAAGCGGTTCTGCCGCTTCTGAATCCGAAGTCGATTCCGGTTTCGGTTCTGGATCGGGATGGGGCAGAGCGATTTCCGTTTCTTCCGGAGTATCCTCTTGCAGCGTCTCGATTTGCGTCAGATCAGTCTGTTCGATTGTATCTGCTGTTGATTTTCGTGCAGTATTTTTTTTCTTCCGAGCCATGGTTGCCTCCTCGATATCTTAAAATTAAGCTGGGTATACACAAATATTATAGCACATAATCGGGTAAAAAGCAATGAAAAATATAAAAAAGCAGCGTCGAATTTTCGCTCTAACATCTAAGAACGATTTTCAGCAGAAAAGTTACAGATTGATACAAATTTTGAATAAAGTTCGGAAACCTGCACAAAATATGATTATAATAATCTGGAGAGGTGGTTAGAATATGCTAGGATTTGTTGTTGGCTGCATGACAGGCGGTGTTGTTGGTGTGACAATGATGTGCTGTCTGGTTGCGGCAGGGGACGCCGACCGCCGCCGCTGAGTGCGCAAAAAAAGGACACTTCCGATGCTTTGCATCAAAAGTGTCCTATTCATGCGTATATTGTCTGAAGCCATACTCATACTTCAAAATCATGAAAAACGACATTGCCGATTGTTTGCTGCGTTTCCTGTTTGCCCCAGATTGCGCGCATAAATTCCGGATAGGCTTCTTCAGCAATCTGCATGACACGGCGGAATATTTCTTCGGCAGCCTCGCCGATATTATCGGTTTTTCCTGCAAAATCATATTCGATCGAAACGGATTCGGATTCGTCGTTCACCGAGAACTTGCAGAAACGGTATTTATCGTTCATACGGTTGGAGATCCGGATCATGTCGCGGTGATTCTGCGGCTTGAAGCGAACAAAGTGCGGAATGCGCACGGCGATATCATTGTTTTCATCATTGGCGATAAAATAAACTGTAAATGACGTATAATCTACAATGACAGAGGCGACAATACGGCTGTTTTCATCATTTTCCTGAATGTGGAAAACGACTGATTTTTCCTTGAAAACTTCAGCAATTTCTTCGATTGCAGGATACATGGGCAATTTCTCCTTTCGCGATTCAGCTCTTCAGCACATCCATGAATGCCGGATAGCAGTCGTCAATGATACCAGCGCAGCGCATCAGAAGCTCATACGCGCATTCTCCGAGTTCTTCACCGGCAATCGTGAAGTCATAGGCGGCGTCGACCGAGCAATCCTGCTCATCAACGGTAAATTTCAAGAAGCGAAACCGCAGATTTGCTGCATTGATACATTCCAGCATCGCATCGAGCTTATCCTGTGGGAATTTAATGAGATTATAGATACGCAGAGCGACATCGTTATTCTCACTTCTGGAGATGTAGAGCGCCTCAAAAGAGGTTTTTTCGGTATTGATGCCAACGTGCAGGACGCTACTATCTTCGCGCGCCTCAATACCACTGTTGAGGTTATGCGCCTTCATGGCAGCATAGATTTCGTCTGTTGCGGGAAATACCATTTTTATCCCTCCTGTTATGATTTCCTATATTATAATCTATTTCCGCGGAAATGTCAAGTAACATCTGTGTAACCTTATGCCGAATCGTACTTCCGATCAGACCTGCGATCCGGCATTTTGTCTTTCATACATTCTTTGCCAGCTGATGTATCCATAAATATCATTTATCAGAAAGGCAGCAAAGCAGCTTACAACCGATACATATGCAATATGATCAAGCGAAGCCATAATCCATAGTATCATTAAAACGATATCATTTGCCGCATAAGCGATCGCATAATATGCACTTCGCCGGAATGTCAGATAAATGGCAAGAAAGCTTGTAGTAATAGAAATCGTACTTGGAATCATGTTCGCGGTATCGAATGCTTTTAAAATAAAATAAAAAACAATCGTTACGATAAGGGTTAATATAACAATGAAACCGATTTCGTTCCGGCTGATACAATTTACGGTTACTTCTGATTTATTTCCTTTATATGGGTGTTTCATCCACGAAATCAATGAGAACAATGCCATTGGCGCTGTCATGCCAAGATATGTAATCATCTCTCCATAATAGGCGTAATGGAACGATATCCATCCGTATAAAAAACTGAAAATAATGATCAGAATCTGTCCAAAGGGATTGCCCTTTGCAGCGAAAATGAGAGATGTACCACCGATCACAGACGCGGCAAGCGTAAGATAATTCTCTCTGTCAAATATGACAAACGAGCCAACGATCAATAACATGGAAACCGACCACAGTATGATTTCTGTTTTAGAAAAATAATTGATATAACTTATGATTTTCTTCATTTTCACCTCAAAAAAAGTAAGCGATTGTCTGTACATCTTCAAAGACCTAACGATGTACAGAAAAACGCTTACGCATGATAACTACCCGGTGGCAGTATGTTTGATTCTATTTTTAAAAAGAAATACAGTTTTTAGGCGCGGCACACATTTTATTTTTCAAGCGATTTCATCGTCGGGAAGAGCAGTACATCGCGGATAGACTGGCTGTTTGTCATTAGCATAACCAGTCTGTCGATGCCGAAACCAATGCCGCCTGTTGGAGGCATACCGATTTCAAGCGCATTCATGAAATCCTCGTCGATATGGTTTGCCTCATCATCGCCCTGTGCGATGAGTGCTTCCTGTGCCTCAAAGCGCTTACGCTGGTCGATCGGATCATTCAGCTCCGAATATGCGTTGCACATTTCGCGCGCGGTGATATACAGCTCGAAACGCTCGACATAGTCGGGTTTATCGGGCTTACGCTTGGTCAGCGGCGAAATCTCGACCGGATGATCCATGATAAAGGTCGGCTGCACAAGCTTTTCCTCGACGAATTCATCGAAGAACAGATTGAGAATATCGCCCTTTTCATGACGTTTTTCGTAGTGGACACCCTTTTCGTCTGCGATTTTCTTTGCAGCAGCGGTATCGGGAATCTGATCGAAGTCAACACCGGTATATTCCTTAACCGCGTCGATCATGGTCAGACGGCGGAACGGTTTGCCGAGGTCAATCATAATATCCTCGCCGTTTTCATCCGTACCGAACGGGATACAGGTGGTGCCGCAGACAGTCTGTGCAATGTGGCGGAACATATTTTCCGTCAGATCCATCATGCCGTAGTAATCGGTATACGCCTGATACAGCTCCATGAGTGTGAACTCCGGATTGTGCTTGGTATCCACGCCCTCATTCCGGAATACTCTGCCGATTTCGTAAACTCTCTCAAGACCGCCGACGATCAGGCGCTTCAGATAGAGTTCCAGAGAGATACGCAGCTTGACATCCTCATCGAGTGCATTATAATGCGTTTCAAACGGTCTTGCTGCCGCACCGCCGGCATTGGAAACGAGCATCGGGGTTTCGACTTCGATAAAGCCCTGTCCATCAAGCCAGCTCCGGATTGCCGAAATAATCTTGCTGCGCTTGATGAATGTATCACGTACATCCTCGTTCATGATGAGGTCGGTATAGCGCTGACGGTATCTGGTATCGCGGTCAGTCAGACCGTGGAACTTTTCCGGCAGCGGTTTCAGCGATTTGGAGAGCATCGTGACCTTTACCGCGTGAACGGAAAGTTCACCGGTTCTGGTGCGGAACAGCGTGCCGGTGACGCCCATGATGTCGCCGATATCGCCGTACTTACGGAATTTTGCAAATTCCTCCTCGCCGATATCGTTCATTCGGACATAGACCTGAATTCTGCCGGTTTTGTCGCGCAGATCAAGGAAATTTGCCTTTCCCATTTTGCGCCAGCTCATGATTCTGCCGGCAATCGAGACAGTGAACTGTTCGTTCAGCTGATCGTAAGCAGATTTTTTAGCTTCTTCGTCGAGATCGGCAGGAAGCTCAGCCTCAGCTGTTTCATACATCTTCCGGCAGTCTGCGGTGCTTGCGGTTACATCAAATTTAGTGATTATAAAGGGGTCGTTGTTGCTCTGCTGCATTTCTGCGAGTTTATCCAGACGAACCTGACGCAGTGCGTCGATATCCTCTGCGGTCTGCTGGAGATTCTGTTCGTTGAGATTCTGTTCGCTCATGTTCAGCCCTCCGGATGATTCTCGAAGACGCCCGTGCTGGAAATCTCAAGAACGGTAAAGGTCATGATTCCGACAGGCGCTTCCACGATGAAAGTATCGCCGACGCGCTTTCCGAGGACAGCTTTGCCAATGGGGGAGTCGTCGGAAATTTTATGTTTATCGTAATCCGCTTCAGAACGACCGACGATCTGGAGCGTTTCGATTTTCTGCGGCTGACCGTTGAATTCTGCTCTGCTCAGGATGACGCCGCATCCGGTGCTGACGGTATCCGAGGAAAGTGTGGAGATAATTTCGGCGTGCTCAAGGGTATATTCGAGCTTTTTGATCTCATCTTCCAGACGCGCCTGTTCGTTACGTGCTTCATCGTATTCGGCGTTTTCGGAAAGGTCACCGTGGCTTCTTGCTTCTGCAAGGGCGTCTGCGACCTCAGTACGACGAGTACCCTTCAGGTAGGACAGTCTTTGTTGTTCAGCATCATAATGCTGTTGTGACATTTTTTCTCTGTATTCCTGCTCCATAATGGCCTCCTTATGAATCAATATAGAATCCGGAGAGGGAGCAGTGCGAGAATGCGCTGCTCCCTTTCCGTATGATTGTTAATCAGTGATTTCACGATGGAATTCCTGCAAGGATTTGACGCTCAGCGAGCCACCCTGCGCCTCGATTGCAGCGATGCCCTCCGCGGTTGCAGAAGCCGCTGCCATAGTGGTGATATAGGGGATACGGTATTTGATTGCAGCCTTACGGATATAGCTGTCGTCATGCAGGGAATCCGCGCCTGCCGGTGTATTGATGATGAGATCAATCTTGCCGTTTGTCATGGCGTCGGTGATATTCGGTCTGCCCTCATAGAGCTTCTTAATCTTTTCAGCCGGAATACCAGCCTCTGCGATCATATCGTAGGTTTTGCCGGTTGCCAGAATCTTGAATCCGAGGTTGTGGAACTTCTGTGCAATCGGGAGCAGCTCCGGCTTATCCATATCGCAGACAGAGAGCAGGACAGTGCCGCCGATTGGCAGTTTGGTCTGTGTTGCCTCCTGCGCCTTGAAGTAAGCTTCTCCAAAGTTCGGGGAAATACCGAGCACCTCGCCGGTGGAGCGCATTTCCGGTCCAAGCACAGGATCGACCTCTTGGAACATATTGAACGGGAATACAGCTTCCTTGACGCCGTGATGCATGATCTTCTTATCCCGAAGCGTCGAAACCGGAGACGGTTTGCCGGTCAGATCAGCGGTCATGATTTGTGTTGCGATACGAACCATGTTGATTGCGCAGACCTTAGAAACCAGCGGAACGGTTCTGGATGCACGCGGGTTTGCCTCCAGAACGTAGACGGTATCGCCCTCGATTGCATACTGCATATTCATCAAGCCTTCAACGCCCATTTCAACGGCGATGCGCTTGGTGTAATCCTTGATGGTTGCAACCTGCTTTTCGGAGAGGTTCAGCGATGGGAGTACGCAGGCGGAATCGCCAGAGTGAACGCCGGCAAGCTCGATATGCTCCATGACGGCTGGAACGAAGCATTCCTTGCCGTCGGAGATTGCGTCAGCCTCACACTCGGTTGCATGATTCAGGAATCTGTCGATCAGAATGGGTCTGTCCGGTGTGACGCCGACAGCTGCTGCCATATACACGCGCATCATATCGTCATCGTGTACGACTTCCATGCCTCTGCCGCCGAGCACATAAGAGGGACGAACCATAACAGGATAACCGATACGGTTTGCGATTTCCAGCGCGTCGTCAACTGTGACAGCCATGCCGGATTCCGGCATGGGAACGCCGAGTTTATCCATCATTGCGCGGAAATGATCTCTGTCCTCTGCGAGGTCGATCGTTTCCGGCGATGTACCGAGGATACGGACGCCGTTCTTTTTGAGGTCTGCCGCGAGATTCAGCGGCGTCTGACCGCCGAACTGTGCGATCACGCCAAGCGGCTTTTCTTTCTCATAAATCTGAAGTACGTCTTCGAGCGTCAGCGGCTCGAAATAGAGTTTATCAGAGGTATCATAGTCTGTGGAAACGGTTTCCGGGTTGCAATTGACAATAATGGTCTCGAAGCCGAGATCCTTCAGGGCGAGCGCAGCGTGAACACAGCAATAATCGAACTCGATACCCTGACCGATTCTGTTCGGACCGCCGCCGAGAATCATGATTTTCGGACGATCGCTGTTGCAGGGGCTTTCATCCTTTTCAATATGATAAGAGGAGTAATAATATGCTCTGTCTGCGGTACCGGAAACGTGAACGCCTTCCCAGCCTTCGCGAATGCCTGCTGCATAACGCGCATTGCGGATATCGGCTTCCGGAATTTCGAGGATTTGGCTGAGATAGCGGTCGGAGAAGCCGTCGAGTTTTGCCTGACGGAGCACATCGTCAGCCGGAATCTTACCCTTGCCGGCGATCAGCGCATTTTCTTCCTCAACAAGCTCTAGCATCTGTTCAATGAACCATTTTTTGATTCTGGTCAAATTGAACAGTTCCTCGACTGTTGCACCCTTTCTGAGCGCTTCATACATGATGAACTGGCGGTTGCTTGTCGGATAGACCAGCATAGAGAGCAGTTCATCCTTGGATTTTTGATTATAGTCATTTGCAAAGCCAAGGCCGTATCTGCCTGTTTCCAGTGAACGGATTGCTTTCTGGAACGCCTCTTTATAGGTTTTGCCGATGCTCATGACTTCGCCGACTGCTCGCATCTGCGTACCGAGTTTGTCCTCGGCGCCCTTGAACTTTTCAAATGCCCAACGCGCAAATTTAATTACGACATAATCGTTGGACGGAACATATTGATCCAGCGTACCGTATTTGCCGCATTCCATCTCATCAAGCGTCATGCCTGTTGCGAGCATAGCGGAGACCAGCGCAATCGGGAAACCGGTTGCCTTGGACGCCAATGCGGAAGAACGTGATGTACGCGGATTAATCTCGATGACAACAATTCTGTCAGAAACCGGATCGTGCGCAAACTGGCAGTTGCAGCCGCCGATGACCTGAACCTTATCGACAATGCGGTATGCCTGATCCTGCAAACGTTTCTGAACGTCCTCGGAGATTGTCAGCATTGGTGCGGAGCAGAAAGAATCACCGGTATGTACGCCCATCGGATCAATATTCTCGATGAAGCAGACGGTAATCATATTGCCCTTTGCGTCGCGGACGACTTCAAGTTCGAGTTCTTCCCAGCCGGTAATACATTCTTCAACGAGCACCTGTCCGACGAGAGACGCCTGAAGACCTCTTGCGCAAACAATTTTCAGTTCCTCGACATTGTAGACCATGCCGCCGCCGGCACCGCCCATGGTGTATGCAGGACGCAGAACAACCGGATAGCCGAGTTTGTCTGCGATCGCAACAGCCTCATCCACGGAATACGCGACTTCGCTGCGTGCCATTTCAACGCCGATGGAATCCATGGTTTCCTTGAATTCGATTCTGTCCTCACCGCGCTCAATTGCATCGACCTGAACGCCGATGACCTTGACGTTGTACTCTTTGAGTACGCCTGCCTGATCCAGCTCGGAACAGAGATTCAAACCGGACTGTCCGCCGAGATTCGGGAGCAGCGCGTCGGGGCGCTCTTTCTTGATGATCTCGGTCAGTCGAGTGACGTTGAGCGGCTCGATGTAGGTCACGTCGGCAACGTCCGGGTCGGTCATGATCGTTGCGGGGTTGGAGTTGACAAGCACGATCTCATAACCGAGCTTGCGCAGTGCCTTACACGCCTGCGTACCGGAGTAGTCGAATTCGCAGGCCTGTCCGATGATGATCGGACCGGATCCGATGATCATTACTTTGCTGATATCGTTTCTTTTTGGCATAATGCAAACACCTCACTTCAACTAGATATTATATCATAAGTACCGCCTGAAATGCAAGTGTTTTTCCACTTTTTTTCAAAATTCACAAATGCGTATATTTTTGCGTAGGATAAACGATTTGTTTAGGCAGATTGCCTTTATCTTTCAAATATATGTGAATGCGTCCGGCTTTTGAAAAAATTTGAAAAAGGGATTGACAAATTGTATATGCAGTGGTATAATGTGTATATTGGATATATACATCAAGGACGCAGAGTACAATCCGGACACTGTGCGCTGCATCCGTAACCGAATAAGGAGATCTCTGATTATGGATATTATCATTAGCAATGCGTCGGGTGAGCCGATCTACACGCAGATCGTTACGCAGATCAAAACACTGATTCTGGAGGGCAGGATGAAAGAGGGCGACGCGCTCCCCTCAATGCGCAATCTTGCGATGCAGCTCAGAATCAGCGTCATCACGACAAAGCGAGCCTATGAAGAACTGGAACGCGACGGCTTTATTGAAAGCTATACGGGCAAGGGAAGCTTTGTCAAAGCGCAGAATAAAGAGCTTTACCGCGAGGAGCAGCTCAAAAAGATCGAAGCAATGCTGACCGAGGCTTCCAACAAGGCGAAGCAATGCAGCATTCCGCTTTCGGAATTGCAGGAGATACTTGAAATTGTGTACGGAGGTTCAGAATCATGAACGACTATACAAATGCGATTGAGATCAAAAACGTTACGAAAAAATATGACGGTTTCACACTGGATAACATTAGTTTTGATGTGCCGCGCGGCAGCATTATGGGCTTTATCGGGCAGAACGGCGCCGGAAAAACAACGACAATCCGCAGTTTGCTGAATATTATACCGATCAATGCGGGCGAAATCAAGTTGCTTGGTCTGGATTATGCCGAGCAGGAACAGGCGATTAAGGAGCGCATTGCGGTTGTCTTTGACGAGCTTCCGTTCCATGATATTTTTAATGCCAAGGATATGAGCCGCATTTTCAAAGGATTATATCAAAAGTGGGATGACAAGGTATACGAAAGCTATCTGGATCGATTCCAGCTTCCGCGGAAAAAGAAAATCGGACAGTTTTCCAAGGGCATGAAGATGAAGCTGCAAATTGCCTGTGCGCTCTCGCACGACGCCGAGCTGCTTGTCATGGATGAGGCGACAACAGGCCTTGATCCTGTTGTGCGCTCGGAAATCCTAGACATTTTCCTCGAATATTTGCAGGAAGAGAATCACAGTATTCTGATGTCCTCGCATATCACTTCCGACCTTGAAAAGATTGCGGATAGCGTAACCTTCATTGACCGCGGCAAAATCCTCGTGACAGGCTATAAGGACGAGGTGCTTGGAAATCATGGCGTCATCAAATGTACGAAAGCCGATTATAAGGACATCGAGCCGGAAGATATCATCAGTGCACGCATTACCGATTTCGGCGCAGAGGCAATGGTTTCAGATCGCGCCGAGGCAGCACGCAAATACAGCGGTCTGCTGATCGAGCCGACGACGCTTGAGGAAATCATGGTCTACTATGTCCACCGGGTTGCAAAGGAGTGGTCTGTATGACGACGACAAAATTGAAAGCGCTGGTCTGGCGAGAATGGCGCATCTGCCAAAAGGCCTATCTGACAGGTTTGATGTTGGTAATTTTTATGGTATTGTTTTTCGGGCTGTTCCGGCTGAGTATGTCGGTCGGCAATCTGGCACCGGTGTTTGAAGGCTCGGAGATGTTGGCGCAATTCAGCGCTCTCCTTTACTATATGAGTTCTGCAATGCTTGCAGCAATAACAGCTTGTCTTTCGCTCGATGTGACAGCCTTGCAGGCAGATATCCGCGCAAACTGGCTGCGTTATTCCTTTGCGCTGCCGATTTCTCCTGAGCTGCGTGCCACTTCGATCTATATTGTAAAGTACATCAAGTTTGGGATTGGTTTTGCGATTGCTGTTGTGAATGGTATGGTGTCGGCGAAAATTGCCAACGTCGCGTTCAGCGAACATATGATGTGGCTCTTTGCAGCGATTATGGCACTTGTAATGCTGGATGATCTGCTGCTGCAATATTTCTACGCCAAAGCGCGCACGATCAAAGAGATTTCTGCTGCGCAGTTTACAATTATGGGTGTCCTGACTGCCTGCATGATGGGCTATATGTTTTACAAAACTATAAATGAAGAGGGCAATGCGGAGACTACCGATTCGCTTGACATAACGATCAATTCGCTGTGCGATAAATTTATTTCGCATGAGAATGTCATTATTCCGCTGACGGTGATCGTGCTGATCGCGGCGCCGCTGCTCGGCTGGTATATTACGGTGCGGAATTATCGTATGTACGGCGATGTGAAGGAAGATACACAGTCGAAAAAACTGTTCTCGCTCCATCATCAAAAGGAAACGAAAGGAGATGCGGAATCATGACAGGTTTAATATACAAAGAAGTGCGGCAGAATCGGCTAATGTTCTGGACTGCGGGATTCACTGCACCGATCTGTCTGCTGGTATATATCGCTATGATGCTGCTTGCTTCGATCTCCGATGACACGGCATTTCAGACGATATATGCTGAATTTGCCATGACGACGGAGAGCGGATTATCGCTACCCCTTATACAGTTTTACAGCTGTTTCTTTCCATTCATAATGATAGGCTTAATTTCGTTGCATCTCTTTGCACAAGATGAAACCAAGAAATGGGGTTATTTCACCGCTTCGCATCCGAAAGGTATTTCCGGTGCATTGTATGCAAAATATGTATTGATATTTATGTTGAGCGTCCTTGTATTTGTTTCCGTATCGCTTACCGAGGAGATTATATTCCTGTTGGATCATCTGATTTTGGGTAAGAAAATGGAGGATATGCAATCCTATCAGATGATCTATATTATCCTATTCTTTTTTCAGATTTTTCTGCGGATGGGCGACATTCCGTTCATTGTCCGCTTTGGTAAAAAGCGCGGCGAAACACTCAAGGTTGTATTAGTTAGCGGGATTTTCATGGGCGCAATCATCTACGTCTTGTTCGGCCCGCTTCCGGGCGAGGAAGGCGAGTTTTTCATCCGGATCTATGACTGGTGGCAGTCGTTCATACAGGGTGCGGCGCAGGATTGGGTCTATTTCTTATTGGCAGGCTTCCTCTGGCTGACGATCATCGGTTATTATGTATCCTACAAGCTATCCTGCAAGCTGTATCTGAAAGGAGTGGAGCAGTATGATAAATAAAAAGCTTGAACTGAAACGGCTGCTGCTGTTTCTGCTCTTTGCATTCGGTATTGCGTGGATTCCGGCAATGATTCTGAATCGGACGCTGGGTTACGAAAAATGGTTCAATGGTCCGTATGCCATTCTTTGTCTGCCGCTGCTCTATGGACCGGCGCTTGCGAATATCCTGACGCGTATCATCACAAAAGAGGGCTGGGAGAATTCGTTATTTCACTTTAATTTCAAGGGGCATATCCGGTATTACATTCTGGCGATACTGTTCCCATTTTTGCAGGGATTGCTCAGCAGTATAGCAACCACTCTGATCTATGGTCATTGGGACTTTCATGAAATGTTTGAGCGACAGAGTCTGTCCGATTATTTTGGCTCGATACTGCTGATGTTTGCAATGGCGCCGCTGTTTGCATGGAATACCTTTGGAGAAGAATTCGGCTGGCGCGCCTATATGAATCAGAAAATGGAACCGCTGCTCGGTACGACAGGCACTGTGATTGTCGGCGGCATCATCTGGGGCGTCTGGCACGCGCCGCTGACGATTGAAGGACATAATTTTGGTACGGATTATTGGGGATTTCCATGGCTCGGTATCGTTGGAATGTCGATCTTTTGTATGGTAATGGGCGTATTCCTGATGTGGCTGACGAAAAAATCCGGCTCGATCTTTCCGGCTGCGATCATGCACGCCTGCAACAATGCCGGTATTCCGCAGCTGAACAACTTCTTCATCAGCGGCGTCGGCGATCTGGAAAAATATGATCATACCATTCCAAAGGATCTGATTTGCATGATTCCCTATATCATTCTTGCAGCAATATTTACGGTAATTATGACGCGTGACCGCAAGAAGCAGAAAGCGGCTGCCATCTCCGAACAGTCGGAAATCAACGGCGCAGAAGTATCTGCGTAAAATTGAAATCATAAAAAGCACTTGATAAATTTCCCTTGCCGATGTATAATATGGATATCGGCAGGGGAATTTTTTGTCTGTCGGAATTCGCGTAACAATTTGTGAAAAGGGGATGGATATGACACTGTATCGTGTCACGGGCATGAGCTGTGCAGCTTGCAGTGCACGTGTGGAAAAAGCAGTCAATGCTGTTGCTGGCGTAGAAAGCTGCGCTGTCAGTTTGCTGACGAATACAATGAGCGTTGAGGGGGACGTATCCCCGGAAACGGTGATACAGGCGGTCAAGGACGCAGGATATGGTGCGGCTTTGAAAACGGCATTGC
Source organism: Oscillospiraceae bacterium (assembly GCA_016296505.1). GTDB lineage: Bacteria > Bacillota > Clostridia > Oscillospirales > Ruminococcaceae > Firm-04. Next base: position 14,366 of record JAEDJD010000018.1, read on the forward strand.
AGTCAGCCGCGCCGGCAGACGATTCACTGAACGATACCGAAACGCCGAAGCTGGTTCGCCGTTTGCTTGCGTCGCTGGTGTTTCTGCTGATTTTGATGTATGTATCTATGGGGCGCACGATGCTCGGCTTGCCGGTTCCGGCGGCTCTGGACGAAAATCCTGTTGCATTGGGGCTGCTTCAGCTTTTGCTGACGACTGGGGTTATGATAATCAATCAGCGTTTTTTTATAAGCGGCTTTCGGGCGGCGCTGCATCGCGCGCCGAATATGGATACGCTTGTCGCGCTTGGCTCGTCGGCGTCGTTTCTCTGGAGCGTCTGCGTCTTGTTTTCCATGACAACGCAGCTGCTTCACGGTCATGTGGACGCAGCCGGAAATCTGATGCAGCAGTTGTATTTTGAATCTGCCGCGATGATTTTGACGCTGATTACGGTTGGCAAGACGCTGGAGGCGCGTTCAAAGGGCAAAACAACCGATGCGCTGAAAGGTCTGATGCGGCTTGCGCCGAAAACGGCTGTCATACTTGAAAACGGTACGGAGTGTGAAATTCCGGTGGAGCAGGTACAGCGTGGGATGCGCTTTGCGGTATTGCCGGGCGCTCAGATTCCTGTTGACGGCATTGTGCAGTCGGGCAGCGGCACAGTGAATGAATCTGCACTGACGGGCGAGAGCATTCCTGTGGATAAGACGGCAGGCGACAAGGTTTCTGCCGGCACGATCAATCAAACCGGCTATTTAGAGTGTGAAGCAACCCGAATTGGTGAAGATACGACATTATCGCAAATCATTCGCATGGTCGGCGACGCGGCGGCGACAAAAGCGCCGATTGAGAAAATCGCAGACAAAGTATCCGGTATTTTTGTACCGGCTGTCATCGGCATAGCCGCGGTGACGTTTCTCATCTGGCTGCTGCTTGGGCATGGATTCGGATTCGCGTTGGCACGCGGCGTATCGGTTCTGGTCATTAGCTGTCCATGTGCGCTCGGACTGGCAACGCCGGTTGCGATCCTGGTCGGAAGCGGCGTTGGGGCGCGCAGCGGTATTCTCTATAAATCGGCAGCGGCACTGGAGGAAACCGGCAGAATTCAAACAGTTGTGCTGGACAAAACCGGTACGGTTACAGAAGGCAGACCGTATGTGACCGATGTGATTCCGGCGGTTGGCATGATGGAGATGCAGCTTTTGACCGATGCAGCTGCCTTGGAGCAGCATAGCGAGCATCCGTTTGGCGGCGCGGTCATGGATTATGCCGCAGCACAGGGGATTCAGCCGCCGGCGGTCACAGATTTTTTCGCATTGACCGGCAGCGGCGTGTCGGCAAAGCAGGACGGGAGTTCTCTGCTTGGATGCAATCAGCAAACAGCCGCCGCGCAGATAGTACTGCCAGAGGATATCATCCGGACGGCAGAACAGTTGGCAGAAACCGGTAAAACACCGCTGTTTTTCCTGCGTAACGGCAGACTGACGGGCATCATCGCCGTTGCGGATGTCATGAAGCCAGACAGCGCCGACGCCATACAATCGTTCAAGCAAATGGGAATATCGGTTATCATGCTGACCGGCGACAATGTGCGCACGGCAGAAGCAATCGGCAGGAAAGCCGGCGTTGACCGCGTGATTGCTGGCGTACTTCCGGACGGTAAGGAGCAGATCATCCGGCAGCTAGGCGCAGACGGCAAGGTATGTATGATCGGGGACGGAATCAACGACGCGCCGGCACTGACGCGTGCGGATATCGGCATGGCAATCGGCGCAGGAACAGATATCGCGATTGACGCAGCGGATGTTGTACTGATGCAGAGCAGTCTGACCGACGCAGTCAATGCAATTCGGCTCAGCCGAAAAACGCTGCGGAATATCCGCGAGAATTTATTCTGGGCATTTATCTATAATATCATTGGCATACCGATTGCGGCAGGCGTACTTGTGCCGCTTGGTCTGACGCTGCAGCCGATGTTTGGCGCGGCAGCGATGAGTCTTTCGAGCTTCTGCGTGGTGACAAATGCGCTGCGGCTCAATCTGTTTAAACCGGAGAAACCGAAGCAGACGACAGTTCCGTCTGTTGCGGATATACCTCAAATCAACGATACTGTGAAAGGAACGGTGGATGAAATGGCAAATATCACACTCGAAATAAAGGGCATGATGTGTCCGCACTGCGAGGCTCATGTGCGAAAGGCGCTTTCCGGCATGGAGGGCGTGACGGTGATTTCCGTCAGTCATGAAGCGGCAAATGCGGTTGTAGATACGGCTGTGCCCATATCGGAGGAAACATTCCGTGCGGTGATTGCGGACGCAGGGTATGATCTGATCGGCATACGATAAACAATAAGCCTTGAAATCAGCGTAGCAGCATGATTTCAAGGCTTATTTCTATGTAATATCAGCCAATGATTTTCAATGCGCCGGTCGGGCAGGCTTTCGCACATTTTTTGCAGGATGCGCAAATCTGAATGACCTCCGGACGATTGAATTCCGGTTTGATAACAGTCGGGAAACCTCTGCCGAGCAGACCAAGAATTCCTTGTTTTGCGACCTCGTCACAAATGCGGACGCATAAGCCGCAGAGGATACATTTGCCGTTGTCACGCTCAATGCAGACGAGCTTTCGTTCGGTTTCGTGCGTGTTCTTGACGCCGTCCAAGCGTTCCGGATGGATTTCCTGCTGTTGTGCATAGCGGATGAGCTTACAGTCGTGATAATCATGGCAGCCGCATTCGAGACAGCGTCTGGCTTCCTGTATTGCTGTTTCATCAGTAAGACCAAGATTGACCGGCGCAAAATCCTGTGCGCGCTCGGCAGCCGGACGTACCGGCATCTGGCAGCGAGGTTGTTTTTCACGGTCTGCAAGGTTATCCGGCGTGACGGTTTTCTTGGAATAGAACGGTGTACGGTAGGGCTTGATGTCGCCACGGAGTGCTGAATCGACAACTGCTGCACAGCGTCCGCCCTCGCCAATTGCTTCAATCGCAATGGATGCGCCGCGGTTTGTTGCGTCGCCGATGGCATATACATTGGGAAGATTGGTCAGATACGTAGCGGAATCGGCTTCGATCGTTCCTTTTTTCGTCAGCGTCACGCCGTCAAGACCATCGACATTTGGGATTTGTCCGATTGCCATGATTACAAGATCGACGTCAAGCACTTCAAATTTACCCTCGACTGGAATGGGGGAGCGCCGTCCGGAGGCGTCCGGCTCACCAAGCTCCATGACTTGCAGGCGAATCTGGCTGACGCGACCGTTTGTTCCGATGATCTCCGCCGGATTCGTCAGGAATTTGTAGGTGACGCCTTCCTCGATGGACTCCTCGATTTCAAGCTCCTCGGCAGGCATTTCGCTGCGCGTTCTGCGGTAGATGACATAGACCGTCTCCGCGCCGCATCGGATTGCGGTTCGGCAGGCGTCCATCGCGGTATTGCCGCCGCCGCAGACAGCGACTTTTTTGCCGCTGAGATCGGGGATATCACCCTCGCCGGAGCTGATATTGTGCAGAAACTGAATTCCACCCATAACGCCATCCAGTTCCTCGCCTTTGACGCGCATCTGCATACTGCGCCATGCGCCCGTTGCGAGGATGACTGCGTCATTCTGGCTGCGCAGATCTGCAAGCGTGATATCTTTGCCGAGCCGCACATTGTTTTGCATCGCAACACCGAGCTTTTCGATCTCATTGATTTCGCGTGCCAGCAGATCTTTGGGAAGACGGTAAGCCGGAATGCCGTAGCGCAGCATACCGCCCATTTGCGCTGCTGCGTCATAGATTGTGACAGCGTGACCTTTGCGGCGCAGATCAAATGCCGCAGTCAATCCGGCAGGACCGCCTCCGACAATCGCGATATGCTTACCGGTATCGGGCGTGGTTTCCGGCACATAGGTATCCGCTGCGAGATCGCGGTCTGCGGCATGGGCTTTGAGGTAGGCGATAGAGAGCGGCGCCTCGACCATACCTCTGCGGCAGTTCTGCTCACAAGGATGCGGACACACTCTGCCGATAGAAGCCGGAATCGGGATTTTTTCCTTGATGATTCCGATTGCACCATGGAAATCGCCCTCTGCAATCTTTTTGACATAACCCTGACAATCCGTTCCGGCAGGACAGTTGAGTTGGCACGGTCCACGACAGTCGCCGGTATGATCGCTCATCAGCAATTCCAGCGAGATTTTCCGCGACTGATTGACGCGCTCCGTATCAAATCGGATGACATAGCCGTCCATTGCCTTGGCGGAGCAGGCACGCAGAAGCTTCGGAATCGCTCTGCCGCTGCCGTCATCCAGTACCTCGACGGCGCAAAGTCCGCAGGCACCGTACACGCGCACACTGTCGTCGTTACAGAGATTCGGGATTTCGATTCCGTTCTGCTGTGCAGCGTGCAGAATCGAAGCGCCCTCCTCGCAGACGCAGGATACGCCGTTGATTGTAATATGAATTTGGCTCATGTTTTTCTAAAACCTCACGATATCCTAAAATATATCAAAAATATATTTAGCTGACGCTGACTGCACCGAATTTACAGGTTGCCATGCACTGTCCGCAGCGGATACAGCTTGACTGGTCAATCGAATGCGGTCCTTTGACGATGCCGGAAATTGCATAAACCGGACATTTTCTTGCACAGGCGGTACAGCCTTTGCATTGTTCCGCATTGATTTCATAATGCAGCAGATCGGTGCAAATATGTGCCGGACAGCGCTTATCTCGGATATGCGCTTCAAACTCGTCGCGGAAGTAACGGAGCGTAGAGAGTACTGGATTCGGCGCTGTCTGACCGAGACCGCAGAGCGCGCCGTCACGCACAGCATGACATAGTTCCTCAAGCAGCTCAATATCGCCGTCTTTGCCCTCGCCGGCAACGATACGCGTGAGAATCTCCTGTAAGCGCTTTGTGCCGATACGGCAATGTACGCATTTTCCGCAGGATTCCTTTGCGGTGAAATCGAGGAAGAATTTTGCCATACTTACCATACAGGTGCTGTCGTCCATGACAACCATACCGCCGGAACCCATAATTGCGCCGGTTGCCGCGAGCTTTTTATAGTCGATGACAGTGTCGAGAAGCGACGCAGGAATACAGCCGCCGGACGGACCGCCCATCTGGACTGCCTTGAACGTGCCGCCATCGCGGATTCCGCCGCCAATATCGAAAATGACCTGCCGCAGCGTCATGCCCATCGGAATCTCGACCAATCCGCCGCGCTGAATTTTTCCGGTCAGTGCAAAGACCTTTGTGCCCTTGGAATCCTCAGTACCCATAGCGGCGAATGCTTCACCGCCGTTGTTGATAATCCAAGCAACATTCGCGTAGGTTTCGACGTTGTTAATATTGGAAGGCTTATCCCAGTAGCCTGATTCAGCCGGAAACGGCGGCTTGAGCTGCGGCATACCGCGTTGTCCCTGCAGGGATTGAATCAGCGCGGTTTCCTCGCCGCAGACGAATGCGCCGGCGCCTGCCTTGATACGGAATTCGCAGGAGAAGCTGCTTCCGAGGATGTTTTTGCCGATATAGCCAGCCGCACGCGCTTCTGTGATTGCGTATTCCAGACGCTTGATTGCAAGCGGATACTCTGCACGGACATACACGATTGCTTCTTGTGCGCCGATTGCATATGCGCCGATCAGCATACCCTCAATCAGAGTATGCGGATCCGATTCGATAACGGCTCTGTCCATAAATGCGCCGGGATCGCCCTCGTCCGCGTTGCAGATCAGATACTTTTCATCTCCGGCAGCATTTCTTGCTGCATTCCATTTGAACCATGTCGGGAAACCAGCGCCGCCTCTGCCGGCAAGTCCGGAAATTTTGACGCATTCGATCACATCTTCCGGCGACATACCGTTTTCCTGAGAGAGAATTTTCCGGATTGCCTGATAGCTGCCGGCATCCAGGGCGCTTTCAATCGACTCCGGATCAATCATACCACAGTTTCGCAGCGCAATGCGCGTCTGCTGTTCGAGAAACGCATGGTCCTCTTTGGTAATGCGCAGCGGATCAATCACGGAGAAATCTCCGGTTTTGACAGCCTGTGCAATCATCGGCGCCTGCTCAGGCTGAACGTGAACCAATCGTGCTTTCAGCAGACCGTTTTCGTAAATATCGACAATCGGCTCTAGCCAGCACATACCGACGCAGCCGACTGTGCCGAGTGAGATACCGGAGCTTTCGAGCAGCGGCGCAAGTGCGTCTGAGAGCGCTGCTGCGCCTGCTGCAATGCCGCAGCTTCCCTTTCCGACAGCGATGCGTATGCTCATTTTGCCGCCTCCTTTGTCTGAATATTCTTCAGAATTTCCAGCACCTTTGCAGGCGTCAGAGAACCGTAAGTATCCTCGTTAATCATCATAACCGGAGAAAGCGAGCAGCATCCGAGACAAGCAACGATGCTGAATGAGAACAGACCGTCCTCTGTTGTACCGCCGTTTTCGACGTGCAGATATTCCTGTACTGCGGCGGCAATTCGCGCGCTGCCGTTGACATGGCAAGCCGTACCATCGCAGAGCATGATTAAATACTTACCGACCGGCTGAAACCGGAATTGTGTATAGAATGTTGCAACGCCGAGGACGCGTGCCGGTGTAGAGCCGGTTCGCTCGGCAATATGAGAGATTACGTCTGTCGGAAGATAACCATAGATCTCCTGTGCTTGCTGTAATATGGTGATGAGACTGCCCTTGATATCGGCATACTCTGCAAGCACCGGTTCCAGCAGTGACAGATCACTTGGATTTGCAGCGCATTGGCATTTCATGATATGCTCCTTTTCCGGCAAATTGTAGAGAGGGATGCCGGCCGTCTTTCCGGCAGACGGATGCCGAACATGACAGAAACAGTGCCTTGATAAAAGAATATTCTTCTCTGTCAATCATATTATAACATAGTGCAGATAGGGTTGTCAAGCGTGATTCTGCGGCGATATGAGCAATTCGTCTAAAGACTTTAAAGAGATTGCCTGAGAACACAGCGATATGTCAAATCTTAGAATAGCACTTGACAAAATAAAACAGAACAAGTATAATAATAACAATGGAGTTAGCATATACTAACTCATAGTAAACAAGCACTAGAAGGGATGATTACGATGATGAATCATACAGTCAAAACCTTGAAAGATATTCCGGTTGGCGCAACGGTGACAGTCCGGAAACTGAACGGCGAGGGTGCAATCCGGCGCAGAATCATGGATATGGGGCTGACGAAAGGTACATCCGTCTTTGTACGCAAAGTTGCGCCATTGGGCGATCCGATGGAAATTAAGGTGCGCGGCTATGAACTGACGCTCCGCAAGGCGGACGCCGGAATGATCGAGGTCGAATAAAAACAAGGCGCAGTCTGCAGTTTTGGCTGCGGATCGTTTTGGGGTTCATTGCAATTTTTCGGGAAAGGATTGTGGAATATGGCAGATCTGCGGATTGCGCTTGCCGGCAACCCGAACTGCGGTAAGACAACGCTGTTTAACGCGCTGACCGGTTCCAATCAGTATGTCGGAAACTGGGCGGGCGTGACGGTCGAAAAGAAAGAGGGCAAGCTCCGGAATCATGATGGTATCATTGTCACGGATTTGCCGGGCATCTATTCTCTTTCGCCTTATTCGCCGGAGGAGGTTGTTGCACGGAATTATCTGATTGTAGAGCGTCCGGATGTGATTCTCAATATCGTGGACGGTACCAATCTGGAACGCAATCTCTATCTGACCACGCAGCTTGTCGAGATCGGCATACCGGTTGTTGTTGCAGTGAATATGATGGATATTGTCCGTAAAAATGGCGATGCAATCAATTTTGAGCAGCTTGCAAAGGAACTTGGCTGCAAGGTCGTTGAAATGTCTGCGCTCAAGGGCGACAGTATTATGGAAGCCGCAGAGGCGGCGATCGAAGCGGCGAAACTTGGACGAAAAGTTCCGCTGCATTTATTTTCGGGCGCTGTGGAGCACGCGATTGCGCATATTGAGGAGGCTGCCGTTCACGATTTGCCGGAGGATGAGCAGCGATGGTATGCAATCAAACTGTTTGAGCGCGATGAAAAGGTGATTTCACAGCTCGGTCTTGCCGACCAGCTTTTACAGCATATTGAGAAAGATATTGCGGCGGCAGAACGCGAAATGGATGATGACGCAGAGGCGATCATTACGAATGAGCGCTATAATCGCATTGCGGATATCATCAAGATCTCATATAAACGCAAACATGAGGACGGTCTGACGGTTTCCGATCAGATTGATCGCGTTGTGACAAGTCGCGTATTTGGATTGCCGATCTTTGCGTTCATTATGTTTTTGGTGTATTACATTTCGATGGTGACGGTCGGCGCGGCGGCAACGGAATGGGCAAATGACGGGCTGTTCGGGGAGGGCTTTCATCTGTTCGGCATCGGAACAAAGCAGATGGAGGCGGCACAGGAGGAATTCGGCGATACGCCGGAGATCATCCGCGGAATGCTTGCGCAGGCAGCGTCGGATGGGATTGATGTGCAGGCGGCAGAATCCGCACTTGATATGAGCGCTGCCGGAGATGATGCGGCGGTTGTCAGCGCGCTGCGCGAGATTTCTGCGCGTTATCCCGATGACAGCGTGACGTTTACATATTCGGTTGAAAACGCGGAAGACTTGGTGATATCCGAGAAAACTGCAACCATAGGCGAATTTCGCCGCGCAATCGCACTGTATGAAACATATGGCGGCGAAGTGAATCCGGCGAATTTTGGAAAATGGGTGCCGGGCGTGCCGGTCGTAGTCGGCGGAATGCTGGAACGCGTCGGCTGTGAGGCTTGGCTGAAAAGTCTGATTCTGGATGGCATCGTAGCCGGTGTGGGCGCGGTATTGGGCTTTGTGCCGCAGATGCTTGTGTTGTTTTTGCTGCTGGGATTTCTGGAATCCTGCGGCTATATGTCGCGCATTGCGTTTGTTATGGACAGATTATTCCGAAAAATAGGCTTATCGGGCAAATCATTCATTCCGATTCTGGTCGGAACGGGCTGTGGCGTACCGGGTATCATGGCAAGCCGCACGATCGAAAATGAACAGGATCGCCGTATGACCGTCATAACGACGACGTTTATTCCTTGCGGCGCAAAGGTTCCGGTCATTTCGATGATTGCGGCGGCATTTTTCGGAGGCTCGGCGTTTGCCGCGGTATCCGCGTATTTTCTTGGTATGGCGGCAATCGTCGTTTCGGGCTTGCTTCTGAAGAAAACGAAGCTGTTTGCCGGAGAGCTTTCCCCGTTCGTGATGGAGCTGCCGGCATATCATTTGCCAACGCTGCCCAATCTGCTTCGGACGATGTGGGAGCGCGGCTGGTCATTCATCAAAAAGGCTGGTACGGTGATTCTGCTCTCGACGGTTATTATCTGGTTTTTATCGCGGTTCGGCAGCGTGAACGGCGCATTCTCGTATTTGTCGCCGGAACAGTTTGACCGTTCGATCCTTGCGGCAGTCGGCAAGGCGATTGCATGGATTTTTGTTCCGCTTGGCTGGGGCGAATGGCAGACCGCTGTTGCGACGTTGACCGGACTCATTGCAAAAGAAAATATCGTCAGTACGCTTGGCGTGCTCTATGGCGCGGAAGGCAATGCCTATGCGGCAATCGGTACGGCATTCAATCAGGCTGCCGGATATTCGTTCCTTGCGTTTAATCTGCTCTGTGCGCCCTGCATTGCCGCAATGGACGCGATCCGACGCGAAATGAACAGTGCAAAGTGGACGGTCTTTGCGATCGGTTATCAGTGTGTATTTGCTTATCTGACGGCATTCGTCTGCAATCAGCTTGGTGCGCTGCTCGTGCCGGAGGCGGCAGTCAGTTCTGCGGGAATTGTGATTGCGGCGCTGATACTTGCTGCTGCGACGTTTCTGCTGCTGCGAAAGAATCCGAATGTAAAAAGGAGCTGAACGGATATGTTGACATGGCTGCGGATGCACAGTGGCACAATTTGCGTTCTGTTGGTGGTGATTGCCGTAATTGCGGCTGCGATTGCCGCGATTGTACATGAACGCCGGAACGGCAATTCTGGCTGCGGCTGCGGCTGCCAAAACTGCGCAATGCGTGATTCTTGCCATGAAAAACAAGATGATACAAAATAATCGTATATGGTTATACACCGGAGCACCCATGCGGATTTGCTCCGGTGTAATTTGTGTCATTTATCGAAAAGAAATATTCTGCGAAAGCAAATGATAATTGCAAAGCTGATGAAGAATTCATACAAAATCACAAAAATCTGAATGCAGATTGACTTTCAGAACGATTTATGCTATACTGAAAACACAAAGAGACGCGAATTATATCGTTTACGGAAGAAGGTTGATTTTTTGAATATTTGGCACAAAATTAACCCCAAGCGCATTACGCCGAATGATTTTGTCGCTGTCATTGAGATCCCAAAGGGAAGTAAAAATAAATATGAGCTGGATAAAGAGACCGGTCTGCTGCAGCTCGACCGGATTTTGCATACGTCTACGCACTATCCTGCCAATTACGGCTTGATTCCGCGTACCTACGCGGACGACAACGATCCGCTGGATGTGCTTGTGCTCTGCTCTGAGACGCTCTTTCCAATGACGCTGGTTCACTGTTATCCGATCGGCGTCATTCGTATGCTGGATCAGGGTCATCGCGATGATAAAATCATTGCAATCCCATTTGATGATCCGAATTATAATGCCTATACGGATATTGCTGATGTGCCGCCGCATATCATCGAGGAGATGATGCATTTCTTCTCCGTCTATAAGGAACTGGAAAAGAAATCGACCGCTGTTGACGAATTTGGTGACGCACAGCTTGCAAAAGAAATCATTCGGGCGGATATCGACCGCTATATCGAGTGCTTCTGCAAATAATAGAAAGAGACAACAAAACAAAGGCTTGTAAAAATGCAAATTGGAAAGGATGTATCGGATTATGAGTGCTGCCGCTGCCACAGATGAACTGTATCACAACCGGAAAAGCGTCGCGCCGCTTGGCATTATTGCAATGCCCGGTGCGGAACAGCTTGCTGAGAAAATCAACAGCTATCTGGTTGCTTGGGCAAATGAAAACGGCTTCCCCGATGAAAGCTACCTGATTGAGTGCGAATGCCCGCGCTTCGCCTCCGGAGACGGAAAAGGTCTGATTAAGTCCACAATTCGCGGACTGGATTTGTACATTGTCATTGATGTCGGTAATTACAGCATCAATTATAAAATGTTCGACCGCGTGAACTGTATGTCGCCGGATGACCACTATCAGGACTTGAAGCGCATCATTCAGGCTGCATCCGGAAAGGCGCACCGCCTCAATATCATTATGCCGTTGCTGTACGGCGGCAGACAGCACCGCAGAAACTATCGTGAATCGCTCGACTGTGCCTGCGCGCTGCAGGAGCTTCAGGCGATGGGCGTCAACAATATCATTACCTTTGACGCGCATGATCCTCGCGTCAATAATGCGGTTCCGCTCATGGGCATCGACAATGTGATTCCGTCCTATCAGGTGCTCAAGACTATGCTGAAAACTTTCCCCGATCTCGATATGTCGCCGGAAAAGTTTATGGTTATTTCACCGGATGAGGGCGCGCTCGGCAGAAATATGTACTATGCAACTATGCTCGGCGTCAACCTTGGTATGTTCTATAAGCGCAGAGACTATGCTCGCGTTGTGGACGGCAAAAATCCGATCGTTGCACATGAATATCTCGGTAATCCCGTAGACGGCAAGACCGTTTTTGTCGCGGATGATATTATTGCGTCCGGCGGCTCGATGCTTGATCTCGCGGAAAATCTGAAATCTCGCGGCGCTGCGCGCACCATCGCCTATGCGACCTACAGCCTGTTTACGCATGGTCTCGAAAAGTTTGATGAGGCATATGCAAACGGTACGCTGGACGCTGTGTTTGGTACGAATCTGACCTACCGGATGCCGGCGCTTCTGGAGCGTCCGTGGTTCCACGAGGTTGATGTTTCCAAGTATGTTGCATATTTTGTCGCTGCAATCAATCACGATGTTTCTATTACAACGGTGATCAATCCGCATGATAAGATTCAGGCTTTGCTTGAAAAGCAGCGCTCGCACGATATTTAATTCTGAGAATCCGGCAGTGAACGCTGCCGGATTTTTGCAATATTCATTGTGCGTTTCAGTTCCATTTAAGGTTGGTCTGCCATACTATGGTAAATGGTTCGTATAAGGAAAACAATGTGCGGAAGCTTGAAGAAAGGGAGAAAATTATAATGAAAAAGAAAATACAACGCGTTTCGGCGGTCTGTCTGAGTATGACGCTTGCAGCCGGAGCTTTGACAGTTATGCCGCCGGTATCCGTACTGGCAGCGGGAAATGTTGTGATCAATGAGGTCTGTACCAAGAATACAACGCTTGCCGCATCGGACGGTCAGTTCTATGATTATATTGAACTGTATAATACCGGCAGCAGCGAGGCGGCAGTCGGCGGATATGCGATTTCTGATGACGCAGCGGAGCCGCGGTTTTATGTGATTCCGGAAGGCACTGTGATTCCGGCAAAGGGCTATCTGGTTGTTTATTGCGGCGTAAAGACTGGCAGCGGCGTGTCGGGCGCAGAATTTGGTCTTTCCAAAAGCGGCGAAACGGTCATTTTCTCCGATGCACAGGGGAACATGGTCGAATCCATTGAATTGCCGGCAATGAATGATAATACCGCATATGCAAGAATACCGGATGGCAGCAGCCAGTTTGCCATTGTATCCTCGCTGTCTGCCGGTAAGGCAAATCCGACTGACGCACCGCAAAAGCTCGTGGTAGACGCACCGCAGTTTTCGCAGGGAAGCGGCTTCTATGATGCCGGCTTTGATCTGACGCTTTCTGCAGCGCAGGGTTGTACGGTCTATTATACGACCGATGGCAGCGATCCGGATACAAGCTCCGAACAGTTTACCAGCGCAATCAAAATATACGATAAATCGCAGGAGCCGAATGTCTATTCGGCAAAGACCGATATTGCGGACGGCTATCAGGCACCGGCTGAGCCTGTCCGAAAGGCAATGATCGTTCGCGCAGTCGCGGTTGACGCACAGGGAAATAAAAGTAATATTGTCACAAATACGTATTTTGTCGGCTATACTGCAAATGATATTGAGAAGAAAATGCGCGTCATTTCCCTTGTAACAGATCCGGATAATCTGTTTGATTATGAAACCGGTATCTACGTGAAGGGTAAGATCTACGATACATCACAGGGCAATATGATGCAGTCGTGGGCGCATCCCGCAAACTATACGCAGGATGGCAGGGAATGGGAACGTCCGGCGCATATTACCGTGTTTGAGCAAGGCAGGGCTTCCTATAGCGCAGGCGTCGGAATCCGGATTCACGGCGGCGCAACGCGTTCCGCGTCGCAAAAAAGCTTCAATCTCTATGCAAGAACGGAATACGGTACGCCGAAGCTGGAGTATGACTTCTTTAACGGTACGCTGACAAACCATAAGGGCGAACTGATTGATTCCTTTGATAAAATTACGCTGCGCAACGGCGGTAATGATGAAAAGACGAAAATCCGCGACCGCCTGAATCAGGAAATGGTGCCGGATAAGGACTTCGGTACGCAGAAACAAACCGAATGCGTCGTATTTATTGACGGCGAATTCTGGGGTACTTACAATATTGTTGAAAAGCTCGGCAAGGAGTATATTTCCGATCATTACAAGGTCAAGGAAGAGTCCGTTTGTATGATCAAGAACAACGAGCTTTCGGATGGATCCGAGCAGGGATGGGCAGATTATGAGGCGCTCAAGCAGCTTGCGGAGTCTGCAACCTATACGGATACGGCAGCCTATGACCAATTCCGGGAATTGCTTGACCTCGATAGCTTTGCCCAGTATATGGCAACCGAGATCATGCTCGGCAACTCTGATTTCGGCGAAAATAACTATGCGCTCTGGAAAACCGAAACGATTGACGCGAGCAAAAAATATGCCGATGGACAATGGCGCTTCATTCTCTTTGATAGCGAATATGGTCAGGGTCTGTATGGTCAGAGCAACGCTAACTCCAGCATCATTGAAACGCTTCGCCGCGGCAATAGCTGGATCAGTAAGCTGTTCTTTGGATTGCTTGAAAACGAAGACTTCCGGATGCGATTTGTCCGCGCATTCTATGACCTCTGTAACGAAAATTATCGTTCGGATAAGGTTTTGGCTCGTTTGACAGAACTGCAAACTGCTTATACCGATTCGATGGTTGAAACCTATAAGCGCTTTACTTACGCCGGCGGCTCGTTCGGATGGGGCGGCGGAATGGGCGATTGGTTCCAACCGGGTCAACCCGGTCAGCAGCCCGGCCAGCAAACCGATAATGCCGCTGCGTTTAATAAAGAGATGACTACGATCAATACATTTTGGCAGAATCGTGCTGAGAATTCGCGTCAACAGATCAGGAATTCGTTCAGCAATCAGATTTCCTCTGAAAATATGACGGTATCTGTTAAGAGTGCCGGCGCAAATGGTAAAATTAAGTTCAATACGCTGACGCTCGACAGCGATTGGAGTGGAACCTATCCGCAGAATACTGTTCTGAAACTCAAGGCGAAGCCGGCAGACGGATATCATTTTGTAAGCTGGAAGGTCACTGGCGGTGATTTTACGAATCAGACAACCGAAAATTCTGATACCGCGTATCTGACGGCGAACAGCGCAAATGTGAGCATTGAGGCTGTTTATGCGGCTGGCAATGAACCGGAACAAAGCGAAACAACAACGATGCAAACGACTACGACGACTACCAATACGGTGGGAAATCAGACAAAGCTTGGCGATGTGAATGAGAGTGGCGAAGTTGACGTTTCGGATGCGGTTTTGCTCGCGCGTTTCATTGCGGAGGATAGTACCGCGAAGATTACCAGACAGGGTATGTCCAATGCCGACGTCAACAAGAACGGTACGCCGGATAGCGATGATACATTGAAAATCCTGAAGTATATTGCGAAAATGATCCAATCCTTCTAATTTTGATATTCTTTCTTAACATGATAGATACCACCTTTCATGAGAAACAGGGTCTCCAATTATTTGGGGACTTTGTTTCTTTTTCATATTCACATGAAAAAGCGAAGCAGTCTGATGAACCGCTTCGCTTTTTTGCGATATGGAATTATACGCCGTACTGCTCACGATATGCGAGCATCTGCGGCAGATAGGATTTTCCGTCTACGACATCGTTTTCAATCGCTGCAATGATATCGCTGACCGTGACAATCGAATATACGTCAATACCAAATTCTGCCTTGACTTCCTGCACAGCAGATTGTTCGCTCTGCAAGCCCTTTTCCTGTCTGTCAACGGTAATAATCATACTGGCGATATCGACATTTGCAACGGCTTTCAGCTTCGGATAAACCTCGCGAAGCGCCTTGCCGGATGTCATAACATCCTCAATCAGAATGACCTTTGTGCCGTCTGTGAGCTTGGAGCCGACGATCATGCCGCCTTCGCCATGATCCTTGACCTCTTTACGGTCATAGGCATAGCCAACTTCGATTCCATGCTCTTTCCAGAGCGCAATGGACGCTGCCGCTGCAAGCGGAATGCCCTTGTAAGCCGGTCCGAACAGAACATCGGCTTTCAGACCGTGCTCCTGCATACAAGCTGCATAATATTCACCGAGATGACAAAGCTGTTTGCCGGTTTTGTAGTTGCCGGTATTGACGAAATACGGAGCCTTTCTGCCTGATTTCAGCGTGAAGTCACCGAATGTCAGAACGCCGCATTCGGTCATAAATTTGATGAATTCTTCTTTATAGGTCATGGGAAAACCTTCCTTTCTGATGTATTCTATCGCAGATTATCCAAAAGGATTGTCTGCGGAAAGATCAAGCAGGGAAATGCCGCATCCGGGACAATATTTGATACCTTTGAAATACTTTGTACCGCAATAGAGACAGGTTTCCTCTGTGGTCTGCGGTTCCTGCGGCTGTATTGGCGGCGATTGTACCGTTGGTGACGGCTGTACCGTTGGTGACAACTGTACTGGCGGTGGCGACTGTACCGGCGGTGGCATCTGTACCGGCGGTGGCGTCTGTATCTGCGGATTTGACGGATACAGGAATGCCGGCTGCTGCTCTACACCCGGTATTTGCATGGATTCCAGAGACTGCATTTCTGTCTCCTGAGAGACCGGCTGCTGCGCACCGTAAGGCTGCTGTGCGTCAAAGGGCTGCTGTGCGCCAAAGGGTTGCTGCGTGCCAAAGGGTTGCTGTGCGCCAAAGGGTTGCTGTGCGCCAAAGGGCTGCTGTGCGCCAAAGGGTTGCTGCGTGCCAAAGGGTTGCTGTGCGCCAAAGGGTTGCTGTGCGCCAAAGGGTTGCTGTGCGCCAAAGGGTTGCTGTGCGCCGAAGGATTGCTGTGCGCCAAAGGATTGCTGTGCGCCAAAAGGCTGCTGTGCGCCGAAGGGTTGCTGAGTGCCGAAGGATTGCTGTGTTCCGAATGCGGGCTGTCCGCCAAAGCAGTCTGTGGAATCCGGAACCATGCCGGGATCATCCGGATCGGGTTCTGCTTTGAGATATTTTAGCTCATTCAGTCCGAGCATGAAATACGCATGGAACATCAAAAATGCAAGGATACCCAGATAAGGAGCGATCTGTTTGAACAGCGACAGAATATTCTTTTTTGGTGCAAGCGAAGTCGCTAAGTTGAAGGCGTTTGTCAGATCCTTTGCGACATTTAGGTTTGATTGTTCCAGTCCGTGTTGAAGCTCAAAATTGAAGTTGCCGGTGACGTGTGTTGTCAGAATATCCTCAGTATTGTTGCCCTGCATTCCTTCAAAGTACCAGTCAACATTCTCTCTATTCTCCGCAATCGGCTCGGAGTATATAATCAGCCAGTGCATCTCATCGGTGAATTCAATCAGATAGCGGTCGTAGGCATAGTCCTCAAGACTGCTGTAATTGTTCTGCCAGCTTTCATTGTTGACGGTGATGATAGCCGGTGTAATATTTGTTTTTTCATAGAATGCAGAGAGTGCATTTTCCAGTCCGCTGTCATCTTCCAGCACATTTGCTTCGTCCTTTATGACGATTGGCGCGTCATTTTTCACAACATACTGGGAAATCGAGGCCAGGAGCGCTATGCCGATGGGGATTAGAAACGGGATATATATAAATCCGAGCACCAGACGTGCCGGACTGAAAATCTTGCCTTGTCGGGCTGTATAGAAATAGTGATAGCGACCGCCGCGATAATAACGATAACGTCTTGCGCCGGGATAAGGAGAGCGACTGATGGACGGTATGGACGAACCGTTGCGGTAACGACCGCCGTGGCTTCTGCTGCGACTGCCACCACCGCGGCTGCCTCCTCCGCGGCTGCCTCCTCCAGATGAACGTGGCATATGATGGACCTCCTTTTAACAATAATATGTTGCTTGTGAAATGATTTATGCTGTTGGCAGACAGATCCGGAATGCTGTTGGCAGCGCAGTATCCGATGCAAGCTGTTCTGGTGTGACCCAAATAAAGCTGTCAGGCATCTGGGTTACGAGCAGATGTACTGCGGTCATCTGCCATTCAATATGCGTAAAAATATGCGTGCAATATCGCAGCGATATAATCTCTGCGGTACCAACCCGAAAAACTTCTGCACTATCCAGAGCCGCCTGTGCATCCCGTTTTCCATCCAGATGCGGAAGCTCCCATAGTCCGGCAAGCAGACCGGTATCCGGCCGCTTTCGCAATGCGATTCGCTCGCCGCATTGTAAAATATAAACGGTATATTCTTCGGTTTTACGCGGCTTTTTCTTTTTGCGCACCGGATATTCACTGACGGTTTCCGTGCAGTGTGCCGTACAGTATGCCTGCAGGGGACATATATCGCAGTGCGGTGTGCCGTTGGGTATACAGACGGTTGCGCCAAGCTCCATGATTGCCTGCGTCAGTATTCCTCGCGTATTGAGATCGGAGACAGCATAGATCTGCCGGAGTGTATCGCGGATATCCCGTTTTACAGATAGATCATCCGTACAGCGTGCGTCGGCAAGCAATCGGGTATAAACGCGCAGAACATTCCCGTCTACCGCTGGCTCTGGCAGATCAAAGCAGATTGAGGCGATTGCGCCGGCAGTATAATCCCCGATGCCTGTCAGTGAACGGATTTCCTGATAGCTGCGCGGAAATTCGCCGCCAAAATCTGCCATAATCTGCTGCGCCGCCTTTTGCAAATTGCGTGCCCGACTGTAATAACCAAGACCTTCCCAGAGTTTCATCAGCGTATCATGCTCGCATTCACTCAGGGCTTTGATATCGGGAATTGCGTCGAGAAACCTTGCGTAATAAGGTTTGACTGCTTCGACTCTGGTTTGCTGCAGCATGATCTCTGAGAGCCAGACGTGATACGGTTCACAGTCTTTGCGCCAAGGCAGATCGCGTTGATTCTCATGGAACCACGGCAGCAGCTTCCGAGTCAGCTGCCGCAGTATTTGATCGGAAGCCATGCCTGTCATCAGATATTATAGAGAATTTCGGAATATGCGGGGAATGGCCACTGGTCCTGCGGAATCAGGACTTCCAGTGCGTCGGCGGTTGTGCGCAGACGACCCATTGCAGGAATCACCTTATGCCGATATGCTTCTGCCGTTGCCTGAACGCCGTCTGCTCTCGAAGCAATTTGAATCATCTCGCGCAGATCCTCAATAGCGTCGTATAATCCTGCTGTCAGATCGCTGATTTGCGCTGCAAGCGCGTCCTCAACAGCAGAGCTGATGCGCAGCATCGGAGAAAGTTGTTCCTTTATGGTGATTGCTTCACAAAGCTGTTTCGTGTACGAAATGCAGACCGGCAGAATCTTTTTCCGTGCGATATCGAGCATCGTTTTCGCTTCGATGCCGACGGTCTTGCTGTAGTTTTCGAGCAGAATCTCCTTGCGCGAAGTGATCTCCGCTTTATTAAGGACATTCATTTCCTCGAAAATAGCAACAAATTCCGGACGGTCATACTGCATCAGCGCTTCGACTGTAGACGGGAAATTCGGCAGACCGCGACGCTTACATTCGGCGAACCAAGCGTCGCCATAGCCGTTTCCGTTGAAGATGATATCCTTATTTTCGCGAATTGTACGCACGAGCAGATCATGCAGCGCGGCTTGGAAATTTTCAGCCTGTTCGAGTTCTTCGCAGAATTTGGTGATCTCATATGCAAAGATTGTATTCATGACGAAATTGAAGCAGGAAATGGAATCTGCCGCGCCGAGCATACGGAACTCGAATTTATTTCCGGTGAATGCCATCGGAGAGGTACGGTTGCGGTCTGTGGTATCCTTGCGGAACTGCGGCATTGCGTTTACGCCGAGGTTGAAACGCTCTTTGCCATAGTCGTCGAGCGATTTGCCTTGTTCGATTGCGTCAAGCACGCGCTGAAGGTCATCGCCGATAAAGACCGAGATTACGGTCGGCGGCGCTTCATTGCCGCCCAAACGGCAGTCGTTTCCGGCAGATGCCGAGGAAATACGAATGAGCGGCGCATATTCGCGCACGCCCTTGAGAAATGCGCAGAGTACGAGCAGGAATTGCATATTATCCTGCGGCGTATCACCGGGATCCAGCAGATTCTGACCGTCATCGGTCGAGAGCGACCAGTTATTATGCTTGCCGGAACCGCTGATGCCTGCGAACGGCTTCTCATGCAGCAGGCAGACGAGTCCGTGCTTGTGTGCAATTTTCTTCATCAGTTCCATTGTGAGCTGATTGTGGTCGGCTGCGATATTCGAGGTCGTATAGACCGGAGCAAGCTCATGCTGTGCTGGCGCGACCTCATTATGCTCGGTTTTGGCGTAGATGCCGAGTTTCCAAAGCTCCTCGTCAAGCTCGCGCATGAAATCGGAAACCCGCTGCGTCAAATTACCGAAATAGTGATCGTCCATTTCCTCGCCTTTCGGCGGCTTTGCTCCGAACAGTGTTCTGCCGGTCAGGATCAGATCTTCACGGGCATTGTAGCTTGCCTTGTCGATCAGGAAATATTCCTGTTCTGGTCCGACGTTCGTGATGACGCGCTGTACCTTGTCATTGCCGAACAGACGGAGCATCCGGACGCTTGCGCGGCTGACGGCTTCCATCGAACGAAGCAGCGGCGTCTTTTTATCGAGCACCTCGCCGGTATAGGATACAAAACCAGTCGGGATACAGAGGGTGCGGTCCTTGATAAATGCGTCCGAGGTCGGATCCCATGCCGTATAACCGCGTGCTTCAAAGGTTGCGCGCAGGCCGCCAGACGGGAACGAGGACGCGTCTGATTCGCCCTTGATCAGCTCTTTGCCGGAGAAATCGAGGATGACGCCGCCGGAGACGGGTGTGAGGAAAGCGTCGTGCTTCTCTGCGGTAACGCCGGTCATCGGCTGAAACCAGTGTGTGAAATGCGTGCAGTTATTTGCAACTGCCCATTCTTTCATAGCGTTCGCGACGGAATCGGCGGCATCCTTCGGCAGCGGCGTTCCCATTTTACGAGTGCGCATGACCGCTTCAAAGACCTTTTTCGGCAGACAGCTTCGCATAACGGTTTCATTGAATACGTTGCAGCCGAAATAGGTATCCGGCGAAGGTGTGTTCTGGGTATTCAGCATAATTACTGTGATACAATCCGCAATTTGCAGACTGTACCCCTCCTTTCATTACAATCCAGACATAGAACTCCAGTTTTCTTACCCTACTATTATAGCATAAAACATAAGAAAACGCAATGGGAGAGAATGAAAAAATGACTGAAACTGAAATCGGTTGCAAACACTGTCCGACTTCGACATTTTTTCCTGTGTGGATATGCTATACTGAGGACGGTGAACGCAATGACGATTTATCTGGATGTACTGCTGCTTTCCAATCTCTGGGCGGACTATGCGCTGCTTCGGACTGCCGCCGCTCTGACGCATACGCCGCTGAAACCGCTGCGCTGTCTGCTTGCCGCGCTGATGGGAGCTGTCTCATCGCTGACAGTTTTTTTGCCGGAGATTCCGCTGCCTTTCCTGATACTTGGGCGGATTCTGCTTGCGGTGCTGCTCTGCGGCATTGCTTTCGGTTTTGGCAATCCGCGCGTTCTGCTTTGGCAGACGGGAGTATTTTTCGGGAGCAGTTTGCTGTTCTGCGGTGCCGTATGTGCACTTTCCACCCTGAGAACGCCCTCCGGTTGGTATCTGCGGAATACGGTCATATACGCAGATATTTCTCTGTTGACGCTTTTGCTTGGTACGGCTGCCGCCGCTGCGATTGCGGCTTTTCAGGAACGTCGTGCTGCTGCCAAGCGACACCGTACATATCGGCTGCATCTGAGGCTCGGCGGTATGGATTATATTCTGCCGGCGCTTTCCGACAGCGGCAATACGCTGCGCGACGCGTTTTCAGGCAGACCGGTCGTGATATGCGGTACGGATGCGCTGCGGCAATGGCTTTTGCAGTATTCCGATGCGGAGAAGGCGGCAGCTTCTGCGAGAGGATTTCGGATGCTGCCTGTCAAAACCGTCACGGGAGAGCGTCTGCTGCCTGCATTTCTGCCGGAGTATGCGGCGCTGCTGTCAACGGATGGCAAGATGGAACAGCCGCTTGATATCCTGCTTGCACTGACCGATCAGACCAATACGCCTGCGGTCGTTCCGGAATGCTGTATTCGATAGATACGGATGGCTCACAATGAACAATGAGGTGTTTGCTATGAATTTGATTTCACTATGGATCGGTTTCCTGCGCAGCAGATTGCTGCGACCGATAGAGGAACGGGAGATTCATTTTATCAGCGGCGCAGACCAGTTGCCGCCGCCGCTGTCTCGCGCCGAGGAGGCGGAAGCCTTTGCAGCGCTTTCAGCCGGTGATCCGGCTGCGCGTGAAAAATTGATTGTCCATAATCTGCGGCTGGTTGTTTATATTGCAAAAAAATTTGAAACCCCTTCCGTATCGCTTGACGATCTCATTTCGATCGGCTCAATCGGGCTGATGAAAGCTGTTGCGACCTTTTCGCCGGAGAAGAATATTAAGCTTGCGACCTATGCTTCGCGCTGCATCGAAAATGAGATATTGATGCATCTGCGGAAAGTTGCACAGTATCGCGCAGAGATCTCGATTGACGAGCCGCTTAATGTCGATTGGGACGGCAATGAGCTTTTGCTTTCCGATCTGCTCGGTACGGATGAGGACGCCGTCTGCCGCGATATTGAAAACGAATCCGAGCGTAAGCTGCTTCGTGACGCGGTCATGCGACTGAATCCGCGTGAACGGCAGATCATGGAGATGCGCTTTGGCTTGAACGGCGGCGAGGAGAAAACACAGAAGGAGGTCGCTGATATGATCGGGATTTCACAGTCCTATATCTCGCGCTTAGAAAAAAAGATCATCCGGCAGTTAAGGGATGATCTCGAAGAAGTAATATTCAGTTAGCCGTGCCGTGCACGATTCCGATGCAATCCGTCACGCTCGGATCAGTTTTTTGACAAATGGTATCTTTGACGCAATGAAGCAACCCGCAAACGATACGCACGCTATGCTGCAAAAACAAATCAAGATAAACAGAACGGGGTTCTGAATAAACTGGAAAGCTTTATTAAATACACTCAAAACTACAACGTGAGTGATATAGACACCAAAACTTAGCTTTGAAGTAACTTCTATTATTTTCTTGATTTTCATGCTTGGGACGTATTTTGTTCCGAAGCTATTTAATGCAAGAAATACAGCTGCTGAATATAATAAGATAAATACATTGCTGTTTACATAAGCAAGAGAAGAATCTTTTGTGATTTGAACGTATACAATAGTGAGTAATAATGAAATGATTCCACAACAATATAGCAGTCCTTTTTTCTGAATATCAATGTTGGTAAGATACCATCCAAGAATATAATATGTTACATAAGTACCAAAGAAATCTAAATGAAATTGTTCGATAAAGGTCAGCAAACTACTTGCGTCTTCCACAATTAACGACAGTGCTTTGACGATCGGCTTTGAAAACTGCGTAATCATAGCCACTTTAAAGAACAGATTCAGTAACTGCTTGTTTTCTTTCTTCACAAATTCTCTTAAAAACGGCGTTATGAAATATATGCCTATGATCATGTGAAGAAACCACATATGATAATGTCCAAGCAAAATCGCATTTATAATATCCTTATAATTCAAAGGCGAGCCTTCCAACATGGGAATAGCAATAGAATATATACAGCCATAGAATACAGACCAAAACAATAATAAAAATACAATGTTTTTAATGTTTTTTGATATTAAGGTCTTTATGCGAATGACCCGGTTTTCATCTAACATTAACGCGCCGGAAACCATGAGGAAAAGGGGAGCGCCGAATCGGGATATGCTGTTAAAAATATTTCCCCAGAAAAATTCCTGTGCGGTAGCGTCTTCTGCGCCAACGAATAGCGTGCTTACGTGTATCATGATCACTGCCAATACGGCAACGATTCTGATGATGTCTAAAGATATATTTCTCTCTTTCGCCATAATGTTTATAACCTTTCTGATTATATATTCTGATTTGCTTTGCGTTGTGGACGAAATCAAATTCCGCTTGGTACGACAGCCGGCATTTCCTAATATTATATCATTTTTTGTTCAATATGTAAAGTCTGAAGAAAGGGGCTTTGTAGTGTATTCCATTTTGGGAGTGTCAGTTCTATAAACTGGAATTTACTCAGTTAGTAATCTTTCAGTTTCTTCCATATCCTTTTCAATCAGCGGACGCATACTGTCTTTGTACTTCGATAAATCAGCACCATGAAAGCAGGATAGTATCTTTGGAATGTATTGTGGTTTTGCCATACCTACTTGTACAAGAGCCTTAATGCATTGTCTGGCAGTAATCGGTTTTTCGTCCGTAACATGTGAAAGATACTCTGGTAGAATGGTATCGAAGCGGTTATTATCATCCCACTGAGCATTGGCGGCAAGAATGTGCAATGCTCGATTTCTTACCAACGATTTAGGATGATTAAGCAGCGAAACAAAGGTATCAAAGTATCCATACCATTCATCGGTATCCTGACTCTCGGATATGATTTTATCAGCAATAGCACAAGCGAATTTATCATCTTTCGATGTCAAATTCGCAATGAGGTTTTCGTACATTAAATCTCACCTCCAAATTCTGATTTGTCTTTTTATCAATGATTTTCACAACCTTGTTGTCAGCAAACTGCCGATGATTGTCAGATGACTGATATCGAGATTACTCCATTTACGGAATCTGCCGTAAAGTCCGAATGCGATCAGTGCCGATGGTTTGCCGTCCTGCTCCGCAAGATATAACACCGCACCAAGCAGATTCTCATGCGCCAGACGCGTATAAACTGCGTCGTCAATGCCTTCGAGCACATTGATATTGTCGATCACGCAGACATGATCCGCGTTGTAATGCTGCGTGAATGGTTCGGCGGTCAGCATTGCCGCATCGTCTGCGAACGGGTGTCCCCAGCTATATGCAGCCTGCCAATCGGATGCCTTGAAAATCTGGATGCCGTCCAGACCGAACTGCGCCCCGACGCGCTGCAAAACGCTCTGCATCTCTGGCTTACCGCATAAAAATTCCTGTACAAGATCAGCCGTGAAGCCGGCATTGCTCTGCATGGGCGGTATGGCATATAAATCTGAAAAATCGCGCGCGCGGTTCGGCTGTACGGCACCGTGCTTCTGCACATCGTATATTACGTAGCGATTATGCCCCTTTTCATGTGCAATATAGAGCGCTTTATCTGCCAGCATAAACAGAGATTCATAGTTCTTTGCGTCATTCGGATAACACGCTGCGCCCATAGAACAGGTGATATGCGCAAGCGATTTTTGTTCGCCGCTGGATTCCCATGCCCACTCGAATTTTGTGCGGATTGCACGCAGAATGCCGCGCAGATCGGTTTCGTCCGCTATGCCCTCCAATACAAGCAGGAACATACCGCCGCCGATTCTTCCGGCTGCGCCGCGCGTCCCGATTTCTGTTTTAAGGATATGAGAGAGCGTAAACAATACTTCGTCGCCGTACATATGTCCATAGCGGTCGTTGATGCCTTTGAAGTCGTCGATTGTCAGCAGTACAAGGCTGACGGTTTCTGCAGGCTGTGCGGCAAGAACCGCCTTTGTGTGAGCTGTGATTGCACTTTTATTGAGCAGATCGGTCGCAGAATCGCGTGTAGCTTCGCTCAACCAGCTTGGTTCCTTGCTCTTGTATTTGGCGTGCAGGAATCCGATTGTGCCGAGCACTTCGCGGCTGCCGGGCGCTTCGGAACGCGTTACGCCGCGAAATGCACAGTATTCCATCTGTTGTCCGTTTGCGCAGACGCTTGTTTCCAGTTCGTACTGGAAGCGGTTTGCGCCGGATTCAATATCTGTGCATAGCTTCTCGAATTTCGGGATATCCCGTTCCTCGATCATAGATTTTTCGATTGCCTGCGCTTTCCATTCCGAAAGCCGCATATCTGTCAGGATGTTTTCACGACAGCAATCGAAGCGCATCAGCTGGATCCGTTTTGTCCGGAATGAATAACGAAACGCCATATCACGCATTAGATTCAGGAAAAAGCGATATTGGGTGTTTTCAGCGGTTGTCTGCAAAAGCTGCCGCTGCATCTGGTAGGCGTCGGTGACGCGAAGCTGATACTGTCTGTTTTCGCCCTCGCCGCGTGCGGTGACGCTGACGAGCATCCAACGATAATCAGAAGCAATGCCGCGCATCCGGAATGCAAGCTGCTCTGTCTGACCGTCTCGCAGACTGTGCGCGAGTCCGAGCAGCCGTTCCGTATCCGCTTCGTGAACCGTTCGCAAAATCGAATAGATGACATCGTCTCCGAAATAATGAAAAAATGCCGCGTCCGCATAGAGCATATGAAAATGTGCGTCTGTCGTGACGCAGCCGTTCATGGGCTTGGTACTGATCATGTTTCGCACCTCTCTTTCCAGTTTTATTATAACAAAAATAAGAATTGCTGTCAACTTTGACGAGTGTAGGATTATTTTAGATTTACCTCTTGACAAACGCGGCAAAATATGATATAATAACTCTTGCAGTGCCGGAAAGATACCGAACTGACCGCACTGGAATCAAGATGCGAGTGTAGTTCAATGGTAGAATTCCAGCCTTCCAAGCTGGTTACGTGGGTTCGATTCCCATCACTCGCTTC
>JAEDJD010000019.1 GCA_016296505.1 Oscillospiraceae bacterium
GATGTTCTTGCACAATTTGCAGTCCCGTCTGTCCCGTCTTCGCTGCCGGATATGACGCCGCCTGCTCCGGCTCCCGTTCCGGCTGCACAGACTGCTGATGATGTTCTTGCACAATTTGCAGTCCCGTCTGTCCCGTCTTCGCTGCCGGATATGACGCCGCCTGCTCCGGCTCCTGTTCCTGCTGCACAGACTGCTGATGATGTTCTTGCACAGTTTGCAGTACCGTCTGTCCCGTCTTCGCTGCCGACTATGACGCCGCCTGCTCCGGCTCCTGTTTCGGCTGCACAGACTGCTGATGATGTTCTTGCACAATTTGCAGTACCATCAGTTTCACCTTCACAGGATTTGATAAAGGTAAGCGGTAGCTCAGTGAAACAGGATGATATTCTTGCGCAATTTATGTTCAAACAGCCTACCAATCCGCCGACGACTGATGCGGATATGATTGATGTGCCTTCGTCCGCAACTTTTGGCAGCGCAGATCCACTTGAAGATTTGCTTTTGATGCCGGAAGAAAAAACGCAGAATCATCTTGCAGATACACTTCCTGATATCGCAAATGTACCGTCAAGCATTCCGTCAATTCCGATTTCGCCGATCGATGCACAGCAGAGTGAAATTCCTACGCTGAATGTTCCGCCGGCACCCCCTGCACCGCCAGCTCCGGCAATGCCTGTACCGCCTGTTCCGCAGGAATTCTCCGCTCCTGCTGCACAGACCACACAGAATACATCGGTTCAGAATCAGCAGTTTAATCCGTTTGCTGTTCCGTCAGCACCGAAGTCCGCTGCTCGTACAACGCATATGCCATTGTTTGTTGGCTATAGTGCAGATGGTCGCCAATTGTTCCAGACATATGACGACAATGGCAACCCGATTCCGCTGAATGAACCGGTTTACAGCGTACCGCCTGAGCAGAAAGATAATAATATTGCTGTGAAAGTTGCCGCTATGGCGTCCAATTCTGCTGCAAACGGCAATGTGCCTATCATGGAACTCGATGATATCATGGCTTCCATGGGCATTGCTGATCCGCGTAAGCCGAAAAAAGAAGAAGGTAAGGCAATCAATTTCACGGAGTATAAAATCCCCGATGAGAAAAAGAAGAAAAAAACCGCTTCTAAACCGGCTTCTGCTATTGCAACGCCTGTTCCAGAGGGTCCGATTTCGGCTGCTGAAGCCAAGCGTAGAAAGAAAGTTGAAAAAATCAATAAAGAATTTGAAAAGCAGCTTCGTTCACGCGGTATTGATCCGAAAACCGGCAGCATTATGATTGATCCCCGAAAGTAATTTTATAAACGAAAGCAACGACATTTTTGCCGCTGCTTTCTTGCCAATGAGGAGCTTATATGAATATGAATGAACAATCCACAACTGTCGATCATACTTCTACTAATCTTGTCAAAACGGCGCGCAAAACCTATTCGCGCGCACAGCTCAATCTTGCGCTCTTTTATCTGTTTTATATTGTGATCAGTATGATTGTTGTATTTTTTCTGCCCGATGATTATTCCCAAACTATCGAATACCTTGCGCATTATGTTCCTATGTATTTGATCGCGTTCCCATTATATCTGCTGATCTCAAAGCCACTTGAAACTTCAAAACCAGAACCGCATAAAATGTCATTTTTTCAGTTATTCAAGGCTTTTTTAATCTGCGAGTTTATCGGCATATTTGGAAACTTTATCGGAATGTTCGTGAATTTCATTCTCTCTCTGATTCTCCGGAAAAATACAAACTCAACTATGCTCGTGGACGGAATTTTCGGTAATAACTCTATTCTGTTCCTTTTTATTGCTGTGATCTGCGCTCCTTTATTTGAGGAACTACTATTCCGAAAAATACTCATTGACCGAATTCGCAAATACGGCAATGTGACTGCGATTTTGATTTCCGGTATCATGTTCGGACTGTTTCACGGCAACTTCACGCAGTTCTTTTATGCCAGTATGCTGGGTATTCTATTTGCGTTCATCTATATTCACACTGGAAAGATTCAGTATACGATTGGACTCCATATGGCAGTCAATTTCTGGGGCACTGTCATGCCGTATCTCGTGCTTGGCAATAAAGACCTCAATGAGATCATCAATACCCTCTCTACAATGGATATTTCAAAGCTTACCGCATTGGTTATGGATCTGAAATATTTGATTCTGCTCACAATTTGCAATTATTCTTTTGCACTTGCCGGATTGATCATCCTGATTCTCAGTCGCAAAGAATTTAAAGTAGACGCTGCAATCGCTCCGCTTCCAAAAAAAAAGCGTTTTGCATCTGCCTGCTGCAATCTCGGCTGTCTTGCATTGCTTGCAGTCTGCGGAATCCGCTTCCTTCAGCAGCTCGGTATCATATAAAACTAGAAACCGTGAAATCTAAGCAATAGCTTAAATTTCACGGTTTTCTTTTTGTTTATTTTCCGTAGCTTTCAGCAAGCTTTTTGAAGGATGGCAGACTGCGCTCAATCATCTCAGTTGTCACACAGTAAGCAATCCGTATATAGCCTTCACAACCAAAGGAATCAGAAGGTACGAGCAGCAGCTCATAATCGCGCGCTTTTTGACAGAATGCTTTTGCATCTGGTTCAAGCGCCTGCACCCATAAATAAAATGCACCATCCGGATAAATGCAGTGATAGCCATAATCCGTTAATGCCTGATACAGCAGATCGCGATTTTTTCTGTAAATCGAAAGGTCGCCGGTTTTTCCCAGATTCTCTGCCACGACGCGCTGTGCCATGCTCGGTGCGCATACAAAACCAAGCGCTCTGCCGGAGCCGCAGATTGCTGCATATACATTGCGGCTGTCAGCCATTTTCGGCGATACGACAATATAGCCGATACGCTCACCCGGCAGCGACAGCGATTTGCTGAACGAATAACAGACAAAAGTATCGTCATAGAGATTCGGCAGATATGGTACAACCGTTTTATCGTCATAGATCAGCTCTCGATAAGGCTCGTCCGCAAGCAAATAAATCGGATGTCCATATTCCTGCGCTTTAGTACGCATAAGATCACAGAATGCATTGAGATTCTCCTCGGTATATACAACGCCAGTCGGATTATTCGGCGTATTGATGATAATTGCTTTTGTCTCCGGCGTAATTAACTCCGTAAGCGCCTCCAGATTCATCTGGAACTGTGCAAGATCGGCTGGTACGGCAATCAGCTTCGCACCCGCAGATTCCACAAATACGCGGTATTCCGGAAAGAACGGTGCAAACGTCATGCAGACATCACCCGGACAGAGAATCGCATGAAGCGTAACCGTCAGCGATGCAGCTGCTCCACAGGTCATATAAATATCCTGAGCAGAAATGCCGGCGTTGAAGCGCTTGTTGATATCTTCAGCAATCGCAGCACGCGTCGGCTCTGCGCCAATCGCAGATGTATAACCATGAAGCTGTACAGAATCCATTTCCTCCATCAGTCGGCGCATCGAATCATGTACAGATTCCGGCGCCGGTACGCTCGGATTACCGAGGCTGAAATCAAATACATTTTCACTGCCAATCTCCGCAGCTCGACGAATGCCATACTCGAAAGTTTCACGAATTACAGAAGGCGCCTTGCCGAGTGCAAGCATGGACGCCTGATAGGGCTGAAATGCCATAAAAATTCCTCTTTTCTTTTGCGAATTCTAACAATCTATTTTACAGATTGTACTGTACATATAATATCAGAAAAATAAAAATTTGTCAACCGATTACATTAGTCGCGTTTTTCCAGTGCACTGACGCGCAAAACTAAATATTCCGTCTCGTTACCGTGAAATGTTCCCTGATCTTGCTCCAATGTTCCTTCAACCATGATCTTGTCATAATTCTCAAGGCTGCTGAAATCTGACCAATCCAGCTCCAGTCCGATTCCTTCATTGCTCCCCATCTGTCTGGCATAAACAGAATAAATTTTCGTTCCATCATCATCCTCTGATGTATACAGCGTACCGACTATGTGATATTTTTTTCCGAGATAATTCTCCGGAGCGTTGTACATATCCATCAATGTATCATACAAAACGGATGTCTTGATATATGTCATATCCGCAGAGGATTCGTCTGCTTTGCTGGATTCCGATTGACCGCAGGCACAGAGCAGCATCGCAGATACCGCTGCAGCGAGTATGCACTTTTTCATATTTATCACCTTAATTCATCTGATAAATGCTCTGTCCACAAATTCGTGACAGATACGCGTTCCATAACCGCAAAGTTCGGCTTGCAGCATTGCGGCAAATATGGTATAATAAAAAAAAAAAATAGAAATGGGGTTATCTCTTGGAAAATGAAAAACACAGCAGAATCATTGTGGAAATCGTCAGAGCACTGTTTTCTATCGCCCTGATTCTTGCACTTGGCTATGGACTGCTGCTGATTCTCATTGGCACGGGTACGCAGCTTGAAATTGATCATGCCAAAGAAAAATATGCTTCCGTTACCGTGCAAATCATGGAACTGCGTAATTCCGCAGGTCTTTCACGTTCTCTGATTGTCGTACTGCAACCAGATCAAAGTCAACCGGAAATTCCAGAACAGCTCGGAAAAACTGTCGCCACAACATCCAATCAAAAGCTTACTGTCGGCGATCGCCTGACAATGTATTATGACCCTGCCGATCTACAGGAAAGAATCATCGACTTCCAGACCGCCAAACCACAGCAACACACCGGAATGATTCTGACAGTTCTTGCATTGCTTCTGCTGCTCATCAAAAAGCTGATAACCAGAAAACAACATTCGCATCCAACCGCTATCGTCAGCGAATAATCGTCTTTCTGTTCTTCAGTATACCATATTTTCAATAAAATTGCAAGAACAAAATCACTTTACATTTAAATCACTCAAAATATACGCAAGCGCCTTCGGTTTTTCATGCCGAAGGCGCTCTATTTTCAACCGATTGCGTTCAATATTTTGCCGGTCATATCCGAACCGGAGCAAATATCCGTTTTGCTGTTGCCAAGAATATCTGCCGTGCGGAACCCTGCCGCCAGTACGGCGTCAATGGCGTCTTCTATACATTGTGCCTCTGCAGATAATCCAAATGCATACCGCAGCATCATTGCTGCGGATAGAATCGTTGCAATCGGATTTGCCTTGTTTTGTCCTGCAATATCTGGCGCGGAACCGTGTATCGGCTCATACATTCCACGCGAAGAATCCCCCATCGAAGCAGACGCCAGCATTCCGATTGAACCCGTTAGCTGCGACGCCTCATCCGACAGAATATCCCCAAACATATTGGATGTCACGATCACATCAAACTGCTGCGGATTTCGTACAAGCTGCATCGCCGCATTGTCCACAAACATATCCTGATATGTAACTTCCGGATACGCTTCTGCAAGCTGGTGCATGGTTTTCCGCCATAAACGCGATGTTTCCAATACATTTGCTTTATCAACGCTCGTCAGCCGTTTTTGCCGTTTCATTGCTGTTTCAAACGCAGCTCTGCCAATGCGCTCGATTTCCAGAACACTATATGCTTCCGTATCAAACGCTTCTTCTCCATATTTGCCGTTTCGGTATCCACGTTCTCCGAAATAAATGCCGCCGGTCAGTTCCCGTACAATCATAATATCAAATCCGGACGCGATCAGATCCGCACGCAGCGGCGACGCGTCACGCAATGCCGGAAACAGCTTGGCAGGTCGCAAATTCGTATATAATCCCAATGCGGCTCGTATGCCCAGAAGTGCTTTTTCCGGTCGTAAATCACCGGGAAGATGATCCCACTTCGGTCCGCCTACCGCGCCGAGCAATACGCTATCGCTTGCAAGACAGCCCTCAACAGTCTCCTTTGGCAGCGGTACGCCTACCGTATCAATGGCACAGCCGCCAATCGGATATGATGTGAAATAGAAATCATGCCCATACTTTGCGGCGATTCGCTCCAGAACCGATACCGCACTTTCAATGATCTCCGGTCCGATACCGTCACCTTTCAGCAAAGCAATTTTGTACTGCATATCTGCCTCCTACGCATAAAGTAACTTCTCCATAAGCAGAAATCTGCCCTTTCTCCATTCTGCGATTCCAGTTTCATAAAATCCGTCTTTTCGGTAAAGCCGCAGCGCATAGGGATTCTCTGAGAATACATCCAGACGAAGCGCCTGATATCCACGCTGCCGAAGTTTCGCTTCCATATGCATAAGCGTCTCTCTGGCAATCCCCTGTCGCTGCATTGCAGGCAATACGCACAATCTATGCAGAACAGCATACGCTGTGCCGCGATACGCCCAATCAGCATTTGCATACTGTTCATCGCAGTCTTGATTCAACGCATAAATTACGGCGATCTTTGTACCAGATAAACCGATTACCAACGTCTTTCTATGAATATCCTCTTCAAAATCGGCGCGGGTTGGATATTCTGCGTCCCACTGATCAATCTGCAATCGCTTCATTTCGCAGATCGCAGCGCTGACAAGACGCATAATCTCGTCAAGATCATCCAGAACGGCAGTTCTGTATCTCAATTTCATATTGCGCCGTCCTGCACCGCCTGCATCAGACCGCCATGCGAAATAATTGTCTGGATAAATTCCGGAAACGGCTCAATTGAATATGCAGTACCGGTCGTCAGATTCCGTATCATTCCGCAGTCCAGATCAGCTTCTATCTCGTCGCCCTCCTGCACCGCGTCCGCTGCCGCAGGACATTCAACGATCGCAAGCCCGATATTGATTGCATTGCGATAAAAAATACGCGCAAAGCTCTTTGCAATTACAAGTGCAATGCCGCTTGCCTGAATTGCAATCGGAGCGTGCTCTCTGGATGAACCGCAGCCGAAATTCTGCCCTGCTACCAAAATGTCTCCCGACTGCACTTTGCTGACAAAGCTCTTGTCCAGATCCTCCATACAGTGCTTCGCAAGCTCTGTCCGGTCGCTTGTATTCAGATAACGCGCCGGAATGATCACATCTGTATCCACATTGTCGCCGTAACAAAGCGCCCGACCTGTATATTTCATGACGTCATAACCTCCCACGGACTCGTAATCCATCCAGTCAGCGCACTTGCCGCCGCCGTCGCAGGACTTGCAAGATAAACCTCTGACTCCGGATGCCCCATTCTACCAACAAAATTACGGTTTGTTGTCGCAATCGCGCGTTCTCCCTTTGCCAGAATTCCCATATGTCCGCCAAGACATGGTCCGCAGGTCGGCGTAGATACGACTGCGCCGCTTTCGATAAAGATTTTCAGCAAGCCCTCCGCCATTGCGTCCAAATAAATCTGCTGCGTCGCCGGAATCACAATAACACGGACGCCGTCTGCACATTTTCTGCCTGCCATAATCTCTGCTGCCACCCGCAAATCCTCAAGTCTGCCGTTTGTACAAGAACCGATGACGACCTGATTCACCGGTATTTTCTTGATTTCATCAAAGGTTTTCACATTCTCCGGCAGATGCGGAAATGCAACTGTCGGCTCAATTTCTGATAAATCTATTTCAATTACCTGTTCATATTCCGCGTCCGGATCCGCTTCGTAGACGCGCGGCTCTGCGGCGCCATGCGATTGCAGATAATCAAGCGTCACATCATCAACAGCAAAAATACCATTCTTCGCACCTGCTTCAATCGCCATATTTGCAATGCACAGTCTGTCACTCATGGAAAGCGTATGCATTCCCTCGCCCGTAAACTCCAAAGAGCGATACAATGCACCGTCTACGCCGATTTTTCCGATCAGATGCAGAATCACATCCTTTCCGGAAACGTATCGGCGAAGCTGTCCGCGCAGTTCGACCTTGATTGCAGCAGGTACCTTAAACCATGCCTTTCCTGCCGCCATGCCGCACGCCATATCCGTTGAGCCGACGCCAGTTGAAAATGCGCCGAGTGCGCCATAGGTACAGGTATGCGAATCCGCGCCGATTACCAAATCGCCTGCTGTTACAAGTCCCTGCTCCGGCAAAAGCGCGTGTTCTATCCCCATCTTGCCGACATCATAAAAATGCG
Source organism: Oscillospiraceae bacterium (assembly GCA_016296505.1). Lineage (GTDB taxonomy): Bacteria > Bacillota > Clostridia > Oscillospirales > Ruminococcaceae > Firm-04. Next base: position 7,969 of record JAEDJD010000019.1, read on the forward strand.
TTACAGACTGTTCTCTGCAAAAATCTCTGCATACTCTGCACTGCTCGGCTGCTTTGATATCCTTATTCGGCGTAAAATGATCCATAACCATGACAACCTTATCACGGTCAAATATTTGTTTTTTGCCGAGCGATTCAAATGCGTGGATTGCAACGGGCGACGTGATATCATTACCAAGTACGCAATCCAGCTCAGCCAGCAATAGCTGCCCTGCGGCAACGGATTCCATGTCTGTATGTGCCGCAAGAATCTTTTGTGTCATGGTCATTCCCATAGCGCTATTCCTTTCTTATCCGTTGCTTGCTGCGTCATTTGCAGTCAGCATATTATTGAACGCGCTGATAAACGCTTTGATGGACGATGTAATAATATCCGTATCAATACCGACGCCCCAGAAGGATTGTCCAGTACCGCTGAGAATTTCAACGTAAGAGACAGCTTTCGAGGATGAACCACCCTCTAATGCGTGTTCTGTATACGTATTGATCGTATACTCAAGCCCAGTATAGGTGCGAACGGCGTTGCTGACTGCGTCCAGACGACCGTTTCCGGAATTCGTTACGGTCGTAGTTTCATGATGATACGCAATATCAACCGTCGCCTCAATGCCGTCGCGTTGTACAAAATGAATCGCTGTCAGATTCAGCGGAGATGTCAAATTCACATAATGCTCTTTGAAAATCAGATAGACCTCATCTGGCATCAGTTCCTTATGCTGATGGTCGGAAATACCCTTGACCAGATATCCTACGTGTTCACGCATCTTGCGTGGGAGATTATAGCCGAATCTCGTTTCGAGAATATAGCCGATGCCGCCCTTGCCCGACTGACTGTTGATACGAATGACATCTGCTTCGTATTCTCTGCCGATATCCGCCGGATCAATCGGCAGATATGGAACCGTCCAATGTTCATCCCGATGCGTTTCCCGCCATTTCAAACCCTTGGCAATTGCGTCCTGATGTGAACCGCTGAATGCAGCAAATACGAGTTTTCCGCTGTATGGATGACGTTCGTTAACCTCCATATGCGTCAATCTATTGTAAAATTCCGTGAGCGAAGGAATATCGCTGAGATCCAGATTCGGCTCAACGCCCTGTGAGTACATATTCAGCGCAAGCGTAATAATATCGGCATTTCCGGTACGCTCTCCATTGCCGAACAGCGTACCCTCAACACGTTCTGCGCCTGCAAGCAAGCCCAGCTCCGTATCCGCGATGGCACATCCTCTATCATTATGCGGATGCAGCGATACAATTATACTTTCCGGATATTTCAGATTTTCACACATATATTCAATCTGATTGGCGTAAATATGCGGCATCGAAAGCTGCACGGTGACCGGCAGATTGATGATAACCTTGTCATCTGGCGTCGGCTGCCAGACATCCAGCACCGCATTGCAGACCGCAAGTGCGAATTCCGGCTCGGTTCCGGTAAAGCTCTCCGGCGAATACTCAAAACGAAAATTCCCTTCGTATTTTTCACGATATTCCTTACAGAGCTTCGCGCCGGAAATGGCAATTTCCATAATTTCCTCGCGGCTCTTGCAGAACACTTGCTCACGCTGTGCAACAGATGTGGAATTATATAGATGGACAATCGCCTGTTTGCAGCCGCGCAGTGCTTCAAAAGTCTTCTGGATAATATGCTCTCGCGACTGCGTCAGTACCTGAATCGTGACGTCGTCCGGAATCAGATTTTGCTCGATCAGTGTTCGGCAGAAATCATATTCTGTTTCAGATGCAGCCGGAAAACCAATCTCGATTTCCTTAAATCCGATACGGACCAGCTCTGCAAAAAACTCAAGCTTCTCAACAAGACTCATCGGCGTCACAAGCGCCTGATTGCCGTCTCGAAGATCTACGCTGCACCACTGCGGCGCACGATCAATATAAGTCTTTTTCATCCAGTTACAGGATGTTTTCGGGGCTGGATAAAATTGTCTTTTATACTTATCTGCAGCATTCATATTTTCGACTCCTTGATATGTTTGACCGGTATTCCATCCTTTTTTCTCGGAGCAATCAGGTCATATTCTCCAAAAGAAAGCAAGCCTCTCCCCGATATACGGAAAGAGGCGATACATTCTGATTCGCTGCAAAAGGGTGCTGCCCTTTCTCGCATTCATATGAAAATTATAACACAATTTCAGCGGAGTGTCAAGCCGTTTTCTACGCGATCAGCACAGAATCTCAGCGCATAAACGAAATTCGCAAGCTTCAGCCCGACATCTGGCTGCATATATGGGATTGTCTTACGTTTCCATGAAAAAGCCGCAGCATTTCTAACAACACGGTCAGAAACACTGCGGCGCAATGCTTTTCAGATTATAAACGATCCAGATATCTGCACGCAGCAAGTGCTGCCGATGCACCGTCAGCCGTTGCGGTCACGACCTGCCGGATTGCTTTCGTGCGGCAGTCTCCGGCAACGAATACGCCATCCGTATCAGTTTGGCAGTTTTCATCCGCAATGATATAACCGGATGCGTCCAGTTTAGAAAGCGCTGCAAATGCTTCGTTTTCCGGCTGCTGTCCGATTGCGACAAATATTCCGGTTACGGCAAGCTCCATCGGTGTTTTCTCCGCGCCGCATAATATACGGATTCCATTCAGTTTGTTATCACCAAGCAGCGCGTCAACTACCGCATCACATATTACGGAAACATTTTCAAGCGTTTTGATTTTTTCCTGCAAAACCGGATCGCCGGTCAACGCAGGCAGATTCTGCACGATCGTGACTGATTTGCATATTTCCGAGAGAAATACCGCGTCCTGTAAAGCTGTATTGCCGCCGCCGATTACCGCAACATCCTGTCCGCGGAAAAATGCGCCGTCACAAACCGCGCAATAGCATACGCCATGTCCGGTCAGTTCGGATTCTTTTGCAATACCGAGCGCCCGATGCTTTGAACCGGTCGCAAGGATGACGGTTTTCGCTGCATAACTGCCGTATTCTCCCTGAAGTGAAAAGCCTTGCACTGTCTTTTCAATCGCAGAAATACTGTCCATCTCCAGCACAGCCCCGTGCGCTTCCGCTTGCTCCATCAGCTTTTCTGCAAATGCAGAGCCGCTGATTTCCATTGCAGTTGGATAATTTTCAAGCTTCGGAGAAAATGTAATCTGTCCGCCGAAATTTTCTTTCTCAATCACGACCACAGTTTTTCCGGCACGGCGTGCATAGAGCGCTGCTGTCAGTCCGGCAGGTCCGGCGCCGACAACCGCGATATCATATGCATTCTTCATCTTATTCTGCCTGCTTCACCACAGTTTCAGCAAATTTCCGGATATTTGAAACATTGACAATCTTCTCATAAGCGCCGTCGCTCATCACAACAAGCGTCGGTGCCTGATGAATGTCGTAAGTCGCAGCCATTTCAGGTTCTTCATCCGCAATTATCTTCTTGTACGCAATTCCTGCGTCATTCAGAAAACGCTCTGCCATTTTACAGTTCGGGCAGGTTTTCGTTGCAAAGAGGAGAATTTCCTGTGCAGTCTCGCCAGACTTCACCGCGCCGACGGATTCCGGTACGTTTACGGCACCCTTGCGCTTCAAAAAGCTGCGCTCAATTACATATTCCTTCCGATCCTGAAACTCCTGAGTTTTACCGTCGTTGAAGTTCTTGACCGGACGATAATAACCCGTGATACGGCTGTAAACCTCTGTTTCTGCGCCGCACTCCGGACAGTGATACTGCTCGCCGACAAGATAGCCGTGGTTGCGGCAGACCGAATAGGTCGGAGACATCGTGTAATACGGCAGCTTGTAATTTTCTGCAATCTTACGGACAAGATTTGCGGCAGATTTCCAATCCGGCAGTTTTTCACCAAGGAACGCATGGAATACCGTACCAGATGTGTAGCGCGTCTGGAGATCGTCCTGAATATCCAATGCGGAGAAAATATCCTCGGAATAGCCGACCGGCAAATGTGAGCTATTGGTATAATACGGCGTTCCGCCCTTTGCGGCTGCGGTAATGATATCCGGATATTTGGCGACATCATGCTTTGCCAAACGGTATGTTGTGGACTCTGCCGGCGTCGCTTCCAGATTATAGAGATCACCGTACTGCTCCTGATAATCCATCAGTCGCTCACGCATATGATCGAGCACCTGCTTGGTAAACGTCTGCGTTTCGGGATGCGTCAGATCCTTGCGCAGCCATTTTGCATTGAGACCACTCTCGTTCATGCCAATCAAACCGATTGTCGAGAAATGGTTATCGAGCGTACCGAGATACCGTCTGGTATATGGATATAAGCCTTCCTTGAGCAGCTTGGTAATAATCGTGCGCTTGATTTTCAGGCTGCGTGCGGCAATGTCCATGAGCTTATCCAGACGGCGATAGAAGTCCTGCTCATCCTCTGCAAGATAGGCGATTCGCGGCATATTCAGCGTCACGACGCCGACAGAACCAGTGCTTTCGCCGCTTCCGAAGAATCCGCCACTCTTTTTGCGAAGTTCACGCAGATCAAGGCGCAGACGGCAGCACATACTCCGGATATCGCTCGGTTCCATATCACTATTGATATAGTTAGAGAAGTATGGTGTACCATATTTTGCAGTCATTTCAAAAAGAAGCTTGTTGTTCTCGGACTCAGACCAATCAAAATCCTTGGTAATGGAATAGGTCGGAATCGGATACTGGAAGCCTCTGCCCTGTGCGTCGCCTTCGATCATGGTCTCAATAAACGCTTTATTGACCATGTCCATTTCTTTTTTGCAGTCCTTATATTTGAAGGGCATCTCCTTACCGCCGACAATACAGTTCAGCTCTGCAAGATCGTTCGGAACGGTCCAGTCAAGCGTGATATTGGAGAACGGTGCCTGCGTACCCCAGCGCGACGGCGTATTGACGCCAAATACAAAGGATTCAATGCATTTTTTGACCTGATCGTAGGAAAGATTATCCGCCTTGATAAACGGTGCCAGATAGGTATCGAACGAAGAAAACGCCTGCGCGCCTGCCCATTCATTCTGCATAATACCAAGGAAATTGACCATCTGATTGCAAAGGGTTGCAAGATGCTTTGCAGGCGCAGAAGTAATCTTGCCCTCAACGCCGCCAAGTCCTTCCTGTATGAGCTGCTTGAGCGACCAGCCTGCACAATATCCAGTCAGCATCGAAAGATCATGGATATGCATATCGCCGGAACGGTGTGCATTGGCAATTTCTTCGTCATAAATTTCAGAAAGCCAGTAGTTTGCCGTAATTGCACCGGAGTTATTCAGAATCAGACCGCCGACAGAATAGGTCACTGTTGAGTTTTCCTTTACGCGCCAGTCTGTGACCTTTACATAGCTGTCAACGGTATCCTTGTAATCCAAAATCGTAGATTTCATATTGCGCAGCTTTTCGCGCTGCTTGCGGTAAAGAATATATGCCTTTGCGACATCGCTGTAGCCAGCCTCTCCGAGCACTTGTTCTACGCTGTCCTGAATATCCTCAACTGCGATCATGTCATCCTTGATCTTGCTTTCAAAATCGGCGGTCACGCGCAATGCAAGAAAATCAATCACAGACGGATGATAATTTCGATTCTGCGCGTCAAATGCCTTGTGGATTGCTTCTGCAATTTTAGTAATTTCAAATTCAACCACCTTGCCGTCACGTTTCTGTACCTGATACATTTGGAAACCTCCTATTGATAATTTATGCCGAGAAATCAAATCCCGCGCAAAGCGGCATTCGGCACATCCCTGCGGACAATCTCAAGAAAACTCCGCATCTCGGATGGTGTGCAGCCGGAAACTGAATTGTCAATCAGTCTGCCGGTATTCTGGAAATTCTGCAAAAAATATGCGTCCGCACCGCGAATCCATTTTCCGATTGCGGAAAAATCCTCAGCGGTATGATATTGCTTTACAACTGTCGTGCGAAACTCATAGGGAATATTCCCCTGCCGCATGAGGTAACGGACGCTCTGATGCACTGCCTCCACGTTCAGTCGCTCCGTGCCGCCGGTTACAGCGTATTTTTCTGGGCTATTCTTAATGTCCATTGCGACCATGCTGACGAGTCCGCTCTCGCAGATCTCACGGAGCTTTTCGGGCTGGGTACCGTTTGTGTCCAGCTTCACGGCATATCCCATTTCATGAATTGGCTGCAAAAATGAAATCAAATCCGGCTGGAGCAGCGGTTCGCCGCCGGTTACACATACGCCATCCAGCAAGCCAAAGCGTTTTTTCAGAAAGGCGTAGAGCGCATCCGCCGTTACCGTTTCCTCAAACTCACCCGTAACCAGATCGGCATTATGACAGAACGGACATCGAAGATTACAGCCCCATGTGAAAATTATGCAGGCAGTTTTTCCTGGATAATCAAGCAATGTGAGCTTTTGTAAGCCCGCAATTTTCAAGTCTCCACCTCATTTTCGATTTTTGTTAATACATAAGTCCAATCAATCACATTCTGAATTTTGCAAATTGCGTGATCACAAGTCAAACACAAGATATAGTGTTTTTGATTGAAAACACCCACAACACCTCGTGCTAGTATCTATTATATATGCTTTTTCATCTTTTGTCAATAGCATTCAAGAATTTTATAATCAGTAAACTTATTATGAGCTGAAAATCTGCGTAAATCATGCGATTATTTCTGGAATCCTCCGAAAACAAAAAAACTTCTTTCTATTTAAAAAAGCAATATTCTTAAATCTATTTTTAGATTTGGAATCTCCGCACGGCACTTGACATTCTCACAAATATATGGTATAATGGTCATGTTACAAAAACAACTGTCCGTCTGAGACGGAAGGCGTCAGGAGGTATCGCATTCCATGTCTGAATACGAAAAAAACTGGGTGGTCGTTGATCCCTCCGTTCTGCCCGAGGTCATTCTGAAAACATTGACTGTCAAACGAATGCTCGCAAACCGTGAGGAAAAAAGCTCATCGGCGGCTTGCCGGACAGTCGGGATCTCGCGCAGTGCATTTTATAAATACCGCGATTCCGTTTTCATCTATGAGGAACAGATGCGCAATCAGATTTTCACGATTTATCTCGTTCTGCATGATGAAGCAGGCGTTCTTTCCGGCGTTCTGCACGCGCTCTCAAACGCAAACGCCAATGTCCTGACATTGAATCAGAGTATTCCGGTAGACGGAGCCGCTGCGGTTACAATTACCTTCCGCCTTCAGGATTCAGCGAATGTTTCTGCACTATGCAGTACGCTCGGCGAACGCAAGGGCGTTGTTGAAGTTCGGCTGCTCTCCGGAAGCTGAGACGCAGATACCAACGAAAATATATGAAATGAGGTCAGAAGCTCCTGATACTGGAGCGAGAAGAACATGAAAAAATTTGCTGTTTTAGGATTTGGCACGGTCGGCTCCGGTGTTGTGGAGCTGTTTTACAAAAATCAAAAGAGAATTCTTGAAAAAGCAGGCGAAGCTTTTGAACTTGCGTATATCCTTGATCTTCGCGATTTTCCGAATTCTCCCTATGCCGATAAATTCACTAAGTCTATGGATGCAATCCTTTCCGATCCGGATATCGTTGTTGTTGCGGAATGCATGGGCGGCGTCGAACCCGCGTTTACGTATCTGAAGCAGTGCCTCGAAAAAGGCATCAGCGTTGCAACATCCAATAAGGAACTGATTGCCCAAAAAGGTGCAGAACTGCTCGCAATCGCAAAAGAACACGCCTGCAACTGCTTCTTTGAAGCAAGCGTCGGCGGCGCAATCCCGATTATCCGTCCACTGCACCGCTGCCTTGCCGCAAACGATATCTCTGCTATTTACGGCATCCTCAACGGCACGACAAACTATATCCTCAACAAGATGCTGACGGATGGCATGACCTTTGCCGACGCGCTCGATAAAGCACAGAAGCACGGCTATGCCGAGCGTGAACCAAGCGCCGATGTCGATGGGCACGACGCCTGCCGTAAAATCTGTATTCTATCTTCGCTTGTATTTGGGCAGCACGTCTATCCGGAAAGCGTTTATACCAAAGGCATCCGAGAGATTTCCCTTGAAGACGCTGCCGCTGCCGATTCGCTCGACGGCGCTGTTAAGCTGATTGCCTTTGTCAAAAAGCTCGATGACGGCAGAATTCTGCCGGCGGTTATGCCGATGTATGTGCCGCATGAGAATATGATCTCTCGCGTAGACGGCGTATTCAACTGCGTCGAGGTTTGCGGCGACGCCATCGACCGCGCCTATTTCTGCGGCAGAGGCGCAGGTAAGTTCCCGACAGCAAGCGCAGTGATGGGTGATATCATTGAGGCTGTCAAGCACCAGAAAACCGTATTCTCACAGTCTTGGGTGGATGCAGGCACGCAGGATTTCATCGCCGGAATCGACGCTTTGAATTGTGGTATGCTGATTCGCTTTGAGAACAATCACGACGCCGCTGCACTCAGCGAATTTGCTGCGAATTATCTTGCAAAGAATGGTCATGAAAATGAAGCAGTCCGCGCGACTAGCAATGCGTGTCTGATTTCAGCTTCGCTGACAAATGCAGAACGTACCGCCTTGCTTGACGCATTCGCGAATCAGAATATGCCGATTCTGCACTGGCTCCCTGCAATGGAAGCATAATATATGCTATAAATCTGAAAACGCAAAGCCCGATATATGGGTTTTGCGTTTTTTTGATGAGAAGCTGAGTAATAACATGGTCAAAAAATCCCGCACAGTCTCCTGTACGGGATTTTTCACATTCATAACGCGGATTACATATCCTGCGTAGATTCTAACGCGACAGAATCTTCTTGCGATGTCGTAACAGAATCCGAATTACTATCATCGCTTGTCATTGCTTCAGTCGATGTCATATCAGACTGGTACACAAATTCAAACTTCGGAGACTTCAAACCAAGTACGCTCCGGAGGTCATTGCCCTTCACGCGAACTTGCCCGCCGATGACTGCATAAGCGACATAGCCGCCGTCACCGTACTCAAGTTGAATCCAATCATATGGGTTACCTGAGAGCGATACATGATAAGCTCTTTCAAGTTTTGATTTGAGTACATTCGCCTGAAAGACCAAGGTACTGTTGTAATGCGGGTCAGAAGATTCATCGTGTCTGACGGTCACGCTCTGCAAATAAGGAAGATCTGCATAGAAGATATCCTTACAGGAAGCAGTCGTACCGCCGCTTGAAGCATAAAACGAAGTGAGTGCTGGAGCATTCTCGTAATATACAACAACACCGAGAACAGAACGTACAGCATCCACAATTTTCTGGGACGGATTCGCTTTACAGATCATACCTGCACCGTATCCATTGTAAAGATAATAGGTATAAGCTGCAACTGCTTGTGCCTTAATAGCTTCAACAGAAAAAGAATCGCCCATTTCATTATTGACAATCTGCGAAAGAATAGATACAACGGTATCAGTCTTACCGCCGACTGTCATGGTTTCCCATTCCGAAGTACCAGTCTGAACCAGCATCGTTCCGGGATAATAAACATTCAAAATCTGGTCATACGTCAAACCGTCATACATTGCGTAGAAGTTGGCGCCATTCTGGCTCATGCCAACGCCGTGTCCGTATCCGGAGGAATAGAACACAACGGTTTCCGGCTCCGCAGCAATGGTTTCGCGAATCGTAACGACAGGCTCCTCATAAGTTGTTACGGCAGACGTAGCAGTCGTAATATTGGTTTCACTGTCAGTCATGACAGTTGTTGTCGTTGCAGTAGTAATCGTTGGCGTTTCGTCCGGCTCAGAATCAACTGCCTCATACCGAACAAGCATAAGGCTGTCATCATATTCATAAAGATCAGCCTTCCGCAATTCGGCAACTTCATATGCGTCTGCACCTGACTGAAGGCTGCTGCGCGAGTCGGCAGGTCCTGAAACGGCTTGTACGTCCGTCTCATTCTCACAGCCTTCTGTTGTAGCGGCAAACGCAATATTGGCAGCTCTTGAGCGCAGCATGGCATCTCTGTCGCTCTGCATTGCACATGTACTGGTGAAACACAAAGCCATTGCAACCAGAATTGCCACGCGGTTTCTTCGCGTTCGAGCTTGCATAATTATTCTCCAATATATCAATCTCACCGGGTTTGCCCGGCTTTATTTCCCCAAGATTGCTGTGGGGATTTTGTCTAATCGTTCGTGTCCTCCCTTCGCCGTCCGGCCGATCCCAATCCGACCTTTCAGCGCGCGCTATTCAGGAACAACGCGTTGTTCTCCGTCGCAGTTTGCCTGCGTACATCTCTCTGTTAAGCTGATGATTCTCATATCGTGGAGATGTGCTCCGCATCAATGACTGCGGGTGAGGGGGGCTGTACGCCCACCACTCAGATACGATATGAGACAGCATAACCGAAAGAAAACAGTCCGCACAAAGCGGAAACAAGTACGTTTACCTCCTTGACATCCCATTCCCTTTCAGTTTGATTTCCGTGAAATCAAAACCTGAATTACGCATTTGGACCATAGGGTACAAATTTCTTGGGATCGTAATTAACAGGGCGGCCCGATTTATAATAGGCCTTAGGGTACAGCACATTGTCATTCAACGTGGCATTCTCTGTTCCCTTTTTCAGGTCTTCGCCGGCACGAACTTCTCGACACATCAGTATCAGCTTGGCATTGGCGACCAGTCCGTTGCACGTGTACAGCGACAAGAGTTGATCTCCATACTTCACATCGACATTTGTGTTGATCATTGTGCGTTTTTTTGCTTCGTTCACATAATCATAAAACGCGTTTTCGTCCTCGAAATCGAGTGTATTCCAGCAATCAAAGGCATATTCAGAATCATAATCTTCACCGTCAACGATAAAGACTGCAAAGATTTTGAATTGATAATCCTTATAAAGCGAGGAATAGTTGACGATTGGATGCTGGCTGTAGAATGACGGATTGTTGATATAATCGCGCAGACTTCCAAACATCGTTTTATTATTCATGTTATGTCCGTAAATGAAAACATTTCCGGAATTGTCATAGACACGACGGTGATCGACTACTTCATCAAAGTGATTCCGGTAATCCATAAAAATACAGCCGGATTTACTCTGCTCCTGCATAAACGTTCGATAGAGATAGTAGTCATTGGGGTTCAGATTCGGATCACTTAATTTTTGTTTCTGCACGACGGGATAGCTGACCTGAGTTCCCTCGATATTGATATAACCAACAGCGTCGGGATTCAAAGGATACAGCGTTTCTCCGTAGTGGTTGAAATCGAGCCACTCGGTTTCACCGGTTACAAGCTGTTCCTGTTGATCATTCTCTGAAAAATGTCGATTTGCCCTTGATTCTTCAATTCGTGCCTGCAAATCCTTATACATCTGCTTTGCCTTGTACAGGTCGATATAGTAGCTGCTAATCAGGAATGTACAGACGCCGACAATCACCAATGCAACAGAAAAGACAATCTTCCGGAACGACTCAAACAAGGAATCGCCTTTCCACGGAACAAAAAATTTCAGTATCTCCTTAAACGAATAAGTTTTGCGTTTTTTCTTTCGGTTTTCCTTCTGCTGCCGCGGTACTGCCTCCGGGTTCGCCGCTGACTGAGCCACCGTATGCGTCTCAGGTCTTGGCGTTCTCGTATGCCGTACTGCAGCCTTTAGTTCTTCTGCCGATGCAGCTGTAACCGCATCCCGTCGAGCATACTGCTCTACGGATGCATCCGGTTCACCGGAAGAATATTCGACATTGGGCTGTTCAGCGGTTTTGCTGTGACGTTTTTCTTCGACTTCATCTAAAATTGCCGCAATGTCGTCCCAATTACGACTCTGTCCTCTTTCCGTTTCCTGAAGTACATCTCTCAGACGATCCTCTGCTGAATTCTCCGCACGTGCTGCGGCACCCTTCAGCATCCGATGTGCACCGTATGTTCTTCTAGTACCGTTCTGAGTGACATCCGCCCGAAGCGGGGAATCATGTTCGGGTACTGCATTCTGCGTACCGGAAGTTTCCTTCGGCGCGTCAGAGCAGCTAGGTTCTTGATAGGGATTTTGCCTGATATCCATTTGAACGCCTCCATCAATTTGCATTTACTCTGTTTCGGACTGGCATAGGAACAACTCAGTCTTTGCACAAAGCATTTGCACAGGTTAATGCTTTGAGAGTCTGTACATCTCTCAATCAGCAGTCATTCTCCATATCGGAGATCACATTCATGAAATTTCGCCGAATATGCCGGTTAAACCCGACAGCAGCATTGCTCCAACCGACAGAAACCGTGTCAACAGAAGGCTGGAAGTTCCGCCATTCTGCTCCGGAATCTCACCTGCCAGTTACCCGTTGGATTCAAACACTGTGACGCCGGCAAGCCGGCAGATCACAGTCCGGAAATCCGCTGATTCACCGGACAAGGATATGAAGCGAGTTTCGCTCCATCCGGTCAGGGCAGCCGCAGCACCGGTTACAAAACACGGGATGCGCCTGACACTGATGTATCGTTCAGAGAACAGGTTCGCAAAACGAGTATTCCATCGTTCATAATGCTCCTATTCTCATACCATATTGTACTACATCAGGCGGCATATTGTCAAGTCGCGCTCGTTACATTTGTGATACAAACTAATTTCAGCACACCAAAAGCAGTCATTCATTGACATTTACGCCAAATCATTATTTGATTGATTGAAATGTCCGTCCAAATATGTTCCACATGAAACAACACTCAAAGCATTTGATTTTCCGAGATATGCTGTGCAAACACCTTTTTTTCTGCGCCAGCAACCGCCGCTTCCACCATCGGTGCAAAATCAACTAGTGCCTGTGCAGCAGCAACGTCTTCCAGACGCGGTCTGAGCTTTGGATGCCGCGGCGTAAAGACCGTGCAGCAGTCCTCATATGGCTGTATTGAAATATCAAACGTATCAATTTTGCGCGATATTTCGACGATTTCGGTTTTATCCATGCCCACCAGCGGACGAAGCACCGGCATCGTTGCGACAGCATCCGTACATTGCAGTGCAGGAAGCGTCTGGCTGGCAACCTGTCCGAGACTTTCGCCTGTGATAATCGCGCCGCAGTCCTCACGTTCAGCAAGACGACACGCAATCTCCATCATCAAACGGCGCATCAGAATCGTGAAGTATTCCTCCGGACAATTTCGCTGAAGCTGTTCCTGAATTTCCGTAAACGGTACGCAGTAAAACGCCATACTGCCGCACCATGGAGTCAGCTTTTCACAGAGCTGTTCCACTTTCAGCAGCGCGCGTTCCGAAGTATATGGCGGCGACGCAAAATGACAAGCCGTGATGCGCAGACCGCGCTTTGCCATCATGTATGCGGCAACCGGACTGTCTATACCGCCGGAAAGCAGCAGCATCGCATTGCCTGCCGTCCCCACCGGCAATCCGCCGGCGCCTCTTTCACGCGCAGCATGAACATAAGCGTTGAGATCCCGAATCTCAACCGTTACCGTCACATCCGGATGATTGACATCGACGCTCAGATGCGGATAGTTTTCCAGCAGAATACCGCCTAAGTCTGCACAGATCTGCGGCGATTTCATTGGAAATGTCTTATCCGCGCGCTTTGCCTCAACTTTAAAAGTCTTAGCGGCGTTCAGCGCGTCCGCAAGATACGGAATCGCACGCGCCGAAATATCAGCAAACGATTTTTCACAGCTCAAAGCGCGTGCGAGCGCTGCGATGCCAAATACTTTTTTCAGACGAGGCATTGCTTCTGCAAGCAATTCATCACAGGCTTCATCGGTATCCGCTTCCGGCATAACATATATCGTTGACTGTGCCTTGGAATACGAAAACTTACCTAGCTTTTTCAGCCGATACCGGATATTCCGCAAAAGAACGTCCTCAAAGGAGCTTCTATTCTGCCCCTTTAGCGCCATTTCACCGTATTTTACCAGAATAATCTCTCTCATTTTAAAAAGCCTCTTTCTAAATATTTAACAATAGTATAAAAACGACTGCACATCCGATCATATTGTTTCATCAGCAAGCAAGCGGTACATGGTAATCATGCCCGGATTGCGCTGAAACCCATTTTTAATGTAAAAGCGCTCACTTGGATAACCGTGCGTCGTCTGCAGTACAATGCTCACGCAGCCTTCCGCTCGCATTTCCGCAATAATCTGCCGCATCAGCGCAGAACCAATGCCCATTCCTTGTATCTCCGCCGCAGCGCAGAATTCGTCAATCACATATTCTTTTCCATGCAGATATGTACATATCCTGCCGGCAGCCACAGCAACAATCCTGCCATCCTTTTCATATACAAATCCTCGCGAGTAAGGCGTACCCGTCAGCTCGGAAATCCGCGCTTCTGCAAGAGCCTGCGTCCAGTTTTCGTTCCAAGGCGCTGCCGCAAATGCACTGCAAAATACGGCTGCACATTCCGATAAATCACACGCTTCATATTTGCGAATCATGCAGCAAGCTCCTTTATATTACCGTTTATGTACAAGCTGTTCCTGCGCCTCTTTCAACGCAGTACAAAGCGCTGTAATATCCGCATCTGTATTCTCCGCATGAAAACTCACGCGCAGCGTACTGTCTGCAAGATCCTGTGTGACGCCGAACTGCTGCAACACGCCGCTTTGCTTCCCTTTTGAACAGGCAGAACCGCTCGATACATATATTTCACGGTCAGAAAGAAAATGCAGCATTGTCTCAGAACGCAGTCCTTTGACCGAAAAACTTAGAATATATGGACTGCCGTTTTCGGGAGAATTGATTGCTACGCCTTCCAAATCTGAAAGCTGTCGGACGCATTCGCTGCGCAAACTGGATACATATTCCGCACGTTCCGCAATCGTACCGCGCAGTTCATTGACCGCCGCGCCGAATCCGACAATCAGCGGTACCGATTCCGTTCCCGGACGAATCGTACCTTCCTGTTCGCCGCCCTTCATCAATGGAATCAGGCGGACTCCCTTTTTATGATACAGCGCACCGACTCCCTTGCAGGCATAAACCTTATGTCCGCTGATCGTCAGCAAATCCGCATTGAGCTTCACTGGATTTACGGGCAGCTTCATGAAGCCCTGCACTGCGTCGCAATGCGTGATGATCTGCGGATATGTCCGCTTGATTTGTGCAAACGCCTGCTGTACCGGCAGAATCGCGCCGACTTCATTGTTTACCAGCATCATGCTGACAAGACACGTTGCATCGTCAACCGCTGCGGCAATATCCTCCGCGTGCAGGACGCCGTCCGCATCCGGTGCAACGCGAATGACTTCATAGCCCTCGGTTTCAAGCAGATCAAACGCACCTTTTACTGAAGCGTGTTCAACGGTCGTCGTAACAACGCGGCGTTTCCGTTTGCCATATGCATACGCTGCGCCTCGTATCGCCAAATGATTGCTTTCCGTCGCACCGGATGTAAATGTGATAGAAGCGCTCTCACATCCGAGCGCTGCGGCGATCTGTTTTCGCGCCTGCTCCATACGGAGCTGCGCCTCCAATCCGAATCGGTGCAGCGAGGACGGATTGCCGTATGTCTCTCGCATCATTTCGCACATCGCGTTCAGACACGCTTCCCCCGGACGAGAGGTTGCGGCAGAATCCAGATAGATCGTCATAACTTGAAATTCCACTCCCTCATTTTTACTCTTTTCCTATTATAACACACTTTTTAGAAAATTGCAAAAAAATATTTTGAAAAATTTGCGAAAATCCCTTGACAAATCTTTTGAATTGTGATATAATAACAAAGTCGCAAGGGAATAGCGACAAGGATGTGCGGATATGGCGGAATTGGCAGACGCGCATGGTTCAGGTCCATGTGATAGCAATATCATGGAGGTTCAAGTCCTCTTATCCGCATCCAAATCCCTCATACATCTTGTATGAGGGATTTTTAATTTATCGTGCAGATGTAGTTTAATGGTAAAACATCAGCTTCCCAAGCTGAGGTCGGGGGTTCGATTCCCCTCATCTGCTTACGGATAAATGCCACGCATTTACGTTTTTGACGTAGACGCGGGGCTTTTCTTTTTTCCTTTTCTTGAGAAAATATGACACGAACAGAATAAATCGCCGCTTTACGCAGCTGCAATAAGGATACAAACCCATCTCATCAATCCGAGCCATCACTTCAAATGGCTCGGATTTTTCTTTTCAATCATTTATCTTGCCTATAAAATTGTAGTAAATATCAAGCTGAACAACACGTCTGCCGCTTGATCTGTCCGGAGCATGAACAACGATTTTCTGAATAAAATCGTGCAGGATTTCCGTTGAAAGCTCTGTCAATTTGGTGTATTTTTTCGCAACAGCAACAAACCGTCTGATATTATCCTGTTCGGTCTTATCATTATTCAAGCTTTCGGAAATGTTCTTGATAGTATTGGCAAGTTCTGCCTGTTCAGCTTCGTATGAAGCAGACATTTTCGCAAAACGTTCATCGGAGATTTTACCGTTGACGTTATCCTCATATATCCGATTGAACATTCGGTCAAGCTCGTCATACCTTTTCTGAGCGGCTGCAAGCTCCTTCTTCTGCTTTGCCGCCTGCTTGCGTGACGCCGTTTCATTGTTCTTAGCCAACAATTCCACAAGTGATTTTTCATCACAATTTGCAGTACGGATAATTTCATTTAATTCCGTAAGTATCAAATCACTAATTACAGTCTCCCTGATAAAATGCGTTGTGCAGTCATCCTTTGTAGCGTGGTATGAATATGTACCGCACTGAAAGTAGCTCTGAGAAGGCTTTGCTTCTTTGTAATTGTAATTAAGCTTGCCACCGCAATCGGCACAATAAATGAGTCCCGAAAACATATTTGTTTTCCCGGAATTGTTACGTCTGCGTTTTGAGCTTCGTATTTTCTGAACAGCATCCCATTCGTCCTGTTTGATTATAGGTTCGTGAGTATTATAAAATATCCTCTGATCCTCCACAGGATTTTTTATTACCTTATGGCTCTTGTAGGATTTTCTTTTGCACTTGAAATTAGTAGTATGACCAAGGTAATCTTTGCGTTCAAGAATTTCTGCAACATTGGTCGAATTCCAACCATACGGATTTTTTCCAAGATTTGTTCTGCGGCACATACCTATATTATTAATATGGTATGAGGGACAAATCACTTTTTCATCGGATAATACTGCGGCAATCTGATACGGTCCCATTCCCGACAGGCACATCTGATAAATCCGCTGAACTATCGGTGCAGCTTCTTCATCAATAATAAGGTGCTTTGGGTCAAGGGGATCCTTCTTGTAACCGTAAACAGGAACAGAAGCTATTCTTTCGCCTGCATTGCCCTTTGCCTTCCAGACGGCACGGATTTTTCTCGATGTGTCCTTTGCGTAAAACTCGTTGAACAGGTTGCGTATCGGAGTGAAATCATTGTCCTCACGCTCGCTATCCACACAATCGTTTATAGCGATAAAATGCACATCAAATTCCGCAAACATTATCTCTGTATAGTAACCGACCTTTAGATAATCTCTGCCGAAACGGGACATATCCTTGACAATTACCGTACCAACTTCACCGCTTTCCACATCAGAAATCATATTTATGAAGCCTTCTCTGTCAAAGGTAGTTCCGCTGATGCCGTCATCAACATAAAATCGGTAATTTGTAAGTCCGTGCTTTATCGCATAATCGGAAAGTATCTGCTTCTGGTTGATAATGCTGTTGGAGTCGCCTTGCAGTTCGTCATCGTGGCTGAGCCTGCAATATAGGGCTGTAATTTTTTCTGAATTTGACTGTCTAATCATTTTTACCTTACCTTTCCGACAGTCAGAACGTTATACTTATTATATCATAATCATTCTGAGTTGTCCATGTTTTTACGCAATATTTTTGTTTAGCTCTCTGATAGCAAGACGTTCGACAATGTCCTTGACCGTAGTTTTTTCATTTTCTGCAAAGAAAGAATTTACGATATAAACGGTATTGCCGATTAAATATTCTTTGGTTTTGTCTGGAGTTCTTTCGCTGAAGGTCTGCTCAATTGTTGTCTGCTTTCTCTTTTTCATTTTTCTGTTCCTTTCTCAGATGTTTTGTTCTGCCTGAAACAACAAAGAGAGCCAAGAAACAAATCCGCAGATTTGCTCTTAGCTCTCTTTCGCTGTTCCGCCCCGCTCATTTGGGACGCCGTTATTCAATTTTTCATAAATCTTGGGTAATCACATTATGACTAATCTCAAATGCTTAACTTTATTATACTATACAAATTTGCTTTTGTCAATGGGTTTTAGAAATTTTATTTAACTTTTTGATTAGGAATATTGATTGCTTTTTGAAAATATGGTATAATCAAAGTAGAGAAAATTTTCGGGAGGGCTATTATGACCATAGGTGAAAAAATCAAAAATGCAAGAAATCTGCGAGGACTCACACAGAAGGAACTCGGAATAAACCTCGGCTTCGATGAAAAATCTGCCGATGTCAGGATTGCACAATATGAAAGCGGCACAAGAACACCAAAAGCTGAATTGCTGTCGGAGATCGCAGCCATCCTTGACGTAAATATCAATTCTCTGAAAAATCCGTATTTGGAAAATACAGAAACTTTCATTCATCTGCTTTTTGATCTGGGGCAGGAATCGAAAAAACATCACACCAACAATTTTTCAATAATCTCCGTTCCTGATGAATTAGGAAATCCGCAGCCTGCACTCCAATTTCACAATCATCTGCTGAATAAATTTCTTGAAGAATGGCAGCTTCGCAGAAAAGAACTGAGTGAAAAAATCATAACCAAGGAAGAATATGCAGAATGGATGATGAACTTTCCTGCCACTTCCGACGATTGTGGTAAAAGTGAACCAGTGAAAAAGTGGCGGAAATGAGTTTCAACCCGGTTGAATAGGATTTGTGAGGAAGATATCCGCAAGCGTTGAAAAGTCATATGACTTTATGGGTGAAAGCCCGCAAGCGTCGAAAAGATACATATCTTTTCGGAAACACTCGCAAGCGAAGAAAAACTGTACAGTTTTCTTTTCGGATAGCGGTATATAGGCATTATGCTTGCAGGACAGCAAGCGTAGAAAGGACGGTCGTCCTTTCGCAGCCGATAGCTGCACGTCGGCATAAAAATTCTATGTTTCGATATTTTACAAAAATATCATTTCCGGGTTTTAGGGGTTGACAGCTCCTAACAACCCGTCAGCGGAGCTTGACGGGAAAAAGATGTACTTTTTCTGCACTTGCGACATTCTGCCGACCTCTTTTTTCAACCTTTTTAATGCAATGCGTTTACAACTTTTTTGTGAGCTGATTTTAGATTTATTGCCGATTCACATTTTTGCGTTTTGATTCAAAAACGCAAAAACAATTTTAGCCGTTCTGACAAATCTACAATTTCAAGTAAATCAGCCGCAAGCAAGTATATGAGTTTTTTCAATTAAATTGATTTTTCTTTGCTGAAAAGTTTTCTCCGGATCTTCAATTTGGTATTTTTTATCTCCATGAACCATTAGTTGCAATTACCGATTTGTTGTATAATATAGCATTTGCGAAATTTTGACTTTTATCAAATAATAACCCTCTCCGCCGAGGAAATCAGCGGAAGGGGTTGACCTTTTTAACCAAGTGAAATTTTTGTATCAAAAAAACAATATTTTATCGGTCAGCAGAGAATTAAACAAGTCTTTTAAATACAGGCATAACATCAAGAGGAGCGGGAACGGTAACTGTCTGACCGCCATCGTATATCTTATTATCGGAAATGCTTTCCCACTTGCCCTTTGGCAGATATACACTGCGCTCTCTTGCACCAAGCTCAAGAACGGGAGCAACAAGATAATAAGCCTCCTATATTTTTTGAACAATACAGTTCAAATAGTCATAATCTTTCATTCCTGCCTGTTTTTATTAGCATTTTTTGAAATCACAAAAGTCAGAATAACAAGCACAAGTGGGAAAATACAGCCTGCAAGCACGCCCTTGCGAATATCATCTCCCGCATTTTGTGAAATGTTTCCAACTATACCGGGACCTATTGCACCGCCAAGGTCGCCTGCCATGGCAAGAAGGGCAAACATTGCCGTACCGCCCGAAGGCATTTTTCCCGAACAGATGCTTATGGTTCCAGGCCACATTATTCCGACGGAAAATCCGCAGATTATACAGCCTGCAAGCCCAAGCATGGGAATATCCGACAGGGAAGCAACAAGATAGCATATAAGACAAAGCAAGCCCGAGCCTATCATAAATTTTATAAGGTCAAGCCTGTCACCGTATTTTCCGTACAGTGAACGGCTTATTCCCATAGTAACCGCAAACAGGCAAGGTCCTGCAATATCTCCCATAGCCTTTGAAAGACCCAAAGCAGATTCCGCAAATGCAGATGCCCACTGTGCCATTGAAAGCTCCGATGCTCCTGCGCATATCATCAGCAGTATGGAGATAATGAACACGGGCGTTTTTAAAAGCCTTCCGATACTCATACCTTGTCCGTCCTCGGTAGGGTGTTCGATGGGACAGACAATAAAATTGAACATATTATACAGCGGAATAATTGCCCATATACAAGCAAGCCATTTCCAGTTTTCTATACCGAATAACGAGAAAAATACTGTTGAAAGCAGGATAACACCCACCGAACCCCAGCAGTAAAAGGAATGGAGCAGGCTCATTGCCGCCTCCTTATGCTCAAAGGGACAGGCTTCAACGATAGGACTGACAAGCACCTCGGTAAGACCGCTGCCCACCGCATACACTATTGTGCTGATAATTATTCCCATAAACGGGTCGGGCATTATCTGAGGAAGAAAAGCAAGTCCCAGAAGTCCTGCTGCCGAAAACAGCTGAGAACCGACAACGCATCTTCGATAGCCTATTCTGTCCGCAAACTTTGCACAGAGAATATCCACAATAAGCTGGGTGATAAAGAACACGGAGGATATCAGTGCAATTTTTCCGAGAGGAGTATTGTAAACATTGTGGAATGTTAAAAACAGCAGCGGTGCAAAGTTTGCTGTAATAGCCTGTGTAACAAATCCAAGATAACAGGCAATAAGAGTTTTTCTGTAATTCATCTTGACGTTCCTTTCGCTTTTTGTTATAATTGTATCATATCATAACATACGATATATTTCAATGTACAATATCACATTTTTATTACACTATATCACAAAAAAGGAAGGATAAGCTTGAAGAAGCTAAACGATGGCTACGCAAAGATTATCACCGATGAAACTCTTCGTGAAACCATAAGCCACGGAAGTGAGGAATATCCCTTCCGCTATTATTATGAGGATATATGGCTCTTTGACCTGCACTGTATTGACTGGCACTGGCACC
Source organism: Oscillospiraceae bacterium (assembly GCA_016296505.1). Taxonomy (GTDB): domain Bacteria; phylum Bacillota; class Clostridia; order Oscillospirales; family Ruminococcaceae; genus Firm-04. Next base: position 29,126 of record JAEDJD010000019.1, read on the forward strand.
CCGAGGTTGAGCTTGTGCTTGTAGAAAAGGGGACGGCAGATTTTCTTGTGGGCAGCAGCAGATATGTGCTCAAGGCTGGTGAAGCTATTTTCATAAACACTCAGGTGATTCATCGGTTCGAGAGCAGTGCAAGTGCAATTATTCCCAACATGGTCTTTTCCCCACTTCTGATTGCTGCAGAAAATAGTCTGATCTACCGCAAATATATAAAGCCCGTGCTTTTGTCCTCGGTTGAATGCCTAATAATAACGCCGACAGATGAAAAACAGTGTGAGATGCTTGATACGATACGAAATGTGTTTGCGATCCAAGAATCGGAAAGCATATCCGAACTGCAAACAACCCAGCTTATTATGAAGCTGTGGGGGCTGATTTCCGAAAGCATAAATCAGAATGATAATCAAAACACCGCCAAAACTTCCGCACAGGCACAAGCACAGCTGCAAATAATGATGCAGTATATCCACAAAAACTATTATCGTCGCATAACCTTGGAGGACATTGCAAGAACTGTTTCCATAAGCAAAAGCAGTGTGCTGAATATTTTTAAAAGCTATCTGCATACATCGCCCATAAATTATGTTCTGGAATATCGTTTGAAGCGTGCCGCCAAGCTTCTTTCGGAAACCGAAAACAGCGTTTCCGTTATCGCTCAGACAGCAGGCTTTGAAAATGTGGGATATTTTTGCCGAAAATTCAAGGCACTCTATGGAATGACGCCTAAGGAGTACAGAGATCACAGGCGGTCGGAACGGAAATAAAAAAGCAAAGGATTTGTCACGATCAGCAGTGACAAGTCCTTTGCCTATTTTTCTCGTAAACTTTATGATACGTTCTGACTGTCTGTCGAGTATCCTTATCGTAAGAACGTATTTTTGTGATTTCTTATTGTTTTTGCACCTTGCGCATTCTGTCATACAGTGTTTTTCGGTCTGCCTCCGTACAATTCACCTGTTAGAGTATCAAGCCGATTGTATCCTGCGATGTATATTCGTAGCTGGTCAGAAGCGCCGTCCACGGCAATTCAGTTTCCGCAAAAAATACGCGCAATACCGTTTTCAGTTCTTCATTTTCCATCATTTCCTTGACGGAAGTATTCGCACCATAGGAATAGGGCGATTCGACATCGGCGTAAACCATACAGCTTGCCTGCAAATCCCGTGATGAGAAACCTGCGTAAATTTTGTAGAAGCCCTCCTCCATCGTCCACTGATGCAGATTCGGGTCATAGCTTTCAAAATCATGACGGTTCAACGTAAAGGAAACCGTCTGCTTCGTATTCGGCTCAAGATAAATCTTTCTGAACGCTTTCAGTTCACGGATAGGCTTTGTCAGCGTGCTTTCCGGATCGGATACATAAATCTGAACGACCGCCTTTCCAGCACAATCGCCAATATTGACAATCTCCGTATATACAGTTACGGAATCGGTAAACGTATCTGCTTCAGCCGACAATCTTTCAATCTTAAAATCAGTATAGGATAAACCATATCCGAAAGGATATAGCGGCGCAGTCTTTCTTGCGTCATACCAACGGTATCCGACAAAAATCCCCTCGCCGTAATGCACCTGCATCCCGTCGCCTGGAAAGTTGAGATATGTCGGCATATCCTCGATGGATTTTGGAAATGTCAGCGGCAGTCTGCCTGAAGGATTGATTTTTCCGCAAAGGCAGTCTGCGAGCGCATTTGCCCCCTGCATTCCCGGAAGAAAAATACAGAATATTCCGTCAAAGCGTTTTTCCCAACCCGCAAGCGCAACTGGCGCACTGATATTCAAAACAAGTATTTTCTTCATATTGCGGCTGTCCGCTTCATCAAGAAGCGTTTCCCATTCCTGTGTAATCTGTGTGAGAACTGAGATATCCGTTCGGTCGTTTCCCTCTCTGCCTGCAAGACTATATACATAAATCAGTGTATCCGAATGATCTGCAATTTGATTCACCGAAACACTGTGAAACCGTTCAACAAGCGCCTCGCGGAACGATACGTTCCGGTTTGTATTGATACCTGCGCTCCCCTCTCCACACGTCAGCAGATCCTCAGCGTGTTCACCGAACAAAGCAATGCGAGCAGTAGAAGATAGCGGCAGAATGTTTTCATTTTTCAGCAGGACAGTTCCTTCGGCTGCTACATTGTATGCAGCACGATCTGTTTCTGCAAGAGATATTTCACCTGCGGCTGGCGTTGCGTATTTCCTTGCAAGCTCTGCAATCCGGCTTGCGGAAATGCTCAGTGCTTCAGCAGAAAGCGTTCCGTCGTAAAATGCGGCGGTCAATGCTTCCGGAGAAATCGGTCCCGGCATAGCCAAATCATTGCCTGCGTTCAAAGCGGCGGCAGGATGATATACCGCATTCCAATCGGATATTACCACGCCTTCAAAGTCCCACTCCTCACGCAGCATATCGTGCAGCATCGCGCGATTCTCCGTACATGGAACACCGTTAATCTGATTGTAAGCGCTCATGACAGTTTTTACCCCAGCCTTCACACAGGCTTTGAATGCTGGAAAATACAGCTCGTGTAATGCACGTTCGGTAATATACTCGTTGATATTCATTCGGTTGGTTTCCTGATGATTTGCAGCAAAATGCTTGACATTTGCAGCAACGCCCTCCGCCTGTAAGCCCTTCACAAGAGAAGGCGCAAGCGTTGATACAAGACAGGGATCCTCGGAATAACCCTCGAACAGACGTCCGTTTCGGATATCACGATGAAGATTTACGTTCGGAATACCAAGCAAAATGTTGATACCATAGGAACGTGCCTCCTGACCAAGCGCAGTTCCCATATCGTAAATCACCTCGGTATTCCAAGTTGCACCAAGCATAATTCCAGAGGGATAGCAACCCGGCGCTTTCAACTTCGGATTCCGTTCGTGAAGCTTCTGTACAATGAAATCATATAGTTTTCTGGAGCCGTCATCAGGCAGATTTTCATTGGCATAAAAATATTTCAATACATTTCTGAGGTCGCTTCCGCCGATTCCGTCAAGACCGCTGCTGCTTAAAAAGTCACCGAAAAGCTGTTCAAAATTGATACCCGTTCCACCGTCAAGAAGCTGTAATCTCGGTATATTTTTTTCAGGGATTTCAGCCGTTCCAAAAAAGGAAGCGCCGTTCACAAGGCGGATTTGCTCCTCAATTTTGAGATCGTTTTTTTCAGACATCGCACTCGCTCCTTTCATTTGATATATGACTGCTTTCACATGGATTTTTATATACGCCGAACGTTCCAATTCATACTTCCATTATATCACTTGTTTCGAGGTTTGTACAGAGTTTTTCAGAGAATTTGTTCCGATTTGAGATCGGTTGATTGATAAACAAAAAAGCCGTGATTTTTTTGCAATCACGGCTTTTTCAACGATATTATTTGCATCGCCAGATATGATAGCTATAGGGTTTCAGCAGACTGCCGCCGCCGAAATCATGCGTTTCGCCGGTTATCAGATCATCGGCAAGACCGTAGCCGGCATTGAAATGTGCCATATACAGCTGGTCAGAAGCATTGACTGCAATAAAGACGCGTTCTCCCTCAAAATCTCTCTGGATCACGCATTGCTGATTGGTCAGAACGGGAACCTGCAAGCTTCCGTGACAAAGCGCCTTGCATTCACGATGCGCGTGCGCGAGCCTCCGAATCAGATCGGTCAGCGCATTTTCCTCCGGCTTCTGGAAGAAGGGCCGCAATGCAGGATCGCCCTGTTCTTTTTTTCGCCTGAACGCCCCATTCGCTCCCGTAATATACGCACGGAATTCCCGGCATTCCAAACAAAAGCGTATATACCAGCGGCAAATGCAACGGATTATTGAGAATGCTTGCAATACGCGTTACATCGTGATTATCTGCAAAGCAAAGCAGATGCATCCCGCGATACTGACACCATTGCTCCGGACCAAAACGATTTTTCAGCGAGTGACAGATTTCAAACATATTCATCGAATTAAAACTCGAATATAATCCCTTATAACATTCATAATTTGTTGCAGAATGCAGCATTTCAGGATTCACCCAACGCGAATAATCGCCGTGCAGCAGTTCACCAATCAGGAAGAAATCCGGCTTCAGCTGATCTGTAAAACGCCGCAGTGCTTTCAGAAAATCCATATCCAGAGAATAAGCCACATCTAGGCGGATGCCGTCAATCCCGAAGTATTCAATCCAGTAGCGCACCGCGTCAAACAGATGCTCGACAACAGCAGGATTCCGTAGATTCAACTTGACAAGATCGTAATGTCCTTCCCATCCCTCGTACCAGAGACCATCATTGTAGTTGCTGTTGCCATCGAAGCTGATATGAAACCAATCCTTGAACGGTGAATCCCATTTCTTTTCACATACATCCCGAAACTGCGGAAAACCTCTGCCGACATGATTGAACACGCCGTCCAGTACAACCCGTATTCCCTTTTCATGCAGCGCGTCACAAACCAGCTTGAAGTCCTCATTTGTGCCGAGCCGCGTATCAATCTTCTTGAAATCACGGGTATTGTAGCCATGCGAATCCGATTCAAATACAGGCGAAAAATATACCGCGTTACAGCCAAGTGACGCAATATGCTCTGCCCAGTCGATCACTTTCAGAATTCTATGTTCTGGAACGCCGTCATTTTCAAACGGTGCGCCGCAGAATCCAAGCGGATAAATCTGGTAGAACACCGCTTCATATCCCCAGTTTTGATTGTTGCTCATGTGGATGTCACCCTTTCGTTTTATATAATATAGTATATCATCATTTCCCATTATTATCAGAAGAATCCGATACGCCAGTTCAATCTGATATCAGTCTTTCACACGCAGCTTTTCAGCAAGTTCCGCATTCGGCGTTACGAACGCAGTCCGATAATTTGTATAGATCACCATGCCCGGACGCGCGCCGGATGGCTTCTTCACATATCTCGCCGCACAATAATCTACCTTTACCTGCGCGGAATCCCTGCCTTTGCTGAAATAAGCTGAAAGCATCGCGGCTTCCTCCACGGAACGATCCGGCGGCGATTGTCCGTTCGTCACAAGAATTACGTGTGCGCCGTGAACCAGCTGCGTATGCAGCCAGATATCCGTTTTTTCTGCGAATTTCAGCGTAAGTTGATCGTTTTGCTTATTGTTTCTTCCAACAAAAATATCCAGACCGTCACTCGAACGAAAATGCATTGGCTGCATCGGCTTCGGAGGTTTGCCAGCCTTTCGGTTTTCACGCAGATATCCCTGCTCCGTCAATTCGAGCCGCAGCTGCGCCAGATCCGATTCGCATTCAGCACGCGTCAGTGCGTCGAATACGCTGTCAATATACATTTGCTCCTGCTCGCCGTCTGCGATCAGCGCCGTCAGCTTTTTTCGAGCCGTACACGCTTTCCGGTATTTTTTATAATAGTACTGCGCATTCTGTGCAGGCGTCAGGCGAACGTCAAGCGGAATCTCCAAAAGCGGACACGCCTCGTCATAAAAATCCTCGACGCGCGCCACATGATCGCCGCGCTGTATACGGTACAGATTGGCAGAAATCAGATCGCCGCGCCGACGGTTTGTTTCCATCGACTCACAGGCAATCAATTCCTGTTTCTGATTCGCAACGCGCTTCGCGATTCGCTCCGAAGCATTCGCAAGAAACCGAAATAAATCATTCGCTCGCTGCCGCATACGAGTATCCCGATCACGCTGCGCAAAAAATGCGTCCAGAGTTTCACTTGCGCTCGGATACGCAGAGGAGATCATAAATGCGCCGTATTGTGCGATGTGCATATAAGAGAAATCCTTGAGTATGCCTTCCTTTGTCCGGACGGACGTAAAGCGGCGCTTATCAGCGTCCCTGAGCATTTCCTGCGTTTGACGCACGATAAACAGGAATCGCGATGTCTGCTCCGCCGTCAGCGGAAGTGAAACCGCTTCCCCTTTGCCAACGTAGAATTCCCATTCACGAGCGACAATCGGAGATACGCCCTCAAACATACGGATCACCGCTTTGGATAGCGGCGTCTGCATCCCGTTTGCAAGCTGCTGACAGATTTCCTCGTCATTGCATTCCGTCATGCAGATTCGATGTTCGCGCGGCGGCGGCAAATATTCCATACCCGGCAAAACCAACCGGACTCTGGATATTTCCTCATCCACGCGCCGCAGACTGTCTATGATTCTGCCAGTTTCATTGACGAGAATCACATTGGAAAATCGTCCCATCATCTCGCAGACAAGCGTAAGCAGAACCGAATCTCCCATCTCGTTATTCGCACGAATCCGGAACCGCAGTATGCGCTCCAGACCGTCCTGTTCAATGTCCTCAAGCTTTCCGCCACTCAGATGCTTTCGCAGCAGCATACAGAACATCGGCGGCTGCGCTGGATTTTCCGGTATCGCCTGCGTGATATGAACACGCGCAGCGTCCGCAGACGCAGAAAATAATACCTTCACGGCGCCGCCCCTGCCGCGAAATGATAACACAAGCTCATCACGCGAGGGCTGATAAATTTTGTCGATGCGCGTGCCGATCAATGCAAGCAGCTCATCCCGTATACAATGCAGAAATGCGCCATCCAGTGCCATATGCTGCTCCTTTCATACTTTGTTTAGAAGATACGCTTATTGATACACAAATCCACCGAATGAAGCAAACTCTCCAGCAATCATTCCGGCTGCCAGATTTGCAAACGGAATCTCCTCTGTGTCAAGCTTCGGTATAACAAGCTGTACATTTTGCTGCAAATCGCTGTCGAGCATCGCGACGCAGGTGCAAAGACGGCTGTATCGAATCAGCGCCGATTCCGGCTGCGGTTCGCACATCCAGTTGATATTGGGAATTCCGATCGTACAGATCACCAGTTCAATCTGATACAGCGCACGCATGATTTGCAGCAGCAGCGTCGATTCATACAGATCCGGCGCGCTGGAATCCTCGAATGCCATGCCCCAGCCGTCCGGCTGCGGAACACCATCGCTCAGACAAAGCCGAATCGTAAAGAAAATCCGGTCGGATACAACCATTTTCATCGCTGTGTAGCAATCGCGGACGAATCTGGTTCTGTCATCAAAATCGCCGCCAAATTTGCCGCTTCTATGAAATGCCGCAAGGCTCTCTCCGAATAAACTCCGATCAGCGGCATTGATTCCGATTCCGTCGATACCGATTGTTTCCGCAAGCTTTGCAGCGTCACAGCACGCAATCAGGATCGGCGTCAGCGCATCGTCATCCAGAAGTGGCGCATTGGTCGGCAGCGTCGCGCTATGATCGAATGCTGCCGGCTGCAGCGCATGGTGACCGGCGTGGTGAAGCAAAATGACAATGACCGGCTCAAATCCATACGCATTCTTGGATGTACTCCTGATAGCTTCGGTCAAGGCGCGGAACGAGTCGGCATTCTTCTCGATAAACACGAGATCCGCTTCAGATTCGCGTGCGTCCTGACTGATGGCGACAGGTTCCAGAACAACAATACCATGCGACTGCGTGAGAATTGCATCTGTATATCGCTTGACCGTAAGCGCAGACGGTGCACCGTCTACTGTCGCGTCCTTGCCGAACTGCATCATCAGCACACGACGATTTTCAATCGGCAGCTGCTGCAAAGAGGCTTTCGCATTCAGTGCATCCGTTTCATTCTGTATTGGAAAAAATACACCCACATCAGACGCTTCTTCACGCAATTCCTGAATCAGATTTTCCAGTTCCATATAGTACCTCCCTCAGTGAAAATGGAATGCCCGCCGTCGGCACCGTTGCCGCCAGCAGGCAATTCCGATTACATATCAGTCTTTGAGTACCTCAAGTTTTGCAATATGACGCAAAATTTTTACGGTGTCATTGGATGTGATATCGCCGTCATCATCACAATCAGCATTGGTTTTGCCCTCTGTTGTAATCTTGGCTGAAGTATCCTCAGCAAGAAAACGCGCCAGCAAAACAGCGTCCGAGACATCAATCTCGCCGGAGCAGTTCACATCGCCGCGAACCTTCTTGCCGGATATCGTTGTAGAGGTAGGCAATGTTGTTGTAACCTTGCCAATGGTAGTCGTTACGTCGGGGGCATCATTCTCAGACGGAACGGTGCCATCCGGCTCAATGCCGCCGATGAGTTTACCGTTTGCATATACGCAGATATTATCCGTGCGAACCTCGTTGCCCGTACCGAAGAATGCGTCGTCCTCCGTATAAATCTTCAGATCCTGATAACTCGGATCATTTGTCGGATCCCACTTATCGCCGTAATAGAAACCAACCTTGAATTGCAGCTTTTTGCCGCAATTTGCAAAGTTATATTTTCCCCAGTTAAACTCGACATATGCGTATTTATCATCGCGATCCCACTTCGTAACCTTCGAGATTGCAGCCTTATTCGGCTCTGCCTCTGCGCTCACCTGATCATAGAGAACCGAAGCTTCAATCTTGGAAAAATCGCTGATTTCACTGGTGTTGATGTAGTAACGGACAGTCATGTTTTCCGGAGCTTTGGCTTCATTGCTCTTAACCATGAAAGAAACCTTGGTCACGCCTGCGCCTTCTGCATTGATATCATCAATACCGCAAGCCTCAACCCATGTACCCTTTCCGCCTTGTGCGCCCGGACCATCGCTGGAAGCACCTCTGCCGCCGTCATTCTCAGGCGGGAAATCAGGTGTAATCGCCTGCTTATACTGATCCTTGTATGCAAGATACAGACCGGCTGCTGCGCCCGGACAAGCGGCATTATAGTCGATCGTAACCTCGTTGTAGATCCAGTCCTTGGTCATGTCGTTATGACCGTCTTCCGCGTCAGGACCGCCGCAAAGCGCACCGAACAGAACATAAAGCTGCTGATCCGTATCCTCACACTTCGTCAGACCGGACGCTGCACGGTGATGCGGATATGCGGCAGAATTTTCATCAAAACCAGTCAGGAAGCTGCGCGGACCATGACCGCCCTTTTCCAGATACGTGATGTCATTCTTGCCGAGAATGTACTCCATCTGACCCTTTGCCCATTCGGTAAAGCCGTAATCCTCCAGCTTTTCGCGCTCATTATAATCCTTGCCGTCGGTATATTTGTCGTAAATCAGCATCATGAGCTGCGCAGCGGTATTATAACGGCAGGAGCCCCATGTATTGAGCCACCAGTAACCCTGCGGCGTAATGGTACCCGGAGAGCCGGACATATAACCGTGATATGCCTTCGCACACTGTCCCCAGAAGTCAATCTTTTCATAAGGATTCTTATTTGCCGCCTTCATATATTCGATTGCAAGATCACACTGTCCAAGCGGATTCTCAGCCTCGGTATAGGTATTGCCGGATGTATATGTCTCGGAGATTCGTCCCATCAGGATGCCGACGCCATTCCACATATCGTTCCAGCAATAGCAATATCCGGGCGGTGCATAGAAATCGTAATACGGGAGCATATCGTCGATATAGCTCTTGTCGCCTGTGACAAGATACAGCCAGCAAGCTGCAAAGCTGTAGTCATCCTCCCACTTTTCAGAGGTATAATACTGGTCCGGACCCTGATCGTTGACTGCCTTGACCTTATCATTTTTCTTTGCAAATTCATACAGCGCCTTGCCGTAATCCAGACACTTCTCCGCATATTCCGGATCGGTATCCTTAAAATTCAGATAATTGATGACAAGGCAGGCTGCCGTATTGCTGACATTACAAGTTGTCGGGTTTTCAGGTGTTGCAAACCATGCAGGACGATTCATCTCATCATTCTGCGGAAGCTGCCAATAGGCATGGTCGATATCACCGTCGCCTACCTGATAGCAGAAGCACTTGACCTCGCCGTTTTCATCGCGGAACGTGCAGCGCATAAAATAATCGCAGAAATGCCGGATAATTGTTTCGACGTGCTCCTGCTGTTCACATTCGATATATGCGTCGCGGAATTCATAATATCCCCATGAAACCGTGGTACCGGAATATGCTTCCGGCAAACCGAATTTTACGTGGTCGCCTGCATCATGGTAGCCGCCGGACACATCAATCGTTCCGTCCTTAGTACCCGTATTGAGAATATCATAATTCTCCTTAATAAAAGCCTCTGAAAGATTTGTGCCGATCTCCCCGTCAGGCGATGTGAACGATTCCATTGTCTTCAGCGGCACCTCGGAATCATACGTATGACAGTTTGCACGCCATTTGAACAAGCTATGCTCTTCAACCTCCGGTCCACACATATTTCCGTCATAGAAACAGAGTGAGTACTGCAGAGCCTTGGCAAAATTGTCGTAGTCTCCTGCCGGATCCGTGACAAGTGCATTTGCCTGAATTGTCGCTGTATACGGTACACTTACAGCAACGGTCAATACAGCCATCAGCGCTGCACTAACCTTTCGGATTCTTGCCTTTTTGAATCCCATTGAAATCCCTCCCAAAATTTGATGCCCTTTCTGATTTTAGGCATTCTTATTCATAGTATAGCATACTTTTCCTGAAAATACAAGCCCAAAATAAAATTTCTGTTTTTTTTAAAAAAGACTTGATTTTTATTCCAAAGTATGTTATAATATCAAAGTCAGGTTCATAAATCTGCGAACCACACGGAGATGTATCGAAGTGGTCATAACGAGAACGACTCGAAATCGTTTGGGCGGTAAAACGCTCCGTGGGTTCGAATCCCACCATCTCCGCCATTTTGGGGCATTAGCGCAGCTGGGAGCGCACCACACTGGCAGTGTGGGGGTCACGGGTTCGAATCCCGTATGCTCCACCATATTAGCACCCCTATTTTGATACAATCGAAGTAGGGGTGCATTATTCT
>JAEDJD010000006.1 GCA_016296505.1 Oscillospiraceae bacterium
ACGTCCCATGAGGGTTTTATGCCAGCTAATTGCTCTGTGTAGTAGGAAAGAATGTATTGCGCGTCATCAACGGAAATTACTTTATCGCAGTTGACGTCTGCCGAAAGCGTTTGCAGCGTTTCATTTTCAAATGTAGTCGGGTTGCCGGCAAAGGTTTCGACGTATTCTTTCTGCGCGAACTGCGCGTCCTGAATTTCAACGGTTTTGTTCAGGTCGGTATCGCCGCGCAAGAACTCGTCAGAGAATGCGATTTTCTGATCCTTTTCATAAATCAGAACAGAATTTCCGTTCTTTTTAAATTTATAGGTCGCAGTACCGCCGGACTGATCGCCAGACGCGGTAATTGTGATCTGACCGCTGCCTGTGAGAATCCAGCCGCCCAGATTCGGTACGCACTGCAACCGCACGCTGTCAGAATCTGCGCCGGTGACGGAGAGCGTATGCCAGCCTGTCGCTTAGTCGCTTTGCACAATGTTTTCTATTATTCTTTGTTTAACTTTTTGGTGTCAGTTCATCAGCGCTCTAACGAGTGGTTTTGTTTTTTTTAGATATCATCCAGAATCTGACAGCGGATTCCAAGAGCTGTTTTCCAGCAGGAACAATAAAATGCAAACTCACAGCGCTTTTATCCATATTTCAATGGAGACGATATATGCGAAAAAATGCCGCAGCCGCTATACAAGACAATATTGCTGCCAACATCCCGAACCGCACACGCAGCAAAACAAGCCTCTGCTCATAGTCGGCAGCAAGCTGAATCTCCGGATTCACAATACGCAATCCGAGTTGTTCCATCGCAACAGCGTCCGGTTCCGTCAGACAGATACGCAGCTCTGAGGCGTCATGCAGTTCTGCTGCACCGACTGCCATTGCAGAAAACGTCTGCGTATCCGGCATTGCATCTGTTTGAATGATCTCCGTATAGAACGGTTTGCCGTCCAATGTGCCGCGAATCTGTTCTGATTGCTGTGCCGTTTCTCCGAAAAAGGCTGAAAATGCAGTTCGATTTGCATATATCGCACGCGGATTGTCCGCGATTCCATAGCAATCTGAAAGATATGCCGCAGACAACAACGTAACGGGCAATGTATGATCCTCGTGGATGAAAGTCGCCGTTTTCTGCAGACTATACCCCTTCACGCATTCCATCTGTGCAAGCTGCGGCAGGATCGTTGCAAATCCATTCGGTGCGGTACAGATATACGCAGTCGGCGTCCGCAAAATGACCGCATAGGCAATTGCCGCACGAATACTGTATCCAAGCATATAAACCGCCAGCGCCAAAAGCATGACAACCGCTTTGACGCTGTCATACTGCCGCCATAGCCGTATCAGCTTCATGACTGTCCCCGCTTTCTGCGCCGTATCATCAGGTATACAGTCAGAAGCAGAATGCCGCCGAAAATCCCTGCCATAATCCAGATCCAATATTTCGGAGATACCTGTTCCGGTTCCGCCTTGCGCTCGGAAAAGGGCGATTTCAGCACAAGTGAAAAATCCTGCGTTTCTGTATGTTCTCTGCCGGATTCATCCGCATAGGTAAAAACAAGCTGTCCGGCGGTTTCGCCGTACATCTCTGCGCCGTGCTTCGAGGAAACCTGTACATTCAGAATACATTCTGCGGATGTACCGCCGCTGACGCTGCCCAAAAACGCTGTTTTCTCCGGCAGCAGACCGTCGCATTTCAGTTCTGCGCGGACATTCTGCGCCGCAGTAACGCCGAGATTGATCGCCTGTATATGCAGTTCCAGACGGTCGGATACCACGGCTTCGGCAGGCAGAAGCACCTGCGGAAACGACATCCTGACCGGCTGCGATACTGTCATGGCGGCATTGCCGCTGCCGGAACCGGTCATGCCCTTGCCGTAGGCATAATCAAATTGCAGCGACAGAAAATATGTGCCGGCAGCGGTATCGGTCGCTGTTTGACAGCAGAACACTGTTTCAAATTCCGCATTCGCAGGAATCTGTTCAAAATACAGCGTATGGGCGCTTTTCATCTGAATCGGTGCAGACGCGGAAGCAGTCACGGTCAGGTTTTGCAGAGACTCCGTGCGCGAAGTATTTTTCAATATGACATGAAGTTCTGCGGTTTCGCCAGCCTGTATGTCTCCGCCGGATACCCCCTGTACCAGTATCTTCGGCATCAGTATGACCGGCTCCTCCGGCGGCGCGGTTTCGGGCGGCGGAGCAGGTTCTTCTGCATTCGGGTCAATGCCGTCCGTGATATTGACATAAACCGTAAAGGTATCGAATTCTGCAACCTGAAGCTGTACCGGATAGCAGCCGTTTACCCGATCCATATACATCGCGAGCCGGACTTCAGCAAGATATACCGTATGCTCTATGCCGCTTGTATCCGTATGCAGGGCGAGCGGAACCGTCTGCTCATAATTTTTCACAATAAACGGCGAATCCGGCTCCAGTCTGACGGAAAGCCGCAGAGATTCCGGTCTGTTCTCATGCGTACAGCAAAGCGGCAGTACGATAATAGCCTCCTCCCCGACGATCATCGGCTCATAGCCCTGCGCATAGCTTTGCTGCATATTTTCATACACATTCATATTGTCAATCAGCAGAACCGGAGTCTCCTCTTTCGGGGCGATTTCCGGTATATCCGTCTGCACTGGCAATTCCTCCGCAGATACGCCAATACACAGCAGGCACGCGCAAATCAGGGCGCTCAAAATTGAAATGAGCTTTGTTCTCACGATACCGTCACCTCCATTTCATGCACATGATCGCAAAGCGTGCGGATATCCTCGGCATTATGACTTGCAAGCAGAATCGTTTTCCCCTGCGATTTCAATTCCAGAAGCAGCGCGCGCATCTCCGCAACGGCTGCCGCGTCCAGCGCATTGAACGGTTCGTCGAGAATCAGCACATCCGGATTCTCCATAATCGCCTGCGCAATCCCGAGCCGCTGCCGCATACCAAGTGAATATTTCGATACGGATTTCCGTCTTGCGTCGTACAGTCCGACGCGCCGCAGCGTATCCAGAATTTCCGTTTTGCCAATGACGCCGCGCAATGCCGCCAAAGTCCTCAGATTGCGGTAACCGGATAAAAAGGGCAGAAATCCCGGCGATTCGATAATCAAGCCAAGACGCTCCGGAAAATCGCAGTCCTTGCCGATTCGTTTTCCGCAAACAATGATTTCACCGCGTTCCGGCCGCAGAAAACCACAGACGCATTTCATCAACACAGTTTTCCCGCTGCCGTTGTTTCCAACAAGTCCTGCAATTTCTCCGCGGCTGACCGTCAGCGAAATATCTTTCAAAACGGTTTCCTTTCCGAATGATTTATAGACATGAGAGACCGAAATTCCTATATTTTCATTCATATTCAATCCTCCGTTCCCGTAAAGCAAAAGGCATATTTTTTGGATCGCCAAAACGCTAATATAAATAGTATCGCCGAAATGCCTGCGAAGATCATATACGAGTTTTGCAGACGCGGCAGATTGTCATAGCCGAAATTATGCATATAATAGGTTGCGTGATTGAGCGGCGAAAGCCAGCCAAACAAAATGTTTGCGCTGCGCGACTGGTAAACAGATAGCTGAAACCACTGCGATATGATATCCGGATTGAGAAAGAGTCCGAAGCCGCTGAACACAATTCCAAACACCATACCGAGCCGCGTCCGCAGCAAATTCCCCAAAAACATCAGTCCTGCCAGCGTCATCGAATACCCAAGCATCAGCAGGAAAATATGCGCCGTGCAGGCATACGGATACGTCAGCTCCAGCACCTTAATAAACGCCGGCACAGCGATTTTCTGTCCGAGCGCGGAATAACTGAGAATCGCAGCGGTTTCACTCCATTTGTTCGCCGGAAAGCCGTATTGCGCACAGAGAATGCAGCTTGCACATAGCAGGAATACTGTAAATATCACAGTCGCAAGCGCGAGATACAGAATCTGTGCCGCCATCCAACGGCGGCGCGTGGTACGAATCAGAATCAGCGGAACCTCCGCGCCGAGACTGGGCATATCCGCAAATAGCAGCAGCAGACAAAGCGAAATCAGCAAAATAGATTTTGCGTCGCCGAACGTCCAGATAAACGGTTCAAACATCTGCATAACCGTCTGATGCGACTGCGCAAATACTACGGTTTTATTTGTCAGCAGAAAGCACGCGACAAATCCAAGTCCGAATGCAAGCCAAATCTGCGGACTGCGCCGCCATCGCCGGAAATTGATGGCGGTCAGCATCCATATTTGACGGATTCCATTAACCACGCGATATTCTCCTTTCCAAAATACAGGCGTAGAGCAGACCGGTCAATATGGTCATGCCGCAAAGCATCAGCATAACGCCGTCCTGTCCAAACAGCCATGTTTTCTGCGGCAGCAGCCACTCAAACGGATCGAGATACTGACAGGCTTTCCAATATCGCTCATGCAGTATCACCAGAAAATAACATATGACAAATGCACCGCCATATGCGGAATATTTGCTTTTCGAGGCAGCCGCCAGCAGCGCGGCAATCCCTGCCCAAAATGCCGCACATGAGAAAATCAGCGGCAGATTTTCCGGAACATCATTCTGTTTCAATTTGCAGAACAGGACGGCGGCAAGCGCTTCGCAGAAACCGCCCGATACTGCACAGGAAGTATATTTTCCCGTAATATACCAGAAAACAGAGGTGCGGTGCAGTGCCAGTCTCGTAAAACCGCTGCGGGATTCGTCAAGCCATGCACAGGAAAACGGAAACGTACAGACCAATGGTACGCTCATGCGATACAGTTCGCTGTCAAAGCCGCCGTACTGCAAAATTATGAGCTGCAATATCACCGCGCAAAGAAACGGCAGCGACCAGACTGCGCGAAACAAATCGCCGATCAGACTGTTCATGCATTCACCTCCCAAATACAAAAACTCTGTTACCTATTATGATAACAGAGTTCCATGCATCAAGTATTCAGCGGAGTGTAAACAAAATGTAATTTCACAGTCGTTCCGACGCCGATCTGACTTTCAATCTCCATTTCAGCGCCGTGAAGCTGCAAAATCTGCTGCACCAGTGAAAGCCCCAGACCAACGCCGCCCGATTGCCGGCTGCGTGATTTGTCAACCATATAAAACGGTTCGGTCAGGTTTTTGATCTCATCCGCAGAAATGCCGCAGCCGCTGTCCTTGACCGTGATGCAGCCGTTTTCCGCACCGAGCAAAACTGTCTGTCCGGCATGGCTGAATTTCATTGCATTTTCGGTCAGATTGCAAAGCGCATCGTGCAGCAAATCATAATCGCCCGAAATCTGACCGCTGCAAGATTCTATTTTCAGGCAGATATCCATTTGATTCGCAATCGGCTTACAGGCCGCAATGACCGCGTTCAGCAATTCTGCGCAGCCGATTCCGGTCATTTGCAGAGACTCCGTCCGGTCAAGCTGCATCAGCCGCATCATTTTTTTCGCAAGCCGGTCAAGACGTTTGCTCTCGGAATAAATAAACCCAAGCGCCTCTGCCTGTTCCTCCTCGGAGAGCTTCACCGTGCGAAGCGTCTGCGCGTAACCGGAAATCGCAGTCAGGGGCGTTTTCAGCTCATGCGAAAAATCAGCCATAAACATCGTTTTCCGCTGTTCGGAGTCTGCCAGCGAAGCAATTTTCTCCTGCACCGCATCCGCCATTTTATTAAAATCCGCCGCAAGCATACCGATTTCATCCTGACTGCTGACCGCAGCCCGCTCATGATAGGCGCCTGCCGCGATCTGCTTCGTACTGTCAGAGAGAACGCCGAGTGGTTTCAGCGTCCGGCGCAGAAGCAGATACAGCACGCTCACTGCCATGATACATACGCCAAGCAATATGCCGAGCATTTCAAGCGCAAGCAGACGCAGACGATACATGACGTCCGATAAATCGTGTACCACATAAGCCGCAATGCCACCGGAATACGCCGTTTTGACAACGAGCAGCTTTCGATCGCTGACTTTCAGCTTTGCGATTGCAGTATCTTTCGACTGCGAAGTTGTATTCCATGCAATCCGCTGCAAATCCGAAAGCTTCAGAATTGTCTGATTATAGATTTCCGTCGAATCGCGCAGGCAGATCACATAATCATCCGCATACTGCTTGAAATAATACTGCAGCTGAAAATCAGTCGGCTCATCTTCGATGTGATTCAGAAATTTCAGGTAATCATACTGCACCGCGATATTTTTCCGCAAAAGCGTCTGCTCCGCTTCATTCAGCAAAGTATGGCGAAACATCATCCAGATCATACTGTCGCTGACGGCAACCGCGAGTAAAATTGCAATCACCGCAATCGCCGTAATTCGGACGCGCAGCGTGGGACGGCATTCGCTTCCGGCTTTCATATCTCATCCTCCAGACGATAGCCGATTTTTGGCACCGTGACAATTTGCTTACGGAGATTGAGCTTTTTGCGGAGCTGCCCGATGTGGACATCGACCGTGCGCGTTTCACCGAGATAATTCACACCCCAGACCATTGAGAGCAGATCATCGCGTGAAATCGCCGTATTTTTATGCTTCGCCAACACGACGAGCAGTTCGTATTCCATCGGCTTCAAGGAGATTTCCTGTTCGCCGCGCAGAACGCGGTGTTCGTCCAAACGCACCGTCAGCCCACAGATATGCAGCGTATCTATGGGCTTTTTTGTACGATTTATGACTTTTTCCATCCGGACGAGCAATTCCAGCATTTCAAATGGTTTTACAATATAATCCTCTGCGCCGTTCTGCAAGCCGGTAATTTTTGCGTCGAGATCGTCCTTTGCCGTCAGAAAGATCACCGGTATTCCATACGGCTTGATATCCTGAAAGAGTGAAAATCCGTCCTTTTCCGGCATCATAATATCAAGAATCGCCAGATCGTAGCGATGATCGGCAGACAGAGAAGCTGCCGCGTCCGCACCGTTCTCAAATACGACAGTCTCCATGCCTGCCGCTTTCAGATTCATAGCGATCAGGCGAGCAATCGCGGTATCATCCTCCGCAATCAGAATTCGTTTTGACATGGTAATACTCCTTTAGTAGCCAAGCGCGCTGTCTATCACAGAGCCGTCAATCGCATTGATCGCCATCTGAACGCCGCGCTGTTTTTCCAGATATGTACCGTTTTTACATTCTCCGATGAAGCCCCAGACCGGTACGATCAAGCCGGAATCAAAGCGATCCTTTTCGCTGATGCGCGAATAGCTGAGCGTCACGCGGTCGATTGTGATATCTATTTGCGTCTCATGCGGATCTGCGGCGGTCATGACGATCATCTTCTCAAATGTGCTGCGAACCGTTTCAAACGGCTGCAAGGCTGCATGATCGACAACGGTTTCCGTAATCGCAATCGGCGCATTCCAGGTAAAGCTGACGATACCTGCGTCGTTGATATGCAGCTCTATCGTTTCCTCCGGCCACATCTGCTTGCGATAGTCACCGCCCATCCAATCCTCGGCGAATTTCATGCCGCTGCTCTGTTCCAGCAATACGCCGTCAATCTCTCTGCAATAGCGTAAAACCCAGCAGGTACGGTAATAAGAATGTTCGCTGTTATCTATTTGCAGATATTCTGCATAGCGATCGCCTGCAAAGCAGGCAAACGAATCGGACGTAATTGTTTGCAGAAATGTCCGCGCCTGTTCTTCCGCCTGCTCGCGGGTCAGCTCGCAAGAATCTTCGGGCATCGGTTCCAGCTTGACGCCATTCAGATCATGGTTATGTTCGAGCACCGGATCCGAGATATCGGAATATGCTTTCGGCATTAACGGATCTGTC
This sequence comes from Oscillospiraceae bacterium, assembly GCA_016296505.1. Classification (GTDB taxonomy): domain Bacteria; phylum Bacillota; class Clostridia; order Oscillospirales; family Ruminococcaceae; genus Firm-04. Next base: position 7,741 of record JAEDJD010000006.1, read on the forward strand.
ATCGCCGTTACGCCGTCATATCGCTCTGCGCCGACCGGCGATGTCCGGAAGCATATCTTATTGCCATAATTAGGATTATTTTGCACATATAACACAGCGGTATTATCCTGATTTCGGAGTTCAACGGTTTCCTTGCAGCCAAGACTGGTCTGCCATTCCCAATAATCCAGATTCTGACCGGACGCGAGCTGCTCTGCGGCATTTTTCAGAGTACCATCGGACTCTACAAGCAGCGGTTCTGACGGCGCATTCTCATATTTCTCCTGCATTTCATCGAGCGCCCGCTGGTGTTCTTCTTGAAAACTCTCACGATTTCTGCCTTCCTCCATTTCCGCAAGCGTTTCTTCCATGAACGCCCGATGCTCGGCAATCTGCTGTTCCATTTCCGCTTTTGTTTGCGTGCCCAGCATCACGCCGTCATACATCGGCGTATCGCCAAGCAGAGCCTGCCGAACCGTATCGAACTCCTGCTGCGTAAAATCATGCTGCTCCACGCGGAATATGGATAGCTGCTCGGTCTGAGGGATATCCACATCTGCGTCCGCATGAACCTTGACGAGCAGACTGTCATCCTCGAAATCGGCGGTATAATGGTCAAACTTCTGCAAATCCGTAATCTCCGCCTTGCTCTCATCGGTCTGCTGTGCCGCGTCAATCAGCTTATCCATATCCTTATGCACAATGATATCCGAATCCGGATTCTCCGCGCAGGCAGTCAGGAGCAGCGCCGCCATCGCCGCTGCAAGTATTTTTGTACATTTCATTGTCCGCACTCCTTTTCATACTCAGTATAGCATATTACGGCAGAATTATCAAACGATATGATTCATTTTAGCAGAGAAATATGCATCAAGTATTCATCGCGAGGTAAACAAAATGTAAATTCAGCCGGATCGGCAAATACCTTCACATACAAAAGCAGTCCGCACAGAACGCACAGACTGCTTCGTTTATGGTTATCATATGGAATGCAACCGCATTGCCTGATTATACGGGAAGCGCGTATTTTCCGGTATAGGTTTCGAGCATTTTATCATACTCCGGATTGCCGTGGCGCGTATCTCGCAGCGACTGATGGACGTTGAGATTATGCTGCGCCATGTCAATCACACAGCCGGCGATATTGGAGCAATGGTCGCTGACGCGCTCCAGATTGGTCAGAAGATCCGACCATACGAATCCGACCTGTACGCTGCATTTACCATCCTGCATTCGCAGAATATGATTGGTACGCAGCTGCTCTTTGAGCTGGTCGATGACCTGTTCCAGCGGCTCGACATACGCCGCACATTGCACATCGCTGTTTTCAAACGCCTGCAAAGACAGCTCCAATACCTCCTTGACAGCGGCAGAAATGACATCGTATTCCTTGAGCGCGTGCTCGGTAAGCGTCAGATTCTTATCGCGAAGCTCCTCGGCAGATTCCAGAATATTGACAGCATGATCGGAAATACGCTCCAGATCGCCGATGGATTTCAGAAGCGCTGTCGCTTCCTCGCTTTCCTTCTCGCCGAGCTGCTCCGCGCTGAGCTTGACAAGATATGTTCCGAGGATATCTTCCAGTTCATCGCAGCTATCCTCCTCCTCACGAACAGACTTTGCAAGTTCAGGGGAATAGCCGGTGAATGCGCCGATGGACGCAATCAGGGCATTGATTGCCTTTTGCGCCATTTCAACTGCAACTGTGCGTGCCTGACCCAGTGCAAGCGGCGGCGTCGCCAGCAAACGATCGTCCAGTTTGACGGTCTTTTCCACTGTATTGTCATTCGGCACAATTCTGATCGCGAGGCTTTCAAGCAAGGAGGAAACAGGCAGCAGCATCAGCGTAGACAGCAGCTTGAATGCAGTATTTACGACCGCAATTCCGACAATCGACGCAGATTCGTTCAGGATTGCAGGTTCAAATATGGCGCGAACAATCGAATATACAATCAGCAATGATGTCGCGCCGATGACGTTAAACAAAAGGTGTACAATAGCTGCACGCTTTGCTTCTCTTTTGGTTCCGATTGACGAGAGCATTGCCGTTACACAGGTACCGATGGCGTTGCCCATGACAATCGGAATCGCGGCGCCGAATGTTACCTGACCTGTCATGGAGAGCGCCTGCAAAATACCAACCGACGCAGAACTCGACTGAATAACCATAGTCAGCACAGCGCCTGCGAGCAAACCGAGAATCGGATTCTGGAACATGATAAAAAGCTGACGGAACTGCGGGTTCTCCGAAAGTCCGGATACGGCGTCCGTCATGCTGTCCATACCGTACATCAATGTTGCGAAGCCCAGCAGGATCATACCGATATCCTTTTTGGAATGCTTCTTGTTGAACATATAAAGAACGATACCGATGGCGGCAAGAATCGGGATAAAGGAGGAGGGCTTCAGCAATCTGACCCAAATAGCGTCGCCGCTGATACCGCCCAGCGACAGCACCCATCCCGTAATCGTCGTACCGACATTGGCGCCGATGATGACGTTGACTGCCTGTTTCAGCGTCATCAAACCGGAGTTGACAAAGCCGATTACCATGACCGTCGTAGCAGAGGAGCTTTGAATAATCGCAGTCACGCCGCAGCCCGTCAAAAATCCAACCAATTTATTGGACGTCATTTTGGAAAGAGTCGTCTGCATTTTGCCGCCTGCACAGCGTTCAAGCGCCTGTCCCATTAAGTTCATGCCGAATAAAAACAGGCACAGTCCGCCTATCAATGACAATACATTAAAAATATCCATATTTTATGCTCCTTCAATCTTTATGATTCTATAGCAGTCGCCGCATGATGACAAATCAATGCGTTCGGAAAGGCAATCGTAATCGTCGTACCGATTCCGACGCTGCTTTGCATTGTGATTGTTCCGGCGTGCAGCAGCACGGAATGCTTGACGATCGAAAGTCCCAAGCCCGTACCGCCGGCAGATTTTGACCGACTCTTGTCCACTCGATAAAACCGTTCAAATACGCGCGCCTGTTCATCCTCCGGAATACCGATGCCGTCGTCGCTGACGGAAAGTATCACGGTTTCGTCCTGCGTTTTTACATCAATATGTACCGTTCCGCCCTCGCAGTTGTACTTGACTGCATTATCGCATAGATTATAGAGGATGCCGGAGAGAAGCTGCGGTATTCCATACATTTCCGCGCTTGCGCCGGTCAGCTCGCATACGATGCCCGCCCGCTGCGCAACCGGCTTCAGATTCCGTACCGTAAGCTCTGCCAGCGCATACAAATCAACCGTTTGCCGCTTCATATCCTCGGCGCCCTCATCGAGATGAGACAGCTTAATGATATCCTCCACAAGCGCAATCATACGCAGCGCCTCCGCATGAATTTTCGCCGCAAACTGCATCACATCCGCATGATCTTCGACCATGCCGTTTGCCAGAAGCTCGGCAGAGCCGGAAATCACCTGCAATGGCGTTTTCAGCTCATGCGATACATTGGCGGTAAATTCCCGCCGTACTTCTTCCGCCTTTTCCTTTTCGGTGATATCGAAAATGATGAGCGCGATACCTGAAACGTCTGTACCGGAAAAAATCGCGCTGGCATTGAACTGATAATTCCTGCCGTTCAGCGGCATCATTCTTTCGGTATGCTCGCCCTGACCGGCAAGCCGGATCAACTCCTGCAATTCCATACTGCTGTTGAACAGAAGCAGATCCTTTCCGATACAGTATGTACTGATGCCAAGCAGCTTCGAGGCAGCTTGATTGATACTTAACAAAGAGCCGCTTTTGGTCAGGAGAATGATACCCTCGTTCATACTGTTTGTTGCGGTATAGAATTCCTCCTGCTTGAGCTTGAGCTTTTCTTTTTGCAGATTGAGCTGTTTTTGCTGACTCGCAATCCGGTTGACAAGCGGCGTCAGCTCCTCATAGATATTTTCAGTCTCCGGATCATTTAAATCCAGCTCATTGAGCGGCTGCACGATCCGTTTTGCAAGCCGATACGCAAAATATACGGAGAAAAATATTACAATCACCATGATCAGCAAAATCGGCTGGAGCATCGAGAACGCCAGCGACCATAATGCCAGCTGCGTAGACGAGAGCAATAGAATCGTACCGTCCGACAAGCGCTTGGCGGAATATAGCTGCCGTTCCATCCGCGCGTCCGAATAGCGTAAGCTTTTTCCCTCGCCATTTTCAAGCGCCTGCGCAATTTCCTCGCGTTCCAGATGATTGACCATCGTTCCCGTTTCGGCTTTGCTGTCGAACAAGACGGTTCCGTTTTCGGAGAGCCACGTGATGCGCGTACTCGTATCCGGCAGACTGTTCAGATAATCCATGCCCTCGGATTCCACAGCAGAAGCGCAGAGCGCAGTCTCGGTCATCAGCTGATTCATCTGGACTTCGGAAAAATAATCGTATAAGACGCCCGTAATCAGGATGAGCAACGCTAAAAATACAACGATTACAACAAGAAAAATCGAACGAAAAATCTTTTTCGTCATGGTTTTTTCACCATTTTATAGCCGATGCCGCGTAATGTTATAATATACTCTCCCGCCGCGCCGAGCTTGGTACGAAGCGTTCCGATATGCACATCCACAGTTCTTGTTTCACCGAGAAAATCCTGCCCCCAGACTTTTTCTAAGAGCTGCTCTCTTGTGAACACATGATTATAATGCTGCATGAAAAAGCTTAACAGATCATATTCCTTTCGGGTCAGCGCAACGGCGTTGCCGTTTACCGTAACGGTATGCTTTTCCGGATTGACCTCAATCATTCCGATTCTGGTGACGGCGGTATCTTTTGGAGAGACTCTGCGCTGTACAGATTTAATCCGCGAAATCATTTCCATCATACCAAACGGCTTCGCCAAATAATCATCGGCGCCAAGATCGAGTCCCAGCACCTTGTCATATTCCGTCCCCTTGGCGCTTGCCATGATGACGGGAATATCCGCTGTCACAAAATCAGATTTCAGCTTTTTCAGTATGGAAATACCATCCTCCCCCGGCAGCATGATATCCAATAGAATCAATTCCGGTTTTTTTTCGTTCATGGCAATCCAAAATTCAGTCGCATCGGAAAAACCGACTGCTTCAAATCCGGAAGCTCGTATGGCATACAGCATCATATTTCGGATGCCGCTGTCGTCTTCTATGCAATAAATCATCTGACTCACTCGCTTTCCGAACTTATTATAATAGATGAATGTAAGATTTGATTGCATTTTATGTAAAATTTATGTAAGGTCGCAGAGATTTTGCAAGCGGTTTCCGCTTGTATTTTTATGCAGTATGCGTATCATCATATATTCGGACGCAATCGCTGACGCGCTCGGCGCATTCCGAATGCCGTTTTCTGAAACGATATATCAAATACACTCGTCAATCATGATCCTATCACAGATTTCTTATCAAGTTTATGGATAATGCCCATAGACAACACGTATAATAAATGTTATAATATAGTTGTTCTTTCGAACAAGTCATATATCAATAGAATTTCAGGAGGTACACAATGAAAAAGACAATGATTCTAATGCTCGCGGGACTGATGGCAATGAGCCTGATCTCATGCAGTGAAAACAACAGCTCTACGGCTGATTCAGCAGATGTCACCACAACCGTCGCCACCACAACCGAAACCTCTGCTGCGGAGGATGAAACCTCATCCACCGAAAGCGCGGATTCCAATTCCGAGGCTGCGGAGGGCACGCCGCTTGCTACGCTGAACAAGATCTGGGCTTCCTATCAGGAGGATGAGAAATTCGCAGTGATCGGCGGCGACTTCTCGGAAGAAAATAACAACCCCGAAGGTCCCGGCAAGTATGACCTTGCTGACGCAGAAGCGGTTGACGCTTCGCTCGGTATGCCGCAGACCGCCGTTGCAAAACTCGACGACGCCGCTTCCATGGTGCATATGATGAACGCAAATACCTTTACCGGCAGCGCATATCTGGTCAAGGACGGCGAAGACGTAGCGGCAATTGCCGAGGAACTGCATACCAATATCATGAACCGTCAATGGATGTGCGGATTCCCCGATAAACTCGTGATTTTCACCATCGACAATCAGATCGTTTCGGCATTCGGTGCGCTGGATCCGATTGATAACTTCAAAGAAAAGGTCATCGCTGCATATCCTGACGCCGTTCTCGCAATTGAAGCCGATCTTGTCACCGCATAAAATAAGATAGTATCATCCTCGGCAAAAGGAGAAGCGATATGCTGTTTTCAAGCATTACTTTCTTGTATTTTTTCCTTCCCGCTGTGATACTGCTGTATTACATTGTGCCGAAAGCGTTCAAAAATACAGTATTGCTATGTGCCAGTCTGCTGTTTTACGGATGGGGCGAACCCCGATACCTCGTCATAATGGCTGCGGCGATTCTTCAGGGCTATGTCTTTGGTCTGCTGATTGCGCGATTCCAAAAAAATCAAAAACGCACCGCGGCAAAGCTCTGTCTTTCTGCAACTTCTATATTGAGTCTCGGCATACTTGGTTACTTTAAGTATGCCGGCTTCTTTATCGAGAACTGGAACGCCGTCACAGGTATGTCGATTCCGCTGCTGCGAATCGCGCTCCCCATCGGCGTCAGCTTCTATACCTTCCAGATTCTCAGCTACGCGATTGATATTTATAGAGGACAGGCTGCCGCACAGAAGAATCCGATCAATTTTGCAGCCTATATCGCACTGTTTCCACAGCTGATAGCCGGTCCGATCGTGCGGTATTCCGATATTGCAGAACAGCTCGGCACACGGAAACACAGCGTTGCAACGGCGTCCGAAGGCACAAGAAGATTCATACTGGGTCTTTCCAAAAAGGTGCTGATCGCCAATCTCCTTGGAGAGCTGGTCAATACCTATAAGGAAGCAAGCGACCATTCGGTATTGTTTATATGGCTCTATATGATTGCCTATTCGCTCCATATCTATTTTGATTTCTCCGGCTACAGCGACATGGCAATCGGACTTGGTAAAATCTTCGGATTCCGATTTTGTGAAAACTTCAATTATCCGTATATTTCATCGAGCGCGACAGAATTCTGGCGCAGATGGCATATGTCTCTCGGCACATGGTTCCGCGACTATGTGTATATTCCGCTGGGCGGCAACAGGGTTCCGAAGTGGCGATGGTTTCTGAATATCTTCATTGTCTGGATGACCACGGGTTTCTGGCATGGCGCTTCTTGGAATTTCATGATATGGGGACTGTTTTTCGGTGTACTGCTTTGTCTGGAAAAGCTGGTTCTGCTCCGCTATCTCGAACGCTGGAAGTGGCTCGGACATATCTATACTGCAATCGCAGTCATCATAAGCTTTGTGATCTTCGATTCTGCGAATATGACGGTTGCGTTCCATGTCATTCGGGATATGTTTGGATTCGGCGGATTGCCGCTTATCAATACCGAAAGTCTGTATCTGCTGCGAAGCTATGCGGTACTCCTATGCTTTTCAGCAATTGCCGCAACGCCGCTGCTGAAACATCTCGCAGTAAAGCTGACGAAGCATCCCGTTGGCAATTCCGTTCTACGGATCGCGGAAGCGCCCGTACTGGCGGTACTGCTCGTCACGGTCACGGCATTTCTGGTAGACGGCTCGTTCAATCCGTTCCTCTATTTCCGATTTTGACAGCGAAAGGAGCAGCGTTATGCCAAAACATTTCAAAGACCTTGCACGGATTGGTTTATGCGGCACGGTACTGCTTGGCTTATCCGTGAGCAGTATTCTGCTGCCCGATCAGGAAACCTCGCAGAGCGAACGCCGCCGCCTCGCGCAGCTGCCGGAATGCTCTCTCCAAACGATTATGGACGGCAGCTTTATGTCCAAATTTGAAAGCTATGCGCTCGATCAGTTTCCGCTGCGCGACGGATTCCGGACGCTCAAAGCCAGAATCGCCCTCAATGTGATGCAGAAAAAAGATAATAACGATATCTATCTCGCAGAGGATTATGTCTCGAAAATCGACTATCCCCTCAGCGACGCGTCCATCCATTATGCCGCAGACGTCTTTCAGCTTGTATATGACCGCTATCTGGCGGACGCTTCATGCGAAACGTATCTTGCTGTCATCCCCGATAAAAACTATTTTCTTGCCGAACAGCATGGATATCCTGCGCTCGATTATACGCAGCTTGTCGCGCGGCTCACCGAACGGATGTCATACGCGCAGTATATCGACATCTTCCCCTGCCTTACGCTGCAAGACTATTATCGCACGGATACGCATTGGATGCAGGAGAACATTGAACCGGTTGCCGCGCTGCTTCTCGAACAAATGCAGGCGCCGTATACCGCCGACCACAGTACGCTGCCGATCGACGCGCCCTTTTATGGCGTTTATTACGGGCAATCCGCGCTGCCGTTGGAGCCGGACAGGATGTGCCGGATCGTCAAGCCGTCCCATGAACAGTGCGTCGTCACCGACCTCGAAACCAATTCTCTCATGGATATCTACAATATGGAAATGCTGAAGGAAGCCGATCCGTATGAAATGTACCTCTCCGGTTCCAAATCGCTGATTCACATTGAAAATCCCTCTGCCAAGAGCGACAAGCAGCTCATCCTCTTTCGCGATTCGTTCGGCAGCAGCATTGCACCCTATTTCACGGACAGCTATCAGTCTATCTACCTTGCGGACATTCGTTATATCCATCCAAATGTGCTCGGAAATTTGATTGATTTTTCCGATTCGGATGTGCTGTTTCTCTATAGCACCCTGATCCTCAATCACAGCAACACTCTCAAAAAATAAGCATTTCGCCGTATTTGCATATGTATCGCAGATACGGCGATTTTGATTTCCGTATCCTGTCATATCCATCGTCTTTTTCCGCACGCAGAATTGATTGTTGTATTTTTTGATTATTGTATGATTGCTTGACATTATACAGGATTCATGCTATAATATAAATAGTTTCCGTATCGTTATCTGATTGAAACCGCAAGCGCCATCAGAACAGCAGAACGCTGTGCGAAGGGAGATCCGGAACGCAAAACTTCTGCGAATACATGATTGTGGATACAACGGAGCAGCTTTCCGCGCGCCGTTCCACAGAAAGGAATACAAATGATGAATGACAGAAAAAACGACAGCGTAGATTCCAAACTCGAAGAACTCTATGGCGAAATCGAAAAGCAGCGCCGTTCTGAAACGCGCGCTTCTAAAAATGCAAAAAATATGGACGATATTCTTGACGGTCTGGAAAGCCCGTCCTCGTCGCGCAGAGAAGGCAATGAGCTTTTGCGCTTCTTAGGCGGCTTGCTCCTGTTCGGCGCAGGAATGTATATGATCTTCCAGAACCTGATTATCTCCAGTTCATGGGGAGTCGGTTCGATCTTCCGGATTGGCAGCTTCAATATACCGAACGGAACGATCATGCTTCCGTTGTTGATCGGCATTGCGCTGCTCTTTCTTTGTGACCGCAAGATCTGGGGCTGGCTCTTCATTGCTGTCGGCTTTGTGATTATCATTGCGGCGGTTTTGATGAGCGTCAGCATTCAGTGGCGTACTTCTAACGGCTGGATGTTCGTGACTATGTTTGCGCTGACGTTCGCCGGCGGCGCGATGATGCTGCGGGAGCTGTTCCGTTCCAAGTAAACAAAAACAAGGAGAGCTTCCGCTTCATGCGGTCGCTCTCCTTTTTATCGGAGATATTATTTTTTCTTCGCGTCGGCGACGCGGCGGATGACATTTCCCTTCTGATCCACGATCACTGTCTGCTCCAGCGTACCGATCAGATTGCGTCGGAATGCCTCGCGATATTGCTTCCGGAGCTGCTCACGCTCGGCAAGCTCGGCTTCATCCAGCCCGATTGTTTTCGCTTTATGCGCAAGTTCGTTGATGCGGTCAAGTAATTTCTGATCCATACGGATCACATCCTTTCCTGAATATCATGACTATTATACCATAGAATCTTAAAAAATGCAATGGCTAAAAATGCTGCGAACGCGCAGCGGAATCCGGAGGAATATATGATCGCACTTGTAACAGGCGCATCTCGCGGTATCGGTGCGGCGACTGCAAGAAAACTTGCCGCAGACGGTTATACGGTGATTGTACATTATCACCGCGCACGGGAACAGGCTGAACAAATCGCTTCGGAAATCGGCGGCTTCGCAATCTGCGCCGATCTCGGAGATTTTGCGCAGATCGACGCGATGATCGCGGAAATCATACGCATATACGGGAGAATGGATGTCCTCGTCAACAATGCGGGGATTGCCCTGACAGGACTCTATCAGGATATTTCCGACGAGAACGCAATCCGGCTCTTTCAGGTGAATCTCGGCGGTACGATGCACACCGCAAAACGCGTTCTGCCGCATATGCTCCGCGCGCACTGCGGCTGTATCATCAACATCGCGTCGGTCTGGGGCGAATGCGGCGCGGCGTGCGAGGTGCATTATTCCGCGGCAAAAGCGGCAGTCATCGGCTTTACAAAGGCGCTCGCAAAGGAAGTCGGTCTATCCGGTATTCGTGTGAACTGCGTTTCGCCCGGCGTCATGGATACGGATATGAACCGGACGCACGACGCCGAAACCATGCAGGCACTTGCCGATGAAACGCCTCTCGGCTGCATCGGAAAGCCCGAAGATGTTGCGAACGCAGTCGCGTTTCTTGTATCCGATCAGGCAAAGTTCATCACCGGACAGATTCTGCCGGTCAACGGAGGATTCAATATATGAACGAACAGGAAAAACAGCGGTTTACAAAACAAATCGAGTTTCTTATCGAGATGGACAAGATGAAAAATATCCGGCGGCAGACGCGCGTACTGCATGAAGATCGCGCGGAAAACGACGCAGAACACGCTTGGCATCTTGCAATGCTGGCGCTGGTGCTTTCCGAGTACGCCGATGAACCGATCGACCTGAAAACGGTGCTTGCAACCGTACTGATTCACGATATTGTGGAAATTGACGCCGGCGATACATATGCCTATGACGAGGCTGGCAACGCTACCAAGGCGGAACGTGAGCAAAAAGCTGCGGAACGTCTGTTTCATATGCTGCCGGACGATCAGGGCGCCTATATGCGGCGTTTATGGGATGCGTTCGAGGCGCAGTCAACGCCGGAAGCGCGTTTTGCCAATTCGCTCGACCGCGTCCAGCCGCTGATGCTCAATTACTGCAAGCACGGCGAATCGTGGCTTGCACACGGTACGCGGCAAATTCAGGTCAAAGAACGGATGCAGCCGGTCTACAACGGCTCGCAGGTGCTCGGCGATCTTGCAATGGAACTGATCCGGCGCGCAACCGAGGAAGGTCTGCTGAAATAATCGGGATATTCCCCTTACTGCCAAGAGGTGAACAGGATGAAACAACTGACTGTCGGCATTATGGCGCACGTTGACGCCGGAAAAACGACGCTTGCCGAAGCGATGCTCTTTCAAACAGGAGAAATCCGTAAGCGCGGCAGAGTCGATCACGGCGATTCGTGGCTCGATACCAATGACATCGAACGCAGCCGCGGCATTACGGTCTTTGCGCATCAGGCTGCGCTGACGCTCGGCGATACCGTTGTCACGCTGCTCGATACCCCCGGACACGTTGACTTTTCCGCTGAAACTGAGCGTACCATGCAGGTGCTCGACTACGCAATCCTTGTCATCAGCGGTACGGACGGCGTGCAGAGCCATACGCGAACACTCTGGAAATTGCTCGAACAGTATGGCGTTCCGGTCATCCTGTTCGTCAATAAAATGGATCTTTCCAACCGTACCGAAACAGCGCTGCTTCAGGAATTGCAGGGCAGACTTTCTCAGAACTGCGTACAGTTTGATACCGATTATACCGCTGTCTGCGAGCATTCTGCCGCCGCTACCGAGGAATTGATGAACGTCTATTTCGATACGGATACGCTGCCGCAGGTTATGCTGCAAAATGCAGTCGCAGCGCGTCAGATTTTTCCGGTATGCTTCGGCGCGGCGCGCGATCTGAAAGGCGTCGAGTCGCTGCTGGACATCCTGACAACCTATGCGCAGGAACCGCCCCGTACTGCTGAATTCGGCGCGCAGGTATTCAAAATCTCCGCCGACGCCAAAGGCAATCGCCTGACCTATCTCAAGCTGCGCGGCGGTACGCTGCACAATCGCGATGAGATTCGGTATATCGGCGCAGATCATACCGAATATTCCGAAAAAATTACCAGCATCCGGTTTTATTCCGGTGCAAAATATATCTCCGCCGAAGAAGCGGAAGCCGGCGCCGTCTGCGCAGTGACAGGGCTGACGTCGGCTTATGCCGGATGCGGCCTTGGCTGCTGTACGGATACGCATGAGGCGCTGCTGACGCCCGTGATGCGCTATCGGGTTCTGCTGCCGGAACGGATTTTGCCGCAGGAAGCGATGAACCATTTTCAAACGCTCGAAGCCGAAGATCCGCAGCTTCATGTCGAATGGGACGCGCGCAGCCGTGCAATCTATGTACATCTTATGGGCGTCGTCCAGCTGGAGGTGCTGACCAAAATGATCGCCTCCCGTTTCGGATACGATGTCCGGTTTGACAGCGGCGCTGTGACCTATCGGGAAACCATCGCAGAACCCGTCGAAGGCGTTGGACATTATGAGCCGCTGCGCCATTATGCCGAGGTGCATCTGCTGATGGAGCCGCTGCCGCAGGGAAGCGGTCTGCAATACGGTACACGCTGCTCCGAGGATATTCTGGACCGCAACTGGCAGCGATTGATATTAACGCATTTGCAGGAAAAAACACATATCGGCGCTCTGACCGGCAGCCCGATTACGGATATGAAAATCACACTGGTCAGCGGAAAGGCGCATCTGAAACATACCGAGGGCGGCGATTTCCGGCAGGCAACCTATCGCGCCGTGCGGCAGGGACTCCGTTCCGCAGACAGTATCCTCCTCGAACCGTATTACGATTTTACGCTCGAAATTCCATCGGAATGCGTCGGTCGTGCAATGACCGATATTCAACAGCGCGCCGGACAGTTTGAGCCGCCCGAAATTCTCGGCGAAACCGCCGTCCTGACAGGCAGTACGCCTGTTTCGACGTTCCATGATTACGCGGCAGAGGTGCTCAGTTATACGAAAGGCAGAGGCGCGCTCTCCCTGACCGTTTCCGGCTATCGTCGCTGCCATAATCCCGAAGCAGTCGTCGAACAAATCGGCTACGACGCGGACAGCGACCTCGAAAACAGCGCTGATTCCGTATTTTGCGAGCATGGCGCCGGCTATCTGGTCAACTGGCAGGAGGTGCCGTTCGCCATGCATCTTCCGGCTGTACTGCCGCATCGCTATGATTTTGCAGAAGAAGAATCGCCTGCGGAATATTTACCGAAAACCAGCGCATATCCCAGCGCCGGCGATGATGAACTCATGGCAATCTATGAGCGTACCTACGGAAAAATCAATCGCGATAAGCCTAAAACCATGCGCCGCAACAAAACTGCGGAGCTGATAGAGGGCAGCGTCAAAATCCCTGCGCCGCCAGAGAAAGAGTATCTGCTCGTAGACGGCTATAACATCATTTTTGCATGGGATTCGCTGAAAGCGCTTGCAAAGGAACGTCTGGAATTTGCCCGCGACCGTCTGCTGCATCTGCTCCAGAATTATCAGGGATACCAAAAATGCGAGGTGATTCTCGTATTCGACGCGTACAAAATCAAGGGGCATGGCACCGAAATCGAACGGCATAACGGCGTCAGCGTGGTCTATACGAAAGAAGCGGAAACCGCTGATTCTTATATTGAACGCGTCTCCAAGCAGCTTTTGAAAGAGAACCGCGTGCGCGTTGCAACCTCGGATGCGCTCGAACAGCTCATCATTCTTGGAAACGGTGCAATGCGTATTTCAGCAAGAGAATTTGAAGCGGAAATCCATGCAGTCGAGCAGGAAATCCGCGCACTGATCGGAGGATAAGCAGATGGCTGAATTACCCGAGGGTATGGAATTACAGCGCGTATATTATCACGCAGAACGGACGCAGTGCATGACCTATTTCCGGATCACGGGCAATTTCGATCCGGATGACATCACAAAATATCTGCGCCTTGTGCCCGAAAGCGTACAGCGTATCGGCGACGTCCGCAGAAACGGCGTCCCGTATGATTTTGCAAGCTGGCGGTATGGAACAGTCAAAAGCCATCGGCTCGATACCGCAAACCAGATGATGCAGACCATCGACGATCTTCTGACAAAAGCCGATCTGCTCCGCAAAATCAAGCTGACCTACGACGCAAAACTCTGGCTGATCGTCGTGCCGCTTGTGCGATATGACGAGCCGACGCCCATGCTTGCGCCATCGCCGGCAGTCATGCGCTTCTGCATGGAGACCGGCACCGAAATCGACATAGACCTCTATGTTGCCTGTCCCGACGATATGACTGGCACAGAACAACATGATCAGTGATCCGATAGGAGAATCAAAAGTGTTAGATATTGCATTGCTTGGCACGGGCGGTACCATGCCGATGAAAAACCGCTGGCTCACAAGCTGTCTCATCCGCAATGCGGGACACGGCGTTCTGATCGACTGCGGCGAGGGCACACAGATCGCACTCAAATGCGCAGGACGCTCCGTACAAAAACTCGATCTGCTGCTGTTCACGCACTATCACGCCGACCATATCAGCGGATTGCCCGGACTGCTGCTCTCGATGGGTTTGGAGGGACGTACCGAGCCGCTGACGCTCTGCGGACCGCGCGGATTGCTCCGGACTGTCGAGGGACTGCGCGTGATCGCACCGGAATTGCCCTTTCCGCTGCAATATACGGAATTGACCGAGCCTGTACAGACGCTTCATTTCGCCGGATTGGAAATTACTGCATTCGCTGTTTCGCATACGCTCCCCTGCTACGGATTTCGCCTGCATCTGCCGCGCGTCGGAAAGTTTGATCCGGAACGTGCCAAGGCGGCAGGCATTCCGATGCAGGCATGGGGACTGCTTCAGAAGCAGGAAACCGTTGAAATGAACGGCGTCACCTATACGCAGGCACAGGTTCTGGGCGCGCCGCGCCGCGGTCTGACTGCCGCCTACTGTACCGATACGCGCCCTGTCCCGAATATCCTGAAATATGCCGATGACGCAGATTTGCTGATTCTTGAGGGAATGTACGGCGAGCCGGATAAACTCGATAAGGCTCTCGAAACCAAGCATATGATGTTTACCGAGGCGGCAGAAATCGCAAGAGACGCCGGTGCGCGGCAGCTCTGGTTGACGCATTATTCTCCCTCGCTGCCGAATCCCGCAGATTTCTTGCCGCTGGCGCAGGAAATCTTTCCGAATACGGTTTGTCCCACAGACGGACATTCCATTGATTTACAGTATCATGATTCACAAAAGGAAATCCTATGAAGCATCTGATGATTACACCGCCTGCACCGGTTCAGACCGCGCTCGATACGCTCTGCGGCGCAGGCTTTGACGCTTATATCGTCGGGGGCTGCGTGCGCGACGCGCTGCGCGGTGCAGAGCCGCATGACTGGGACTGCACAACCAATGCCAAACCCGATGAAATTTCCGCCTGTTTCCATGATTTTCATGTCATCGAAACGGGCTTGCAGCACGGCACGGTCACTGTCGTCATTGACCATATGCCAATCGAAATTACAACCTACCGCATCGACGGCGTCTATGCCGATCACCGCAGACCCGATACCGTCACGTTTACCGATTCGCTGACCGACGACCTCGCGCGCCGCGATTTTACGGTCAATGCAATGGCGTATCATCCGGAGCGCGGTCTCATCGACCCCTATCACGGCGCTGCGGATTTGCAGGCGGAAACGATTCGCTGCGTTGGCAGTCCGCATGACCGCTTTGAGGAAGATGGTCTGCGGATTCTGCGTGCAATGCGGTTTGCGTCGATACTGGATTTTGCAATCGCAGAGGATACTGCCAAAGCCGTCCATACGCAAAAAATGCTGCTGCGCCATATCTCCGCGGAGCGCATTGATACCGAGCTGACGAAGCTGCTCTGCGGCGTTGGTGCGGAGCGCGTCCTGACGGAATTTGCCGACGTCCTGTTTACCGTACTGCCGGAGCTTGCGCCGATGCAGGGCTTTGAGCAGCACAATCCGCACCATGATTACGATGTTTATACGCATACGCTGAAAGCTGTTGCGGCTTGTCCGCCTGAGCCGATTCTGCGCTGGGCGGCGTTGCTGCATGATACCGGAAAGCCGCATACCTTTACGCAGGACGATCGCGGCGGTCATTTCTATGGCCACGCCGCCGTATCCAAGGAGATCGCAAGGCGTGCGCTCAAAGCGATGAAATGCGACCGCAAACGTCTTGACCGCGTTCTGCTGCTGGTCGAAAAGCATGACCTCGTCATGAACGGAACGGAAAAACAACTCAAACGCGTCGTGCGGCAGATCGGCGATGAAGCGGCAACGCAGCTTTTGCTTCTGCATCGGGCAGATGTCAGCGCACAGGCTGCCTGTCACCGTGCCGAACGCGTGAAAGAAGCTGATCGTCTGCTGCAAATGCTCGAAGCTCTGCGCGCCGCTGACGCCTGCATGAGCCTGAAACAACTTGCCGTTACCGGCGGCGATCTGCTGGCAGCCGGTATGCCGCAGGGAAAGACAATCGGCGACGCGTTGAATCGACTGCTTGAAGCCGTAATAGAAGGCGAGCTGCCGAATGAACATGATGTGCTGCTTCATGCGGCGCTCTCTGATTTGACATAACAAAGAGCCGCGTCAATCTGCTTTGCGCAGAATTCACGCGGCTTTTATGCTGCATAGTGGTTCTTATTCCACAGCGCGGATCTGTTCGACAAGTTCCTCTTTCTGCATGATGTGCAGCGGCGTCAGCGAGGCTGCAAGCGCACAGAAAAACGCCAATACGCTTCCGATCCACAACTTTGCAACGGCGCTTATAATCATCTTGAACAAGACTTTTTCTTCTCCAAGTACGCCCATCAGATCCATCATCTTGAATGTTCCGAAGCCGAGCACAATGGTAAGCAAAGTTGATGCGATTGCCGCCCAGAGCGTGAATTGCAGACACTCGATCGCCGTCAGACGGTACAGTTGCCCGCGCGTCATGCCGACGCACTGCATCGAAGCAAGCTCGCTTTTGCGGTTGATGATACCCGTCGAGACAATATTGACCATGTTGACAATCGCGATCAGCGCGATGAGTGCAAGCAGGAACATCATTCCGATACGCTCCGCTGCAAGCGCCGTGCGGATTTTTTTCATCTCTCCGTAGAGATCCATGCTGCCGAAGCCCTCGTCCTCTGATATACCGAAGCCAAAAATATCCTTATGCTCCATCAGATATCGCTTTGCCTCCGAATAGACTTCATCTGAGACCAGCTCACAGTTGATAATATTCCAGCTAGAATTATCAACGGTACCAAATTTTTTCCAATCGCCGGAAAGCCATGTGTCTTCCGTCAGAATCAGCATCAACATCCCTGACGGCGTAAAGGATTCTTCCGTTAGGGAATTACGTTCCTTCTGTACATATGTACCGGCAATCTGGTACACGATGGAATCATCCAATTTCTCATAGAATACGGAACCTTCCAGATTATTGTAGTCGTCCAGGTCTGCCCTGATACTGTATGCGTTAGATTTGACTTCGACATCCATACTGGGTCTGTTCTCCGGAAACTTGAAATTCGGATCTTCCTTGAGGAGTTGCTCCTTGCCGGCTTCATAGCGCTTCCGGTATTCTTCCTCGGTGATCTCCTCCATACGCTCAATATCAAGCTTCAGCTCCTTCATATCCGAGGATAATCCATGACTCTTCGCATTCAACAGAATTCCGCTTCCGGATTTTGTCAGCTCATCGTAGCTGATCTCCGGATTATGATCGAATATACGATCATAGGTAAAGCGGCCGACATAGTAAACGTGAACAGGAAGCTGATTGTCGGATTCGTTGCCGTCGTCATGGATTGTTCCCCTTTTGCAAACCCTATGGTCAATGTTCTTAAAATATCCGGTATCCTCCAGCATCTTGATACATTCCCCAAATGATGCCGGATGCTGCACTGGTTTCTCCGGTTCCAAAGTGACATTCAGCTCGAAATCATACATATATGGACCGAATTCATCATATGGCACGAAGATATCCTGTATGGACTCCTCCATCTGCCTCAGAATTGTGGAAGTCGATGCAAAAAGCGTCAGCGAGATCGTCAGCGAAAGCACCGTGACGATAAACCGCTTATAATTGCGGCGTGCATTTCTCGAAGCAACCTTGCCCGTCCAGCCGAATAACAGCGAAAGCATCGTATGCTTTTTGACCTTTTTGACCGTATTTGCGCGCGCTGTGATCGCCTGCACCGGAGACTTTTTGATGATACGCATACCAGTGCCGTAAGCGGAGAAGAATACCCATGCCACGCCGACAAGCGCTGCAATGAGCGTCATCCACGGTTTGATATGCAGCTGCACAATCTGACTGATCTTTTCCGGCTCCAGCATCGCCTCTGCAACGCCCGTCGAGAGGATTGTTTTGTATAAAATCAGGGTCAGCAGCAAACCAATCCCAGTGCCGAGCGGCACGCCGATTCCCGAAAGAAGCATACCCTCAACCGTCAGGATCCGGACAATCTGCTTTGGCGTGGCACCGATCGACTGCAAAACGCCGAACTGCCGTTCGCGCTCCTTCGACGAGACCTCGAACGCCGTATCAATGACCAGACGCAGCGCGAGCGCAAAGAAAATCACAAAGATAAAAAAGAGCGAAAATAAGCAGGCGGTGTTGTATCTGCCCGTGAGGTTGACCTGATCCGTTGCCATGAGCGAACGATTGATATCGAATCCATTCATCCCGCCGTAATCGGTAAACGACGCCTTTAGATGCAGATTATCTATCATTGCTTGCACGAACTCAACCTCATTGTCGATATAGGTATCGAATATCACCTGCACCTGCACCGAATTGCCGCCGTCGGGATTCGCCTTAATCTCCGCGCTCCCGACCTGATTCATATGCCGTATCTGGGCAGCCTGTTCCCTTGTGACATCGAAAAACATGACATGATACGGGTTCTGATCGTAGAGCGCGGCGCGCGAAATGCCCATGATTGTCGTAAAAGCTGAGAACAGTATGACCATCAGCGCAACGGCGATCACAATACTGCATATGGTCAGCAGCGTATGCCGTTTCTGCGATAAGATATAGCGCCGCGCCAGCAGAGTTTCAAATTTCATGGTATCACCGCCTTACTGTCCGGTCAGAACATCGCGCGTGATTTTGCCGTCCGCAAGCGTAATCACGCGGTCGCATTGCAGCGCAATATTTTCATCATGCGTTATGATAATCATGGTCTGATTGTAGTCGCGGTTGGACTTCCGGAGCAATGTGATGATCTCGGCAGAATTTTTGCTGTCGAGGTTTCCGGTCGGCTCGTCCGCAAGAATCACAGACGGCTCGGTGAACATCGCTCTGCCGATGGAAACGCGCTGCTGCTGACCGCCCGAAAGCTGCGAGGGCAGATGCGCTCTGCGGTCTTTGAGCTGCAAAAGCTCCAGCAGATCGTTCAGACGCTTTTTATCGGGCTTTCTGCCGTCCATAATTTGCGGCAGCGTGATATTTTCCTCTGCCGAAAGTACCGGAATCAGATTATAAAACTGGTAAATCAGTCCGACCTGCCGCCGCCGGAAAATCGCAAGATTTTTACTGTTTTGCTGATAGAGGTCCTGCCCGTCGAGATAGACCTTGCCGGAAGTTGGCTTATCCACGCCGCCGAGGATATGCAGAAGCGTAGATTTTCCGGAGCCTGACGGTCCGACTACCGCTGCCATTTGTCCTTTCGGAACGGTAAAGCTGACGTCGTCGAGCGCATTGACCTGTGTTTCACCTTTTCCGTATATTTTGCTGAGATGTTCAATCGTTAAAAATTCCATGAGAATACCTCCCTTTTTGTTTCTGTATCCATTATAACATAGAAATCTCACTTTTCTGTGACTTTAAAATTACAATTCTGTCACTCTGCGCGCATTTCAGGGCTTGACAATCGAAATAAAACATGATATAATCAGGATGTTACTATTCCAAAAGAGGTGAGAGGATGAGAAAATAATTCGCTTTTGATTGCATGAATATCGTGAACGGTACCGGCAAACGCTGGATACCGTCCGTTTGTGCTGCCAAAAGTGGATTATGTTCTCATAACCTCTTTTTGCATTTTCGCATATTGCATTACGGGTGTATACTGCGTAGGACTCGCTGTATCCTTTGGGTTATCGAACATAACGGAACTGTTTGGCTGCAAACGGTTCCGTTTTTTATTGTTTGAAGGAGGAATGCATATGTCTCAAATCAGAGCAGAACACCTGAATTTTTCATATGACGGCAGCGCCGAACCGGTTTTTGAGGACGTATCCTTTTCCGTCGATACGGATTGGAAGCTTGGTCTCATCGGCAGAAACGGCAAGGGCAAAACAACCATTCTCCGGCTGCTGCATGGCGAATTGCCCTATCAGGGCACAATCAGCATATCCGTACCGACCGCATATTTCCCCTATTCGCTGACGGAATCCCAGACGCGCTTGACAACAGCGGAGCTTGCAGAGGAACTCCGTCCGGACTGCGAACTCTGGCGCGTCATCTGCGAGCTGGCAGCCTTGCAGGAAAATGCAGATCTGCTGGAATGCCCGTTTGATACGCTCAGTCATGGACAGCGGACAAAGGTTTTGCTTGCGATTCTGTTCTCCGGCGACCATGATTTCCTGCTCGTTGACGAGCCGACCAATCATCTGGACGCGCCTGCACGGGAATGCGTCAGGCAATATCTTTCCGGCAAGCAGGGCTTTATCCTTGTTTCGCACGACCGCGATCTGCTCGACGCCTGCACCGACCATATCCTCGTGCTGAACCGCAAAACAATCCGGGTACAGAACGGAAATTTCTCGTGCTGGCAGGAAAATCAGCAGCGGCTCGATCAATTTGCCGAGGCGGAAAATGAAAAGCATCGCAAGCAGATTCGCAAGCTTCGTCAGGCGGCAAGGCAGACTGCGGAATGGGCGGAAAAAAGTGAACGCAGCAAAATCGGCTTCGATCCGGTCAAAGAGCATGACCGCTGTATCAGCACACGCGCGTTCATCGGCGCGAAAACAAAGAAAATGCAGAGCCGCGTGAAGCAGACCGAGCGCCGTATTGCACGCGAGATCGCTGCAAAAGAGAATCTGCTTCAGGATATCGAACAGACCGTCCTGCTCCGGATGTCGCCGCTTGCGCATCACAAGGATACGCTTGTATATCTGCGAGACTGTACGCTGCAATATGCCGGCGCTTCTGAACCGGTCTGCAAAGCGCTGACATACAGCATCCGACAAGGCGACTGCATTGCGCTGCACGGTGCAAACGGATGTGGAAAATCTACGCTCATGCGTGCGATTCTGCAAACGGCTGGCGTATTGCCGGCACATCCATCGCTGCAAATCTCCGGCACCTGTGAAACTGCCTCCGGTCTTGTGATCTCCTATGTACCGCAGGATACGTCTGCGCTGCGCGGCAGTATCGAGGCGTTCTGCGAAACACGTCGGCTCGATCGCAGCCTGTTCTGCACCATACTCCGGCAGCTCGATTTCAGCCGTTCGCAGCTTACGAAGGATATTTCTGCATATTCGGCGGGGCAGAAGAAAAAGGTTCTGCTTGCTGCGAGTCTGCTGACGCCGGCACATCTCTATATCTGGGATGAGCCGCTGAACTTTATTGATATCTTCACGCGGATGCAAATTGAAACGCTGCTGCAGGATTATCACCCAACCATCCTCTTTGCAGAGCATGATGTCCGATTCCGCGAAAACGCCGCGACTCAAGTTTTCAATATCTGAGCATACAAAATGTACGCCATCTTTGAATGTGTATTTCTCTGCCTTGACTTTTTTTATAATAGTATGGTATAATATATTGTTGAGATCGTATCGCACGGTCTAATTCTTAGAAAGAAGTGCATATTCATGACAAAAATTACCATTTTCTCCGGTTTCCTCGGAGCCGGTAAGACAACGCTCATCAAGAAGCTCATTCAGGACGGCTTCAAAGGCGAAAAGCTCGTACTGATCGAAAATGAATTCGGTCAGATCGGCATTGACGGCGGTTTTCTCAAGGAAGCCGGCATCCAGATCAACGAAATGAACTCCGGCTGCATCTGCTGCTCACTGGTCGGCGATTTCGGCAACGCGCTTCGGCAGGTATTGGAATCGTATCAGCCGGATCGTATCCTGATTGAGCCATCCGGCGTCGGCAAGCTCAGCGACGTCATCAGCGCCGTGCAGAATCTTCATATGGAGGATGTGGAGCTGGACGGCTTCACAACCGTTGTTGACGCGAAAAAATGCAAAATGTATCAAAAGAATTTCGGTGAATTCTTCAATAATCAGATCACCTACGCAAGCTGCCTGATTCTCAGCCATTCCGCCGGAATGTCCGAATCACAGCTTCAGGATGTCGTTGCGCGTCTGCGGGAATTCAATCCGTCCGCCCCGATCGTCACGACCGACTGGGATATGCTTTCCGGTGCGCAGCTCCTTTCTGCCATGACGCAGAAGAATACGCTGGACGATGAACTGAAAGCGCTTCTGGACGAGACATCGGCGCATCGTCACCATCATCACGACGATGACTGCACCTGCGGCTGCCACGATCATGACCATGAGCACGAGCATCACCACCACCACGACCACGACGATGACTGCACCTGCGGCTGCCACGATCATGACCATGAACACGAACATCACCACCACGACCACGACGATGACTGCACCTGCGGCTGCCACGATCATGACCATGAACACGAACATCACCACCACGACCACGACGATGACTGCGACTGCGGCTGTCACGAGCACCACCATCATCACCACCACGCAGACGAGGTCTTTACAAGCTGGGGAATCGAAACACCGAAAACCTATACGATAGACGCAATCACCGCTGCGCTGGAAGCACTCGCCGATGAAGAAACATTCGGTATGGTTCTGCGTGCAAAGGGCATTGTCGAGGGAGAAAACGGTCAGTGGATCCACTTTGATTACGTCCCCGGCACACCGGATGTCCGTACCGGCAGCGCCGAGACAACCGGCAGACTTTGCGTAATCGGTTCCAAGCTCAATGAGCAGAATATCGCAAAGCTGTTCTGTGCGGAATAAGGAGGTCAAAATGCCGAATAATCAGGAAGAATTTATTCCGGTATATTTGTTTCTCGGATTTCTGGAATCCGGCAAGACAATGTTCATTCAGGACGCGCTGGAAGACGCACGCTTTACCAACAATGAACGCACGCTGCTGCTCGTCTGCGAGGAGGGCATGGAGGAATATGACCAATCCAGATTCGAGGAACTGAATATTACAATGCAGGTCATCGAGGACGTCAGCGAAATGACGCCGGAGCATCTCGAACGTATGGCAAAGGAATGCCGCGCCGAACGCGTGATGCTCGAATATAACGGAATGTGGCAGATCCAGACGCTCTTTGACAATATGCCCGATGATTGGGCGATTTATCAGGCGATTTTCATTGCCGACGCCACCACATTCATGCAGTATAATGCGAATATGCGGAGTCTTGTTGTGGATAAGCTGAATATGTGCGAGCTGGTTTACTTCAACCGCTTCACGAAAGACCTCGATCCGCAAGGCTATCATCAGATTGTACGCGGCGTCACGCGGCGCGCGGATATTTATTACGAATATCCTGACGGAGAAGCTGTCTTTGACGATATTGAGGATCCGCTGCCGTTTGACGTCAATGCAAAAACAATCGTCATCGAGGATCGTGATTTCGCGCTCTTTTACCGCGATCTCATGGAGGACGCGAAAAAATATGAGAAGAAAACCGTCAGATTCAAAGGTCTTGCCGTGAAAAACGAAACATTTCCGCCGAATATCTTCGCAATCGGACGGCATATCATGACCTGCTGTATCGACGATATTCAGTATAGCTGGATTGCCGCGCAGTATGGACGCAAATTCGAGCCGCATAAGGATCATTGGGTAACCATCACCGGCGCCATCGAGGTACGCTTCAACCAGATGGAGGGCGTATTCGTCCCGATGCTGCATATCACGAAGCTGACAGACGCCGAACCCCCTGAGCAGCCTGTCGCAACATTTTATTGATTTTAAAACCGGAGCCGCCATGCTCCGGTTTTTTTCGTATTTATGTGAAAAATGACAAACAAGTTACAAATACGCGCGCCAATCGCTCCAAACGGAAATCATGCTGAAAAATCACGTATATACTGCGATTTTGCAATTTTTTATCATTGTGTATTACAGCGTAGCCATGTCTTTTTGAAAATTTGATAAAAAAACGGTAAAAACGCTTTACTTTTTTCAGATTTTGCGATATAATAATTGTATATAATCAAATATTGCTATCCGAAACGAACGAATGCTACCGTAAGACTGTGAAAAGGAGGGAACGGATATGATTAAGCATCTGAACGATAACTATGAAACCGTTGAATACGCTGACAAACGATTCGTGATGCTGTATGACAATGTGGAAACGGAATTTTATCCAACGCATTGGCATCATGCCATCGAAATCATCATGCCGATCGAAAACGGCTTTTTTGTCGAAACCGGCGGCAAGGAATTCCGGCTGAGTGAGCGTGAAATCCTCATCATTCCTGCCGGCGAGCTGCATACGCTCCCAGCGCAGCCCGGTAGACGCATCATTTTTCAGTGCAATCAGGATGTATTGCAGAACAATCTGGCGCTTGCGCCCGTCATGGCTGTTTTTAACGTCCCACTCCATATTACGCCGGATATCGACCGCGATCTCTATTTGCGCGCAAAAAAAGCAATGCTCGATATTTACGCCGATTACTACGAGGATTCCGAAATCACCGATGTGAAAATCTATCTGAATCTCATCAATATGCTCGTTGCAATCCGTGAATTTCAGCTTAATCAGGCGCGTGAAACCCTCGCCTGCGCCAAGGACAAAATGGTGCAGTATAACGAGAAATTCAAGCAGGTTCTCAAATATATCGACCAGAATTATATGTACGATATCTCGCTTGATACACTCGCGGAAATCGCCGGATACAGCAAATTCCATTTTTCTCGTATCTTCAAGCAGTTTAATTCAATGTCCTATTTGCAATACATCAATCTCCGGCGGACGCGCGCTGCCGAAACGCTCCTGCTCGACCCGACTATCCCGATCACAGAGGTCGCCATGCGGGCAGGCTTCTCCAGTCTCTCAACCTTCAACCGCATCTTCAAGGAGATCAAGCACTGTACCCCTTCCAGCTATCAACGGTTCTACTGCTCCGCCGGAAAAGGTCCGATGCAGACAGTCTCTAGCGATTTTTAGGTTCGGACTGAGGAGATCACATATAACAAAATCTTACAGTGCCGCGGCATTCTGCTGACGCTGCGCGCCCATCACAGCGACAACGCTACATTAAATCAAAACCACCCGTTGAACGGGTGGTTTCAGCTTGTATATAAAGTCCTCTGTTCTGATTTAGAATCACACAAGAGAGGTAAAGAGATCAATCATGGGGGAAGTGGCCCATTAAAAATGGGGCACTTCCCCCAAACCCCTATCTTCCCGAAATAGAACGCAAAATGTGGAGTTTCGCACTCTGCGGAGTGCGACTTAGGGCGCCGCCCTAAGAACCCGCGAGCTTTTGAAAAAGCTCGACCAAAACTTTCATTTCACCTTCGGTGTGCGCACCCGTATGTTTCTCGACAGACTGAAACCACCCGTTGAACGGATGGTTTACTGACACCGCCCATTAAGGGGCTGAGAAAGGTCTGCCAACTGCATTTCTTGCCAAAAAGGGCTGCGTATCCGCATGGGATACACAGCCTCTTTGTCAGTGAAGTAAAAATTACTTCAGCTCGATGGTAGCGCCAGCCTCTTCGAGCTTCTTCTTCAGCTCTTCAGCCTCTGCCTTTGCAACTGCTTCTTTCAGAGTGCCCAGACCCTCAACAGCAGCCTTTGCCTCTTTCAGTCCGAGACCGAGAACATCCTTAACAGCCTTGATGACGTTCATCTTGCTGTCGCCAAAGGACTTCAGAACAACGTCAAACTCAGTCTTTTCTGCCTCAGCAGCTGCGCCTGCGCCTGCTGCCGGACCTGCTGCTGCAACAACAGCGGTAACGCCAAACTCTTCCTGAATTGCCTCGACCAGCTCAGCCAGCTCGAGAACGGAGAGTGCCTTGATATCTTCGATAAACTTCATTGTCTTTTCGGAAGCCATGATAATTCTCCTTTTCAAAAATTAAAATAATTTGGATTTCAGGCGGCCTTAGAATCAGGCTGCCTCCTCGTTCTTCTTGTCCACAAGAGCCTGCAATGTTGCAGCGAGCTTCTGCATCGGACCCTGAAGGGAACCGACGAGCTGTGCAAGCAGAATGTCCTTGGACGGAATCTTGGAGAGTGCCTTAACGCCGGCAGCGTCATAGAACTCACCGTCAACGAAACCAGCCTTCAGGCTGAACTTTCCGTTAGACTTCTCAGCGAATTCGCCGAGAATACGGGCTGCAACAGTCTGATCATTTTCGCAGATTGCGATTGCGGTCGTACCTTCGAGTACGCTGTCAAACTGATCGTAGCCGATGTTGTGCATAGCAATGCGGATCATGGTGTTCTTCTGAACAGCGTAGCTGACGCCTGCCTCACGAAGCTCTTTACGGAGCTTGGTATCTTCCTCAACGGTGATACCCTTGTAGTCAACGAGCACGCACGCAGCAGCATTCTTGAGCTGCTCGGTCAGAGCATTGACCTTTTCCTGCTTTGCCTGCAAAACCTTTTCACTTGGCATATTTTTCACCTCCGGTTTTGTAATCGGCTGAACAAACGAGCGAACGGAGGCATATAAAAAAGCCTCTCCCGAAACATCGGAGAGGCGGAGTTCACGTGGATACGGGAACGACCGGCACTCCTCGGCTGGACTTCCGTACATTGCTGTACTGCCAACTGTCTATGGAATACGGGATTCACTGTTTGATTCAAGCTTTATTATTATAGCACATCGTTTTAGATTTGTCAAGTACTTTTTGAAATTTCACGCCAATTTTTGGGATACGGAGTCTGCACGTTTCATACAGACTCCGTTTCCGATTGCTGAAATGGTTACGGCTGCGTGGATTGTTTTGCGGTCAACTTCGACAGCGCAAGCAGATCCTGCATATCCAGAATCGCGTCTGCGTTGAGATCGGCGGCATCAAACGGGAACAATGCCGGATCCAGTCCGGTATGCTCTGCAAGCATCGCAGAAAGCAACGCGACATCCGCCGCAGAGCATCTGCCGTCATTGTTCAGATCGCCCGTAACCGGCGTTTGCGATGACGACGACGCCTGCTGATAGATAAATCCATTCCGGTCCGCATAGTCCGCAGCCGGACAGCCCGCGTATCCGATCACAACCATATCCGATGGCAGATTGATAAACAGTGATTCCGGTACAAATCTGACCGGTACGCCCTCGATTTCCGGCAGCAGCTTCAGCGATTCACGCTCTGTTTTCAGGATTTCATAGGCTTCTGCGTAGTCTCCGGCGTTTGAAATCCGGTAGCCGAAGCCGCCTTCTTCATCGCGCACTGTTTTCATATGGGTACTGCCGTCGTCATGCAGCAATAAGTTGAACGTCTGATTCCGGCTGGAGATATCGGTTGCCGAAATCACAAAATAAACGGTATCGCCGGCTTGCATTGCCAGTTGTGTTCCGCCCGTTGATTTGAAAAAGACGCTTTGCAGGAATTGACCATCCTTGTCATAGCACTGCACGGAGAGCTTGCACATTGCGTCATAGAATTTCGCGTCCAGATTGGCTGCAATACCGGAGGTATAGCTGAACACCATATACTGCTGCTTGGTCTTGTCAAACGCATAGGCTTCGTCCAGCATCAGCGGCAGCGGATCGAAAAATTCCGCCTCGAACAGCTTCTCCGGAACGATACTGATTTCAACGTCGCAGCTTCCGAAATAGGTTCCCATGCCGATATAATTCGCGGTCAATGTTCCGATATTGACGTCATCCGCCGTATAGCGCAGTCGATAATCCTGACCCTCGATCAGCGTATAGTCGCCGTCACGGAACGTCACCTGCGGCGTAATTTCCGAACCTGTCCAGAATTGCGGCTCCGCGATTATCTCGCATTCGGAAAGCAGACGCAGCGAGGTCTCCAAGCGGAAATGGATCGTACCTTCACGCGCAGTTCCGTTGAACTTCACCATGACATACCGCGTTTCGCCTGCCGGAACCTCAAACGTCACCGACTTTGCACCTGATCCATAATCCTGCGCAAGCATTTCCGCCTCGGGCGAGAACACACGCAGCACAATATCCGAAACGTCCGAGCTGCAAAGTACATATTCTGTATCCGTCTCCGGCATGACGCGGTACACCGCAAGACGCTCCTCCTTGGTCACGCTGACGCTGTGCGCCCCAACGGAAAGCAGCGGCGCATCTTTCGGCAGATCCACAAAAATCTCAAAGCTGCCCTCCTGATAGCCGAATGTCCGATTGGTTGCATAAAGCGAAAACTTTACCGTTCCGAACATGATTTCGCTGTCCTTATACGTCAGCCGGAAATCCCGATTCGGCAGCAGTTCTGTGCCATCCGGCGCATGAACGGTAACCGGAAGCGGCACTTCGCTGCCGGTATACGGCTGATTCGTCACCGTAACCACCGCGTCCGTAATCGAGTACGGAATCAGCACCGAGAAATTCGCCTTGGACGCGCTCTCCGGATATTGCCGCGATACCGCAATCAGATACGTACCGTTGCTGAGCTGATAGTCATTCTGCTCGCCCGTCATCGGCAGCATCCGCGCACAGGCGTCCGTATTTTTGTCGTAACGATAGAGCGTATACTGCATCGGACCGCCGGAAACACGTTCGTTCAGAATCCGATAGCGAACCGTTGCATTTTCGGTTTCACAGCAGTCCACCGTGAACCAGAGATTGGTAAGCCGGTCTTCGGTACAGGTCACTGCAACAGGCTGATCCAGCTCCAGCATGGTTTCCGACTGTGCCGGCGAAGCATAAATCATCTCATATTTTTTAACCACCGTGCCGTAATACTTGCCCATGCCGACGAGTTTCAGCTCGGCAGAACCCGGAACATCCGTCTGGTTATCAATCCGCTGATAATCCTTGCCCTCTGTGAGCAGCGTATCGCCGATCCTGACCTTAATCTTCGGCCGATAGCTTTCGCCCGGCTCGTAGCTCGCGAGAAAACCGCCCGTGACGACTGCCTGACTCAGATCATAGTTCTCCGCCGAAATCACAAGCCGATATTCCGCGCCGGCAGATCCGGAGCATACAAAATAATAAGTCTGACCGGCATTCAGCAGGATGGGAGAATTGAAATATTCGCCGGTAATGGTTGAATACTCAACGTATTCGTACACCGTTTCGTCATGCTCCGGCGTATCGGCAACCCAGCATTTGGTTCTGATTTTTGAATACTTGGAACCATTTGCATATCTGCCGGAACGATTATACTGCGTCAACTCTGCCGCATAGCCCTCGGCACAGTTCGCATAAAACAGATACTTCCCTGTTTTCTGCGGCACAAAAATATAAACCGCTTCTTCCTTTTCATATGAAATCTCCACCGGTACCGGCGTATCGACTGGAATTTTCTCGTATACTGTAACAGATGTCTCACAGAAGCCGGTACAGCGCCCAACGCCGTAGGCGGATATGCGGATCTCCTGATTACGCTTGGTAAAGCGCAGAACATAGTCTTCATCCTGCTTGAGCTTTGTGCCGTCCGGCAGACAGACCTCGACATCCGGCTGATAGCCCGAACCATATGCGCAGCTATACTGCACCGTCGCCCGAAGCTGACATTCGGCAAGATCCATCTCCGCCGGCTGTGCGGACGTCAGATACAGTGCATACGTTCCGCCCCAGCGCGCTTCCGTCCGCAGATAGTATTCCTGATCGGAAGAAAGCTTCACTGAGAGCAGTTCTCCGCCAAGATACTGGCTTTTCAATACCCCTACAGTCTGTCCGGCAGCGTCGCACAGCACACCGGACACCGCCGTACTGCCCGACGCGGAAAGCCGATAGGTTCCGGATTCCGGTACGCAAATCTGATATCTGCTGACGCTCTCCGACGTCGGCTCTGCAAGCTGCTCCGGCTGAAGCTGCGGCAATTCTGCGGCTTCCTTGACGCTGACGGACGCTGTCACCTGCTCCGATTTCCCCTGCGCGTCGGTGATCACGCAGCAATACGTAAACGTACCGACCGCAGATGTATCCGGATGCAGGATTGGCGTATCGGCGCCGTTCAGCAAAGTCTGCGCCGTGCCATCCACACGATACCACTGATATTGAAGCTGATCGCCGCAGGCAAGCACCTGCACCGTTCCCACTTCATGCTGCGTCACCGTACAAGCTTCGCCGCTGAGCCGCATCACAAGCGGTTCATCACAAAACTGCATGGTCTCTGTCATTTGAATCGCCGGATTCTCTTTCGCCGCCACAATCCAGACATCGCTTGCAAAGGCATTCTCCGCAACGGTCTGCAGTGTTTCTGTCAGGCAGACCGCCCGCGCGCCTGTCAGCGCTCTGGATTCCACAGTCTCTGCCTGCTCCAGACTCACGCAGTCGATCTTTGCGTCCGCAAACGCCGAATCGCATACCGTTTTGAGCTTTGGAAATGCAAGCGTTCCGGCATTCGCACCGGCAAAGGAACGGTATTCAAGCGCTTCCAATGCCGAAAAACATATCGTATCATATCCGTTACCAATCAGGCAATCCATGAAAGCGCCCGTTCCAACATACGTGATTTTGGAATAATCCAAACCTGTCGGCAGAACGGTTCTGCCCGTCTGCGTTGCAAGTGCGCTTGCCCCAATCCGCGTAATACCGGAGAGATCAAGCTGCCGCAGACCGGAACAGTGATAAAACGTACCGTAAGGCAGCACGGTCATGCGCTCCGGCAGCATCACGCTGCGCAAAACAGACGCGTTTGCAAATACGCTCGTTCCAAGCGTTTCCAAGGAAGCGAGTCGCAGATCGCCCTCCCATGCGGAACAATTTTCAAAGGCATGACTGCCGATCGCCGTCACATTCTGCCAATAGATTTCCGGCTTTTTCAGCGCCGAACAGTCCATAAACGCAGACGCGCCGATTTTTGTGACGTCCGGCAGATATACCGTTTTCAGTGCGGTACAATCTGCAAACGCCTGCTCCGGCAATTCTGTCAATCCGGCAAGCTGCTGCTCCTGCAACGAGATACAACCTCGAAACGCGCCGGTTCCAAGCGATTCGACCGAATCGGAAAGGCGTATATCCTGCAATGCAATACTGTCCGCAAACGCTTCCGCGCCAACGACAGATACGCCGGCTGCATATACGCGCTCCAGTTCCGGACAATTCTGAAAGGCAGAATCCCCGATCGTTTTGACGGATTCAGGAATCTGAATCTCTACCGCAAAACGGTTGCCGGAAAAGGCATTCGGTGCAATCGCAAGCAGCGGCGCGCCATCGAAGGTATCCGGCACAATCACCTTTTCCCGAATGCCGCGATATGTCAGCAGAACGCCGTCCTTGACCACGTATGGCTCTGAAACTTCCTTGCCGTCAATCGAATACACCGCTTCTGCCGCGCTGCTGCCGATCCATCCTTCCCGCACAGCCACAGCCAGAATCCGCGTCGTTTCCGTGACCGTGATCGGCTTTTCATACCGGATACCATTTTCCGGCGAGGGCATGGTACTATCCGTTGTATAGTAGATTTCCGCGTCATCCAGCTCCACGGACAGCGCAATTTCCAACGCATGACCATAATTGCCCGACTCCGCCGAAAACTCCGGCGCAGGACAAATACCATCGTCCCAACGAAAATCTGCCATATTGAGAAAGCCCCATGCAAAATCCTCGTCAAAGCCATCCGGACCAAGATCAACCGCATTCAGCCGCAGCAGCGATTCCGCACGGCGCGGCGTCATGGTTTTGTCATAGCTGCGCAGCAGCGCACAGCACGCAGATACGTGCGGCGTCGCCATACTGGTTCCATTTTTTTCTTCCCGTTTCTGGTCGTCGCCCAGCACATAGCTCATGATGCCGAAGCCCGGTGCGACCAGATCGACGGAATCGCCATAATTTGAAAACGTCGCACGTTCCATATCCTTTGTCACAGCGCCGACCGTAATGCAGCTTTCGATGCTGCCCGGATAGTAGTAGCCGGCGTCGTCGCCGCTGTTGCCGGACGCTGCGCAGCAGATCATGCCGTTTTCATCGGCAATTTCCATTGCTTCGATTTCAAGCGGACTGACGCCCAGACCGCCAAAGCTCATATTGACGATATCCGCTTTCTGCTCGATTGCGTGCATGACGCCAAGATAAATCTGTTCATCGGACGCGCTGCCTTCCTCATCAAATACCTTGATCGGCAGAATTTTCACGTTTTTCGGCGTCATTTCGCAGATGGTTCCGGTTACGTGCGTACCATGATAGAGATCGTCGTTCACCGTATCGTCGCCGGAATCAGAAATATTGATACCGCCTTCGAGGATTCTCCCTGCAAAAAGCTCCGGCGACGGGTTGATACCCGTATCAATGACCGCTACCGTGACATCCGGCAACACCTCTGCGTCGAGATATGTTTCAATAAATTCTTCTGTACCGATCAGCGGCACGCCCCATGAATTGTATACGCCGCTTTCCGTATCGGCAATCACGGCGTCGACGTATGCCTGCGATTGCGCAAGAACCTTGGCGTCGAGCGTGACGCGGTGCGAAGGCTGCACATATTCCACGGCAGAATCCGCACAGTATGCCTGATAGGCGCTGTATGCCGCCGCAGAGTCCGCATATTGCAGAATGTGCAGACCGTGATAGCCCTCCGCGACAGACTCCGCGCCGTGCAGCGCAATGCTGCCCTCCGCTTTGACGATCAAACGCGCAGTCTGAAATTCATTGGTAATCGTCAGTTTGCCATCGCGCCGGACGGTCTCATAGCCCCATTCTTCCGCATTCTCCGCAAAGGATTCCCAGCTCGACGCAGGTTTATCCCGATCTGTCCGGAGCAACAGCTCGCCATTCTGGATCTGCAAATCGCCGCAGAATGTTTTCGGCGCGCCGCCGTCCGCGGACAGCGTACCGGCAGCTTCGTCATAGACGATCGCTTCATAAAAATCGCGTGACGCGTCCGTTTGCGTGACGGCAAGCACCTCGCCGGAAAAATCCTCCAGCGAGCAATTTTCCATGACAGCGGCAGAGGCGATGATCGCCGGAATCTGCGGCAATAGAAACTGTCCGGCAATCGCTGCGGCAATTCCGACGCTGCAAATGCGCATTTTCTTCATATGCACCTCTCCTTACATGATTTCATTTCTATTGTATCCTGCCGCGCAGACCAGCTTTGAATCCGCGCTTTCATTTCGTCCACGGCGAGAATTCCGTAGGCAAAGCCCTTGCGCACGAGTTCCGCCGGAACATACGTATCATATTTTTCAAACAGCGGGACTTCATCCGGATACACCAGATCCATCGGATCAAATTCCTCGGCAGCCGCTTCCGCGACGATCCGGAAAAACGCCTCTTTGCTGACTTTCATCTTAAATGTCAGAAAATACGGTCTGGATGGCGATAATCCCGAAAGAAAGAGCTTCTGCGCACATTTCACCTTCAGGAATCGCTCCATTGCAAGAAACGCATAGCTGCCGAGCCATGGGAACAGCGCCCACATCTCACCGCCGAGACAGATCAGCGGCTCCTCCAGCAAGCCGGAATTCGCTGCCGTATGCCGCGCAAGCGAAAGACGCGCAGCCGCATTCTTCATCAGATAGGGATATTGCTGATCCTCCTGCAAAACGCGGAGCATCCGTTCCAGAATCTTCGTCTGGATGTCGCCCGGACAGTCTCCGAAATACGCCGGCACTTTGCCCTTGACCATCGTGCAATAGACGATATGGCGCTCAAAATCAACCTCGTCCACCACCCAGACATGACCGGCAATCGCGATTTTCTCGCCGGCTGGCGGCGGCTGCACGATCGTTCCGATCTCCTGCGATTCGCTGCGCACGGTAAATTCCTCGCTGTCCTGAAAAACGGCGTAAAACTTGTAGTGATTGATGATTCGCTCGCCGGCAAGTCCTGCGATCAGACCGCCGCGCTCTGTACGCTGAATATGATCCTTTTCGATCAGATGCCGCAGCAGAATCCGATAATCATCCTGCGTAATGCGTCGAAACGGCTGCAGCTTCAGCACTCTGCCTGCAAGCTGTGCCGGCGTCATTTCGCCGTTTGCGGCAAGCGTACTCATCGTCTGATGATAGAGCAGGCTGAACGGCAGACGATCGAGCTTCGGCGGCTCTACCCAGTGCTCCTCCGCATAAAGCTGCACGAGCGCGATGCCTTGCAGCAGCTTCCACGGTACAGTCGAGGGCAGCATCGCACGCGCTTCCGGCTCCTCCTCGCGCATGACAAACCACATTTCCGGCGGCAGACCGCGACGCCCGGTTCGTCCCATTCGCTGTAAAAACGAGGAAACCATAAACGGCGCGTCCAGCTGAAATGCGCGTTCCAGCTTGCCGATGTCGATGCCAAGCTCCAGCGTTGCCGTCGTTACGGTCGTCAGCACCTGCTCCTCGTCCTTCATGATCGCCTCTGCCGTTTCGCGGAAGGACGCCGATAGATTGCCGTGATGAATCAGGAATCTATCCGGCTCGTCGTTCCATTCGCAGTATTGCCGCAGGGATGTTGTCACCGCCTCGCATTCCTCGCGCGAATTGACAAATACAAGACATTTTTTCCCTTTCGTATGCGAAAAAATATATCCGTATGCCGGATCGGCGTGCTGCGGTGCGGGATCGGTTTCACGCGCCAAAGGCTCTGCCGCTTCGATCTCTTTCCCCTCTGCCGCCTGCGTATCCATTGCATAAAAATGCTCCATAGACAGCCGCCATGTCGTTTTCTGTACAGCAATCTGCGGAATCAGGGTGTTTCTGCCGGAGCCGGTTCCGAGATATTCCGCCGTCTGGTCAATATCGCCGATCGTTGCAGAAAGTCCGATTCTGCGCGGTTTTGCGCCGGATAAATCCGAAAGTCTCTCGATCAGGCAGAGCGTCTGACCGCCGCGGTCGCCGCGCAGCAGAGAATGCACCTCGTCAATGATGACAAAACGCAGATCGTGGAACAATGCCGGTATCATCGCGTGCTTATGGAGCATCAGCGCTTCGAGCGACTCCGGCGTAATCTGCAAAATGCCGCACGGTTTTTTGAGCAGCTTCGTCTTCTGCGACTGTCCGACATCGCCGTGCCAGCGCCAGACCTTGATATCCGCCGGTTCGCAAAGCTCGGTCATGCGGCTGAACTGGTCGTTTATGAGCGCTTTCAGCGGCGCGATGTAGATTGCACCGACGGACGAGGGCGGATTCTCCGATAAGAGCGTCAGTACCGGAAAAAATGCCGCTTCGGTTTTGCCGGAGGCGGTCGAGGCGGAAATCAGGACATTATCTTCGGTGTTGAAAATGGCGTCCGCCGCCGCAACCTGTACCGCACGCAGCTTCTCCCAGCCGGAACGGTAAATATATTCCTGAATAAAGGGGGCATAGCGTGAAAAGACATCCATGCGCATTGTCCCTCCGTATATTTTATGATAAACGATAATTTTTTAATGAAAAAATGCATAAAGGTGCCTGTCAATCCGTCATGCCGGATTGTGCAAACATATAATATTTAATGTTTATCGTTAAAATATAGTTGATAAACATTAAAACCCGTGCTATACTGTATTCAACGGAGAGAGAAACGGCTCCGCCGATCATGACATCAAATCTTACGGAGGATTACTATGGAACTCAATCATGACGCACGCAAACAGCAATTAAACGCAAGCATACGAAAATCCAGCAGTATCTCGCTGATCATTGCGATCATTATTCTGATTTCACAAATCTATTCCTACGGCTACAAAATCGTCTATACGATACGCCGCCAGTCTGACGGGTCAGAAATGCAATCGTATTTCGATATTTTGCATAACAGCGGTTACGGTAGGATTCCGGATCTGATCGTCAAGAGTCTCCTGACAATCGGCGTGCTGGTTTTGCTGATTCTGCTGTTCGGCGGTCTGCGCAAAAATGGACTGCCCTTTACCAAAAAGAACGGCAGGCTGATGACAATCGCCGGGATTTTGCAGGGACTTCAGGCGATACTGCCTGCGGCATTCTGGTTGGTACATAATTTCCCTTACGACAATTCTTCCGAACCCAGCACATTTTCGATGTTATTCAGTGCGTACATTCTGAATTATCATACGCTCGGCATTGGTATTCTGCTGATATTTCTTTCGTGAATTTTCTGCTATGGCGCTGAATTGCAGCAGGGATCCGATGAAACACTTTAATTGAACGGAGGCGTTATTTATGGTTCAGACTACAACAGGCAAAAAGTCAATCATTCAAAAAACCAGAATCGGCAGCGTCGGCATCGGCGTGTTCTATGGGTTGTTAGCGGCATTCAATCTAAAAAGAGGCATTGCGTTGCTGTCGGATCTGATGAATACAGAAGAATATGTATTCGGTTCAATTCTTTACTATATCATCACCTACGCGATATTAGGAATCGCCCTCCTGCTGGCGGCTTTGATGTTCCTGCGCGTCGCAAAGGAAGGTATGCCGTTTCAAAAGAAAAATGTGCGGCTGGTTCGTATCATCGGTATACTGTATTTTGCGATTGCGGTTGTCCCTGCCCTGATCGCTTCCTGTATTGCAAAAGAACCCACGCTGCTTACATATATACTGTCGAATCTGCATTCCATTTTTGAGGGGCTGGTGCTGCTGATGATTGGACAGATTCTGCATTACGGCACCATGCTCCAGCAGGCATCCGATGAAACACTGTGAGGTGCGATATGGCGATTATTTTACGGCTTGACCGCGTTATGGCGGACAGAAAAATGAGTCTCAACGAACTGAGCGAAAAGGTCGGCGTCAGCAACGTCAATCTCTCCAAGCTCAAAACCGGAAAGGTCAGCGCAATCCGCTTTTCTACGCTCAATGCAATCTGCCTTGCTCTGCACTGCCAACCGGGCGATATTCTGGAATTTGTAGAAGATCCGGAATAATTCCCCTATGCTTCATATGACCGCAAATGCACAAAAGCGTTACCACGGATATTCTGGAACGGCAGGGACCTGAATCAGCTCCCTGCCGCTTTTCTTATTTCTCCGGCAGAAAATCCTTCATCGTGACCAGAACGCGGTCGTGTCCTTCGGAATCCTGCGCATACATTTCGACCTTCTCCATCGCAATCGGCGTATTCGGACTGGAAAGCTCTCCGGTTGCGGAATAGGAACGCTCCACCTGCAAGAAGCTATCGACAACCTCCATACCCTCTGTCACTTCACCAAATGCAGCATATTTTCCGTCCAGAAACTCCGCATTATCGTCGGTGTAGCAGATGAAGAACTGGCTCGAAGCACTGTTCGGATCGCCCGATCTTGCCATAGAAACGATTCCGCGCGTATGCGAAAGCGTATTATCCACGCCGTTTGACTGAAATTCGCCATGGATTGTGGTATCGCTGCCGCCCATACCGGTACCGGTCGGGTCGCCGCCCTGTGCCATAAAGCCCTCGATCACGCGATGGAAAATGACGTCCGTATAGAAGCCGTCGTTCACCAGATCCTTGAAATTATCGCAGGTGATCGGCGCGTGTTCCGGATACAGCGTAATCAAAAACTGATTGTCCTCCAGCGGCGCCGCCTCCTGACTTTCCGCTGCCGGCTGATCGCCGCAGCCTGCCATTCCGGTCATCATCAGCATCACTGCCGCTGCCAGCAGTGCTCTTTTTCTGATTTTCATGATAAATAAACTCCTTTGGTTATGATAATATGGAAACGCGGTTTTCCGCGATTCTGGCTGATTTATACGGTAAACTCCGCATATTCGTCCGCGACAGATTCCTGTGCCTCCAAAGCCGTCTGCGCATAGGTGAAGCCGCCGTCGCCGCCGAGCAATCCGACAACCGTATTACCCGGATGCTGCTGCATAATATCCAGCACCTCGATAAAATCCCGAATGACCTCGCGCGGCGTCAGATGACTGTCCGCACCGATTCTGCCGTACTCGATCTTGATAAATGCGTCCATATCCGCCGCGGTGACAATCTGCTGATAGCCATACAGCACCGCATGAATCTCCGCGAGCTTCTCGACCAATATCCGCATTTCCGCATAACTGAGCGGCTCCAAGCGGATAATCGGCGCGTGCAGGTTATTCTGTCCGTCGCAGTATTTGCCGTCCATCAGACGGGAACGCAGCGCCTCATAGCTATAAATACCGCGCCGCGGATCCTCGACGCACTGCGGCGTCCCGCACATCACGATCCCGATATACTGCGCCTTTCCCTGCATCGTATCGTTAAACATTGTCAGAATTTTCTCGTAGTTCTTTTCACGCGAAACGCTCTGCGGGATTTTATAGAGATTCACAAGCTCGTCGATCAGGACGATCAAGCCCTGATATCCGGCCTGTTTCAAGAACATCGCAAACAGTTTGATGTACTCGTACCAGTCGTCGTCACGGATACAGACGCTCACGCCAAGCTCATGCTTCGCTTCCGTTTTGGTCTGATATTCGCCGCGAAACCATTTGATGACCTTTGCCTTTGTCTCCGCGTCGTCACCTACAAAGGATTGATAGTACAAACGCAGCAGCGTGGCAAAATCAAAGCCGTGAACCAATCCGCTCAGCGTATCGACCATCTGGAAAATCTGCTTTTCGACCTGCTTATGGAATTCCGGATCGGTCAGCTCCAGACCGCTTTCCGCCGCAACATTTGTCCGAATCCCGTTGATCCAGCGGTCGAGAATCAGCGAAAGCGCGCCGCCGTCCGGCTTGGTTTTCGTAGAGAGATTCTGCATCAGTTCCTTATATGTCGCAAGACCCTGCCCGTTTGCACCCAGCAACCGGCGCTCCGGCGAGAGATCGGCGTCACAGACTGCGAATCCTCTGTCCATCGCGTAATTGCGGATCGTTTGCAGCAGGAAGCTCTTACCGCTGCCGTATTTTCCGCTGATAAACCGGAACGAAGCACCGCCGTCCGCCATGACCTCGATATCATGCAGGAGCGCTTCGATCTCCTTTTCTCTGCCGACTGCGATATATTGCAGTCCGATCCGCGGCACTACGCCGCCCTGCAGCGCATGAATCAACGCGCCCGCCATTCGTTTCGGAATATTCATGTTTCCAGCATTCCTTTCACATCATCCAGATAATCCGCAATCAGCACCGGCGTTTCATCATCCTGCATTTCGATGATCGTATCGCCAAAGCTGTCGTATAGATTTTCGTTGATCTCGTCCACCAGCACGGAGATCATCTGTCCGGCGTCTATCAACGGCTGATAGGATTCGCCTGTTACCAGACAGATCAGCAATGCCATTGCCGGTTTGCTCAGCGGCAGATCTGGAATCTCGCTGTCGTCCGCTTCCTCGTCATCGTCGATCGGTTCCGGCACGGCAGCAGCCGCAGACGGTTCTGGTTCTTCGTCCTCCGGCAGCGTGAGCATATCGGTCGTATGCGCGGCAGCCTTGCGGATTTCGGCAAGCTCCGCTTCATTGAGCGTAATCACCGGCGCGTTTTTCCGTTCCTGCTCGACAAACCATGCGTCTATCGTCTGTCGGATGATTTCGGCATCGCCCTCCGGCAGCTCGCCTGCCTTCAGCTTATTCTTAAATTTCAGTTTTTCGCGCAGAAACGAGTCAAAGGTTCGCAGCAATGCGCCGACTCGATCCGTATGCGGTGCGGAGCAGAATTTCTCAGTCACCCACTGTCCCTTGCAGCAGTGATAGACGCAGAGCGGAGACAGTCGATAGCTGCCGTCCTTCTGCGGTGTCCGGTAACAGAACATCGCGCCCTCAAACATGATATGCTGTTCTCGTTTCTGTTCGCCGAGCAGATATGCGGAAAATGACAGCCCTTTCTGCTCCGCATAATACGTCAGCATTGCCTGATAGACCGCCTTGAGCAATTCAGCGACCTTTTGTTTTTCGGCAAGATATAGCTTTGAATCCTTGATATGATACTTGGAAAGCTGATTGAGCGCAAGCAGCAATTCCTCTGCCGTATGCGCGCTATGCCGCAGAACGGTAATGGCTGCCGCCTCTTTCTCGTAATCCAGACGATATGGCAGACGATAATATGCAGCAAAATCGGGTGTCCAGCGCAGCAGCGATTTTTTCACAGCTGGGAATTGTTCGCCGTAATCGCGCAGCAGATTACCGAGCGCGTCATATGCCTGTTCAGCGGTCGGAAATCCGATCAGATTCAGAATCTCATAAGCATAGAGCAGAAGAAACGCGTTCTGTGCAGGAGGCAGCGCGCCCTGCCGATAACGCGTGCGCCATGTGAAATACGCGCGCAGCTCGTGATCTTTCATATTATAATACATCGGAATCGACCTGTCGCACTGCACAGATTCCGGATAATCGTCGGTATACTGCTCCATAAATATGCCCTGCTGATAGAACAGGTTCTCTATAGAACGCGTCCCGTCGAGATTGTTGTAGCCGGAGAGCGTACGCATCTGACGAAGCTGCTGCGGCACAGGCGTAAACGCTGCGAATGGATTGGACAGGATCGCCTGATCGGTATAGACCGTTGCCGAATGCGAGGTCGTGCGAGATTTTTTTCGTCTGGCGGACTGGGCAGCCGGTTTTTTAACAGCAGAGGCAGTTTTTTTGGACGATGTTTTTCTTCTGCTGCCGGACGCGGACTTTTTCGGCTTGGACGCAGGAACGATCTCATCCAGATACGCCTTGCCTGCCTCGCGCAACAGCCTTTCCAGTACGTTCATCAATCCCATTACAGCCCTCTCTCCTTTCTCGACGCAATTCAATATTATTATAACATATAATGCTATGAAATGCAATGAATGCAATGTGAAAATTCTGCGGAATTCCCTGACATAAGCATAAAAACAGAGGATTTGCCGCACGGACAAATCCTCGACAATTTCAGTACCCCGTTCCCACCCGGATTTCACCGACAGCAGGTGATAAATATGCAAAATACGATGTGCCGCAGTGCAGTATGCAATATGCGTTGTCACGGTCTTGAAAGCCTTTCGGCGCGCGGACTCAAACTCAGCCGCAGAGCTGCTGTCCACCTGAAACCCTGCCAAAATCTTCTCAGTTTTCGTCCATCAGAAGCTCAGTTGTCCAGTTCAATTCCTGAAGCCGTTCCTCTGTCAGACGAATTTCTTTCGCAACAGCGTCCAGATCCTTTTGCAGTTCCCGTACATTGACTGCGCTTTCCATACGGATCTCAGTCTTGGAATAGCGCGGCGCAAGCGTACTCGCTTCATCGAGAAAACCGCGTAAAATCCGCGATTTTTGCAGAAGCGCGTCCCGACGCGAAATCATTTCGGTAATCGTTTTGCCATCACTGACCGTCAGCGCGTTGGTGAGATTGATCTGCGTAACGAGTTGTTCCAGCGCAGCGATCGCGGTATCCAGTGCAGCAAGCAGCTCAGCGGGCGCTTCGGCAGGCTGTTCGCCCTCCTGCACACGCGCATTGTTATTGAGTCTGATTTGCAGTTCGCCGATCTGCGTCTGCAATTCAGCACGGCGCATCAGCGCAGCAGCAAGCTTCATAGCATACTCCTTTCATCATGCGTCCCACGGTGCCGGAGAATCCGGATCCAGCACGCCGGGAACCCTCAGATCATAGCCATTGACCTCGATCATCGCGTCATCAAGTTCGATGATCATGCAGTGCCGACCGTTAATCTTATCGAGCCTTACCTTATCCTTCGCCTGATTTTTGACGTTCACAATAATTTCAGGCGTTTTGATGACGGTCTTTGCGGAAACCAGACGCTCCGGCTTGAGCGAGGTTTCAACGTGCTCCTGAAAGACTTTTTCCGTATCGACGAGCTTTTCCTCTGGCACGCCAGCCTCGGAGAGCATTCTGTGCAGAATGCGACCGGTCACCTCAGTCGGGGAATCGTCGGTCTTATTTTTCGCAACAAGTTCAGTCAGCTTTTCATTAACGGTGGTTACGGTTTCATAGGTCAGATCGTCGCCGAGCAGCGTGCCGAGCACCTGCTTCATATCTGCCTGATCTTCCTCCACAGTTGTCTCGACATCGCATTCAAGGAACGATTCTATGAGGTTTTCATTCGGCGTATTCGGCGTTTTCGTGTAGTAGAGGACATGGTGGACATCGGTTGCGCGATCTGAAAATACCGGATAAAAGAAGCCGTCTGCCGGAGATTTGCTGATAACAGCATTCGGATTTTCCTGCCGCAAAATCTCGTCGTCCGTCTGATTATAGACCAGAACGCCCTCTGTTTTGGCGATCGGACAGAGCGCCGCGACCAGATACCGGAATACCTGATCGGTAAAATCGGTTTCCAGCTCGTCCATTTTATTTTTACGCGGCGGATTATACTGGCAGTAAGCCAGAAGCACGGCATAGGGCGCGTCGGAATCAACCTTTTCGGCAAGGTCGCCGAGGAATGACAGCGCAACATCCTCCTGCTTCAATTCGGATTGCAGCAAGCCGGCAAGACGCGTCTGCGCGCCGTCCTCGCCGTACGCGTGCTCACGGAACGGCAGTTCCGAGCTTTGCTTGCCGAGATTGACGTTCAGCACCTTTTTCATAGCTTCGTAGAGGATCTGGCTTTCCGGCGAAGGAATACTCGCGGCGCTCCGGATATTGACGCCGCGCACATTCCGCTGCGTATCCACAAACGCGGTCAATACGCGCTCCATCGTAAAATATTTGGCTTCCGGATTAAAATGATTCCGGATCTCATTGAGTTCTTTACGGTTCATTGTATTGTCTCCTGTTATCTATCGGCGTATCG
The DNA here is from genome assembly GCA_016296505.1 of Oscillospiraceae bacterium. Taxonomy (GTDB): domain Bacteria; phylum Bacillota; class Clostridia; order Oscillospirales; family Ruminococcaceae; genus Firm-04. The sequence continues at coordinate 50,439 of JAEDJD010000006.1, forward strand.
CCAGCGCAGGCTGAAAACGATACCGCGCGATTATCAGTACCCGCGGCGCAAATCGGACGCCGCATACAAAAATGGCAGCCGCCGGAGAAAGTCCGACGGCTCATTTGTCATCATTTTGCGAAATGTGCCTGAAGCTTTGCAACAAGCTCGTCCGCATTTACGCCGTGAACGGCGCAGGCGTCTGCAACCGATTCGCCGCGGGAAGCCGGACATCCAAGACAATGCATTCCCATTTCGAGGAAAAACGGCGCAGTAGAGGGATCGGCGTCCAGAATATCGCCGATCACGGTATCCTTTGTAATTTCCATTGGAATCTTCCTTTCAAATTAAGAGGGCGCAGCCAAGCCGCGCCCTGCATTTTTCATTACTGCTGATTCTTGAGCTGTGCGTAGCACTCGCTGCAATAAACAGGGCGATCCTCACGCGGACGGAACGGAACCTGTGCTTCCTTGCCGCAGTTTGCGCAAGTAGCAGCAAAATATTCGCGCTCGGTCTTACCGGCATTCTTTCTTGCGTCACGGCAAGTCTTGCACTTCTTCGGATCGTTTGCAAAGCCTTTCTCAGCATAAAACTCCTGCTCGCCGGCGGTGAATACGAACTCCTGTCCGCACTCGTTGCATACTAAGGTTCTGTCTTCGTACATTTGAATTATCCTCGATTCTTGAAATTTGGACCTCGACGGAATACCCCATCACTGTTGCTCATGTACCGCCTGCGGCGATGCTCTGAAGCGAAATCGGGTTGCAGGTGAAATAACTTGCACGCGCTGGAAGAAATGCTGCCGGGTCATAAAATAGAGAGAAGATAGCCCGCTTCTCATTTCGGGAACAGTCAGCCGGACTGCACGGAGCTGCTCACTCCTGTTCTGCAGAGCTGGCAGCCGCCGTAAACATTTTGCTCCATACGGCGCGGAGCTTGCGTCTTGCACGCTGAATCGCGTTATCAACGCTTTTGGACGGGATATCCAGCTTTTGCGCGATTTCCTCATAAGAATAACCGCTGACGGAAAGCCAGAATACCTCCTGTTCCTGTTTGCTGAGGACGTCTGCCAGCATCGCATAAAGCTCGGAAACACGTTCTTTTTCAAAGAACGCCTGTTCCGGCGTATCGCCGTTATCCGCCAAAATATCGCGAATTGAATTCTCCGGATCATCCAGAGAAATATCCGCAGAACCGGCTGGACGGGATACGGTTCGCTCCATTCTTGAAACGCTGGACATCCGATTCCGGATGCAGACGACCGCATAGGTACGAAATCCTGCGTTTTTCCCTTGTACAAAGGATGTCGCAGCAGCAAGCAATCCAAGCATACCCTCCTGCGCATAGTCCTCGGCGTCCGCCGGATTTCCGGCAAACGACCGCGCCATACTGACGATCGTTGAACGATATCGTTCCAGAAGAATCTCGAACGCCTGCGGCGCGTCCGCACAAAGACTGACCAGCGCTTCATCCGGCATAGAGAAAAGACTGTCAACTGAGAACGTGCTCATGCAGAAAAGCCTCCTCACACAGAACAAGCACCGATGCGCATTCTGCCGCACCTGTCAGATCCGCAGCATACGCAGAACCGTACACCGCAGAAATTGACCTAGTATAATGATAACCGAAAGCCGCCGATTTGTCAAGTATTTTTCAGCGCGATTTACTGAATACGGAAATATGAACAGCTTTCAACAAGATTATTTGACATTTCAAACAAATATCAATCGACAGCAAATTGACTTCTGCCGTCACGGAACAGATTTCCGCCGTGAGAATCAATCGCAACGAGCAGCGGAAAATCTTTCAGCACAAGGCGTTTGACGGACTCGCAGCCGAGGTCGTCATAGGCGATGACCTCGCATTCGGTAATATGTGCCGCCGCAAGCGCGCCTGCGCCGCCGACCGCACAAAAATACACCGCATGATTCCGCACAATGGCGTCGCAAACAGCCTGAGAACGCTCGCCCTTACCGATCATACCGAGCAAACCAGCGTCGAGCAGTTCCGGCGCATAAGGGTCCATTCTGCCGGAAGTCGTAGGACCGCACGCACCGATCGGACGACCGGGCGGTGCAGCCGTTGGACCTGCATAATAGATCACAGCGTCCTGAAGCGGAAACGGAAGCGACTGCGTTCCATGCTCGCGCATTGCAGCGGTCAACCGTTTGTGCGCCGCGTCGCGCGAGGTATAAACGGTACCGGATAGCATCACACGATCACCGGCGTGCAGAAGCTGCTGCTCCCGCACCAATGCCGGCAATTCGCTTACATGACAAATATACTCCATTAGTTCCAGCCAATGCCGTTTTCGCCGGCGCTCTCAGCGAGGTCTTCAAAGCTGAATTCGTTCTTGCCGACTTTTTCAAAGGACTTGGAAACGACCTCGTCGAAGCTCTCGAAGCTTGGAACGTCGTCGTCGTCGCCGACAGTCGAACGCGCATCAGAAATGATATTCTTCGCTTCGGACAGACGGGTTCCTGCCTGACTGGAGAGATTTTCGAGAACAAGGGAAATTTCGCCAAATTTCTTAGAAACGCTGTCGATTTCGCTGCGGAGCAGTGCGCGGACTGTTCTTGCAGTTTCGGTAGTTGTTTTCGTTCTGCGCTCAGCGTCCTCGATCGAAGCGCGGACGGAACTTTCGGCGTCTGCGACAGTTTTGATTGCCTGCGCGTCCGCGTCATTGAGCTTTTTCTCGGCTTCTACATTTGCATTGCTGATGGTTTCATCCGCCTGTTTATTGGCGTCGGAGATCGTTTTCTCAGCCTGCGTATTCGCGTCAGCAATTGTCTTTTCAGCCTGTGCAGTCGCGTCTGCGATCATCTTCGCAGCTCTCTCCTCGGCGTCCATGGTAATCGCATTTGCTTTCTTAGTTGCCTCGTTCGCGACTTTCTTCGCAGTCATCTGCGCTTCCATAAAGAGTGCGCTCATATCAAAGCCGGAGTCGCCGTTTTCTCTGAGATCAGCGTTCTCCTGACGGAGCTGTTCGAGTTCACGATCTTTCTCGGCAAGACTGCTGCTCTGTTCAGCGATCACAGCCTCATATTCTGCGAGCTTCTGAAGATCGGATTCGCTTGAAAGCCCAGCGCTTTCTTCGATCATGGTATTCTTTGCTTCCAGTTCGGAACGGAGCGCTTCCAGCTCGGATTCATATTCTGCAGCGCGCGTTTCCATCGATTCGATGGTTGCAGTATTCTCGGAAATTTTCGCCTGATATGCAGCGATCTGCTGTGCGACCTCCTCAGAGCCTTCGCCGCTGACTGCATTTGCGACAGCCGCTTCCAGATCGAGGCGGAGAGAAGTATTGTCCTCATTCAGGGTCACCAGACGGCTTTCAAGCTCGGTGATTGTATTTTTGAGTTCGATCTGTTCCTCCTGTGCCAGTTCAAGCTCAGCCTGTGCAGAAGCGAGATCGGCTTTCACATCGGTAGCCTCCTGCTGCAACGCTGCAAATACGTCCTCGGAGACAATGCCAGCGCCGCTGCCGTCGATAACGGGACGATTTTTCAATTCTTCCTGCGCAGCGCGAAGCTGATTCTTTGTTGTACCCAATTCACCGCGGAGTCGAGTCAGTTCGGATTCATATTCGGCTCTCATATCGTCGTTTGCACTGCCGCCGCTCTGAGCTTTTTTCTTCAGCTCATCACGTTCTTCCTCCAAAGCATAAATCTTGGAATTCAATTCATCAATGTATGCTAAAACATCTTCCTTCACAAAACCGCCACCGATTTTCGTGGTTCTCAAAAAATTTTGCTGCTCCATAAATTACGCTCCAATCCTCCGCAATAAAAAAGATAATGCACAGATACGGGCGGCACAGGACATCTGAACGGAAGCTGTTCGCGGACTCAGCATCGTCTACGGCGCCTGATCGCCTGTTTCCCGCAGGCATATAATTATGATAACACATTTTCAGTTTTTTTTCAAGCCGTTATATGTAGAAATATCCGGCCGCTTTTTGTGTATTTCCCCCAAATATCTCATTATAATTCCGGAACAATAGACAAAAGTAAAAACAAGCAGTCAATCATTTATAAAACATTCAGGTGATTTTTCGACAGTTCGCAAGCGATTCACAAGCCCTGCAGAAAAAAACAGACCGCCGAAGCAGTCTGTTTTGTATCGCTTATTTTTTATCGAGAATCTTGAAAATTTCGGACAAATCATCATCGTCGTCGAGGCGCGGAATCGCACTGGAACGGCGCTGCTGGGAGGGTTTTCTCGGGTCAACGGACGCGAAATTATCCACAGCAGGATTTTTAATTTCAATCGGTTCTTTCTTCTTTTTCTCAGCAGGCAGCGGAACATCGTCGATGGTATCGGGCGTCTTGTCCTCATAGCCGGCGGCGATGACGGTAATCACCATTTCATCGCTCATATCCTCCTTAAAGGCGGTTCCGAGAATGACTTCAACGCCCGGCGCTGCGGTTTCGGTAATCTTCTGGGTCGCTGCGTCGACCTCGGCAGAAAGCACATCCTCGCTCATTGCAATATTGATGAGCAGGCGCTTTGCACCCGTGATTGAAGTTTCGAGCAGCGGGCTGGAGATGACGGCAGTTGCCGCTTCATCCGCCTTATTCTTGCCGCCGCCGTGACCGATTGCCATATGTGCAAAGCCTGCGCCCTTCATGATCGTAGAAACGTCTGCGAAATCGAGGTTAATGTAGCCGTCCTCAACGATGAGATCGGAGATCGACTTCACGCCGGTTTTCAGCACATCATCCGCCATCGCAAAGCTCTGGCGCATCGTGAGCGGTTTATCCAGTCCAACGAGCAGGCGCTCATTTGGAATAATTACGAGGGAATCCACATATTTTTTTAATGTCTCGATACCGCGCTCCGCCTGTGCCATTTTCTGTTCGCGCTCAAACGCAAACGGCTTTGTGACAACAGCGACCGTCAGGATCCCGAGTTCCTGCGCGATCTGCGCAACGACGGGAGCCGCACCGGTACCGGTACCGCCGCCCATACCTGCGGTAATGAAGATCATATCCGCGCCCTTGAGCGCATTGCTGATCTCATCGCGGTTTTCCTCCGCAGACTGTCTGCCGACCTCGGGGCGATTGCCAGCGCCTCTGCCCTTTGTCAGCTTTGCGCCGATCTGGATTCTTGTCGGCGCTTTTGAATTCAGGAGCGCCTTGGCGTCGGTATTCACCGCAATATACTCAATATTCTTGACATCAGCCTGTACCATGCAGTCCAGAGCGTTTCCGCCGCCGCCGCCGACACCGACAACTTTAATATTCACCTGCGGATCAAATGAATCTTCATATATAAAATCAGTCATCAAAGTTCCTCCATTTCGACAGCCCAAGGTTCTGCTCGGGAGAGCCGCCTACAAACATAAAGTTATTTTAGCACAGTTTTTCCACGATTGCAAGCGGATTTTTTGTTTTTGTTTAAATTGACGAATATTTTCTTTGGAATTTATGTCATTCTATGGCAGATGACGTAGTTTCCGTCGTTGAAGCTGTAGTTTCGACAAGCGTACTCAGCCAAGCCGGCGCGGTAACGGGATTTGCGATATTCTCCTGCGGCAATACGGAAATCTGGTTATTGCCGATCATCGTCAGCATATATTTTTTCTGCGAATTCAGTTGATTCAGACGTTCAAAGACATCCTGCGCAAGATTCAGCTTATAGACCGCGTCGTTCGCGCTGCCGAGATGGAACACGGCATTGTTTCCAATGTACACGATAATATCGCTCTGATCCGCCATATCCAGCGACCAGATCAGCGGATTGCCGCATTCGGAGACAGCCGCAGTCAGCGTCTTGAGGATATTGTCGCGTTTTTCGTCCTCCGAGCGCAAAACCATACCGATTGAGCCTTCCGCCGGATTATAGCCGGAAATGATGATGAGTCCCGGATACGGATCCTCTTTGAGCTCCTCCAGAACGCGGTTCGACGCGCTCACAAGCAGATAGCCATAGCTCTGCGTGATATTCGCGACCGGCACCGCTCGTTCGACATTGATCTCGACCGTTGACGGAAAACGCCGCTTTACCGTAACTTTCTCGGCATAGGCAATATTTGCGCGCACGCGCTCCGCGGCAATCACCGTATCGAGCCGGATCAGATTATCCTGATACCGGATGCCGCTTAATTCGACAATTTGTTCATCCGGCGTATCGGTTTCATTGTTGACGACAATCTCTGTGATGTTAAAAAACAGCGTCATGGAAAGCGCCGCTGCAAGCCCGATCACGAGCACAATCACCAGAAATATATATGATCTGTGAGTGCGTGTCCTGCGGCGTCGTCGTTTGCTGCTTCGCTGCCGCCTGACATTCTGCTTGACGACATCCTGCATCTGCCTACTCCTTTCCGTTTGATTTAAGACTATATTGCTATTTTTGACATTTTGCTATCCATAACCGCGCCGACGTATCAGCGTGATTTTCCCACAAATTCAACAGAGTTTTCAACAGTCAAATGCTGAATTCAGGCGAAAACAGGCTGTTTTCCCCTATCGTCCGGATAGTTTTTCACTATTTCAACCAAGTTTTCAACATTTCTGCACCTTCGATCCGGAAAATGTACGCTCTAAGGCTGAAAAAGTACCGCGCTCTGTTGGAATGCCGAGACTGTTGAAAGTCTCTGCAAAATGTTCATATCCACGATCCAGATGCTGCAATCCTGAAAGATATGTGACGCCCTCCGCGCCTGCCGCCGCTGCGGCAAGTGCTGCACCGCCGCGCAAATCCATAGCGGCAACCTCCGCGCCGTGCAGCGAACGGACTCCCGTAATCACTGCCGTCCTGCCGGATACACGGATATCCGCGCCCATCCGCGCCAGTTCGCCCATATGCTTGAAACGATTTTCAAAGATCGTTTCCTCCAGCATACTCGTACCTTTCGCCGTACACAGCACCGCCGAGATCAATGCCTGCGCGTCCGTCGGGAAGCCCGGATACGGCATAGTCCGTATGTAGCTGATGCTCCGCAGGGGCGCGGTGCGGTCAAGGAAAATACGGTCGCCGCAGACGCCGATCCGACAGCCTGCCTGTTCCAGCACATCCAAGCATATTTTCAGATCCTCCGGCGCTGCGTCCGTCAGACAGATCTCGCCGCCTGCCGCCGCGCCTGCGCAGAGATAGCTCATCGCCGCAATGCGATCGGGCATCACACGATATTCCGTACCGTGCAGCCGTTTGCCGCCGCGAATGATAACCGTATGCGTACCCGCGCCGCGAATCTCGGCGCCGCATTGATTCAGAAATTGCGCAAGATCAACGATTTCGGGTTCACAAGCCGCATTCGTCAGGACAGTCTCGCCGTCCGCGCGCACCGCCGCCATCATGACGTTTTCCGTCACGCCGACAGACGGAATCGGCAAATGAATCCGCGCGCCGGAAAGCTTATCTGCGGTACAGTAAATTCTGCCGGCGCATTCGCGAATCCGGACGCGCATGGAGCGCATCGCGTCCAGATGCAGATTGATCGGACGCGGTCCCAGCTCGCAGCCGCCCGGCATGGTCAGCGTACAGCGCTTCATGCTGCCGAGAATCGGGCCAAGAAACATAATGGACGAGCGCATTGCTCGCATATCCGAATCCGGAATTTCATACAGCTCTGCGGATTCGCGCACGATCCGGATTGTATTGCCCTCGACCGTTGAACGGCAGCCGAGTCGATTCAGAATCCGGCACGCCGCATAGACATCCGAAAGCTGCGGCACATTTGTCAGAACAGTTTCACCGTCGCAAAGCAGCGCCGCCGCCATCAACGGAAGCGCGCTGTTCTTCGCGCCCTGAACGGATATCTCACCATGCAGCGGTCTGCCGCCGGAGATTTTCAATATTTCCTCTGTCATATTGCATCACCTCAAACTAAAAAGGCGGAATCCGCCGTTTGTCTTTAGCGTATGCTGATTTTGCAGATTCTGTGCAAAGGCTGCAAAATTCGATTTTCCTCACCCCTGACGAATTTCCGCAAGCGTGTTCCAGATGCGGTCGTTGGTATCGGTCAGGAACAGTTTGCCTGCGCGCTGGTGCATCGCAAGACGTTTTTCGGGATCATGGTACAATTCTTCAATATGCTGCTTCATCCGGTCGATGGTCAAATCTTTTTGTTCGATCACGACCGCCGCGCCAGCCTTGCCGAGCACCATCGCATTATAATACTGATGATTTTCAGCCGCCGCCGGATACGGAATCAGAATCGACGCTCTGCCGACCGCTTCCAGCTCGCTGAGCGTCGAGGCGCCTGCTCTGCTGATGACAACATCTGCAGCCGCCAGACAGATATCCATATCATGTATGTACTCGGTCACGCGCAGGCGAGGTTCGTCCGCAATGCCGCGCTGTTTCAGCTCGTCCGGCATGGTATCTCTGCCGTGCTTGCCGTAGGCGTGGATATGGTTTATGTTCATATCCGATTCCAGATGCCATTGCATCAGCTCCGGCGTCATATCGTTCAAGCATTTTGCGCCCTGACTGCCGCCAAACGATACAATCAGCATCCCCTCGCGAACCCCGAGCTGTCGTCTTGCCTGCTCTCTGTTTACTTTTGTCATGCTTCCGCGGACGGGCAATCCCGTCATGACGACGTTTGCGCCTTGCGGAAAATATTTTTCCGCCTCTGCAAAGGTCACCATAACCGCCTTTGCTTTTTTGGCAAGCAGCTTATTTGTAACGCCCGGAAACGCATTCTGTTCATGAACGGCGGTCGGGATTCCGAGCTGCTGCGCCGCACGGATCACGGGTCCCGACGCATAACCGCCCGTACCGATCGCAAGACACGGCTGAAAATCGCTTACGATTTTGCGTGCGCGTCCGCCTGCCGTCATCAGATATCCGGCTGCTTTCAGATTCCGCTTGATATTCTCCGGACTGAAACTGCGCTGAAAGCCGGCAGACTTCACAAATTCCATGCGGTATCCGGCGGCTGGAACAAGCGTTGCCTCCATGCCGTCCGGCGTGCCGACGAACAGAAATTCCGCTTCTTTATCATGTTCTGCAATGATGCCTGCAATGGCGAGTCCGGGGTTGATATGTCCGCCCGTTCCGCCGCAGGATATCAGATATCTCATATTGGTCACCTATCTTTTTTGATTCAATGCCGCATCCTGAAAATCCACGCTGACGCATCGAAAAAATTATATTGCTGCATCGGGATACGGCAGTCCGATATATGTTCCGTATGCAGCGGCAATCAGCGGCGTATGCTGCGGAATGGTCTGATGCGAGCCGATCAATGCGAGGTATTCACCTGTGGTCACCCAGCGAAACGCGTCGGTTTCGCCCGCCTGCATCCGCAGAACGCTGTCCGGCACATCGCGCTTCAGCAGAAAGAACGCGTGTATGTATCCGGCGCGCCGGAATGTGCCGCAAGATATGAGGTCTTCGACGTCCGCGCGGATGCCGGTCTCCTCGAACAGCTCGCGGACAGCCCCCTGTACTGCGGTTTCGCCCGATCTGACGCAGCCGCCGGTAATCTCCCAGCGCTTTGCATATTTTTTCTCAGAGGCGCGGCGCGTCATGAGGAAACGTCCATCGCTGCGCAGCGTCATAACCGCAGTCAGCATCAGAAATGTACCGGACGGCGCCACGGTTCCGCGTTCGACCGTTCCGCAGACGCGCGTACCTGTGCTGTCGTACAAATCGAGCACTTCCATTGCCGGCGCCCTCCTTTCAAAAGCAATCAGTTCAGCTTTGCCTGTCTAGAAATATTCAGCAGAACGCCCATTTCAGCGAGCTGCATCAGCAGCGCCGTTCCTCCATATGAGAAAAACGGCAGTGAGATACCGGTATTCGGTATCGCATTGCTGACAACCGCGATATTCAGCAGCGCCTGCATTCCAATGTGCATCGTAAATCCGACAGCGACCAGCATTCCAAATTTATCCTTTGCCTTTGCCGCAATATAAAATCCGCGGAAAATCAGCAGGCAAAACAGCAGAATCACGGTCACCGCGCCGACAAAACCAAATTCTTCGCAGAGAATTGCAAATACAAAGTCGTTCTGCGCTTCCGGCAGATACTGGTACTTCTGCCGCGACGCGCCGAGTCCGAGTCCGAACATTCCGCCAGAACCAATCGCGATCAGCGACTGACAGGTTTGCCATGTTTCATCCTGCATGAATTCCGGATCAAACGGGTCGAGCCAAGAGAGTATTCTCTCCTCAAAATATCCGACGCCTTTGCTGTACATCAGAAACAGCACCACGCCAGCCAATGCGATTACGCCAATCACAATCATGATACTGAAATGCAGCGGTCTTGCGCCGCCGACAAAAATCAGCGTCACGGCAAGCGCCGCGATAATCAGCGTACCGGAAAGATGCGGCTCCAGCATCATGAGTCCTGCGACGACGCCCAGCATCAGCATATACGGTACAATGCCGTACCAGAATGTTTTCATGCGGTGTTCATTGCGGATAATGAGCGTTGCAAAAAACAGAACGATCGCAATTTTCATCAGCTCCGAGGGCTGAAAGGTCGGGCCGCCGTCGCCGCCGATCGCAATCCAACGGCGTGCAAATGTGCCCTGCTTGGAGCCGATGCCGGGAATCAGAACGAGCACCAGCATGACAATCGCTGTCGCAAACGCCGCACCCGATACCCATAGCTTTTCAAAAAACTGATACGGCACCACGCTCAGAATTCCCATGACAACCAGACCGATTCCAGCAAAAAATAACTGTCGCGTCGCATAATACGTACCGCTCAGACCGTCCTCGATCGCCGCCGGATAAGAAGCCGAAAACATCATCAGTATACCAATGACAAGCAGCGCGATGATCGTTCCGAGCAGAACACCGTCCAAATCGTTGTCAATCAGGCGCCAGCCCCTTCCGGCAGGTCTTGTACGGGTACGTAACTGTTTGGCTGTACCAGTCGCCATGTTCCATCAGCTCCTTTTCCGAATGATCGGCAGATTACATACGCGTTGCAACGGCAAGTACGCCGAATACAAGCCCGAACAGCGAAAATACAGTCACAATCTTGTATTCGCTCCATTTGCAAAGTTCAAAATGATGGTGAATCGGGGACATTTTGAAGATCCGGCGTCCCTCGCCGTATTTTTTTCTGGTATATTTGAAGTACAGCGTCTGAATCACAACGCTCAGCGCGTCGAGCACATACACGATGCCGACCATCACAAGCAGCAGATGCATTCTGCACGCGACGCCGAGCGCTGCAAACGCGCCGCCCAGATACATCGAACCGGTATCGCCCATGAAGCATTTTGCAGGATGCAGATTCCAGACGAGAAATCCGATGCAGCCGCCCGCAATCGTGATTGCATAAAGAGAAAGCTCCAGCGCGTCAAAGGTTGAGCAGAGAATCGTCATGCAGAGCATCGTCACGACCGTCACCGAGCCGCAGAGACCGTCAATGCCGTCCGTCAGATTGACCGCGTTTATCATGTAGATCATGAACAGCAGCATCACCGGATAATAGAAAATACCCAGATTCAGCTTGCAGAACAGAAGGTCGATCGTCGTTTCATGATCGCCCAGCGCATACATTATTGCCAGAAATGCACTGCAAAATACAACCTGAAACAGAATTTTCTGCTTGGGATTCAAGCCCTCGTTGCGCTTCTTCACCGCCTTGATGAAATCATCGGTAAAGCCGCAGGCGCCCGAATACGTCAGCGAAAACAGTATGACCGTCAACAGACGGAGCGCATTCGTTGTCGTGACGGCTTCCGTCAGGTCGGGACCGCCGCGGAACCGCCAGACCGTATAGCCGAGCGCCGTCGCCGCAATGCTGCCGATGATGAACAGAAAACCGCCCATGATCGGCGTACCCTGCTTGGATTTATGCCATGCAGGACCCTCCTCCAGAATTGTTTGTCCGAAGTGAATGCGGCGCAGAAACGGAATCAGAATGAAACCGCCGAGCGCGGCAATCACCGCCGCCGTCACCGCGGCGCTTAAAGTCAACCAGATAGGCATATTTCACAGAACCTCCGCAATCTTCGCTTTTACATTTTTTCCAAAAAGACGCGCTTTGCCGCATCCGCAACCAGCTCGCGTTCATCCATATGCAGATGCACGCCGCCGGCGATAATCTGATAATCCTCATGTCCTTTGCCGGCAAGCAATACGACGTCGCCGGTTTTCGCCTGCTTCATCGCAAGATAAATCGCCTCTGCCCTGTCCGGCTCTGTCTGATACGGCACGTTATAATCTGCAAGACCTTCGAGAATATCCTGCATAATCGCAAGCGGATCCTCGTCGCGCGGATTATCGGACGTAATCATAATAAAATCCGCATGATTTGCCGCAGCGGCAGCCATTTTCGGGCGCTTTGCCGCGTCGCGGTTTCCGCCGCAGCCAAAGACCGCAATCAGGCGTCCGACCGTACATTCGCGTAGGCTTGCCAGTGTTTTTTCCAATGCGTCGGGCGTATGGGCATAGTCGCAGATCACAGTAAAATCGAGCGCGGTCGGGATGACCTCGCATCTGCCGCGCACGCCCGTATAATGCAGCAGCAGCTCGTTCATCGTTTCCATCGGAACGCCGATTCTTCTGCCGACCGCGATCGCCGCGACCGCATTGCTGACATTGAACATTCCGGTCATGCGCATGGACATCGGAAGCGTTTCCCCATGCAGACGCAGCGTAAATTTTGTACCCTCCGTACCGAGCGTAATCGCGTCCGCCATCGCGTCAAAGGAATCCGCAGCGTGCTGCCGGATGCCGTAGGTTGATTTTTCGCAGGTGATTTCCTGATAGAGCCGCTTGCCGTAATCGTCATTGCCGTTGACAATCGCATAATCGCAGCGGTCAAAGAGCATTCTCTTGGCGAGGTAGTAATTTTCCATTGTGCCGTGAACATCCAGATGATCCTGCGTCAGATTGGTAAATATCGCCGCTGCAAAGCGGGTCGGCCCGATGCGGTACTGCTCCAGACCAAAGGACGATACTTCCATCACAACGGTTTCGATATTCGCCTTTACCATTTTTGCAAGCAGCGCGAAATACGCGTCTGTCAGCGGCGTCGTATTGGGCGAGGGCAGAATCTCATCTCCGATTTCATACTGCACCGTCCCGATGAGACCTACGCGCCGTCCGGTTTTTCTGAGCATTTCCTTAATGAGCGTTGCAGTTGTGGTCTTACCGTTTGTGCCGGTGACGCCGACGATCTGCAATTTCCGTTCCGGATGTCCGTACCATGCAGCACAGAGATCGCCATATGTACGGCGCGTATTGGGGACTGTGATCTCACGATCTCCTAGCCCAAGCGGACGCTCCGTAACGACCAGCACAGCGCCCTGTTCCAGCATCGCTGCCGCCGCGTCATGCCCGTCATAGTTTGCGCCTTTGATACAAACGAACACCATATCTTTTTTCAGTGCGCGGGTATCGTCAGTCACGCCGATAATTTCCGTATCGGCGAGCTTTGTCTCCAGATTTTCAAGCAGGGTATGCAGTTTCATGATGTTCTCCTGTTTCGCGGACTGCTCTGCCGCAGTCTCATATCCATATTTCTGCTCATATCCAAAGCTTTTTTAGCAGTTGTTCCACCGGACGGACCCCGTAGCACCCGTCCGGCAGAACGAAAGGATTGAGCGATATTCGCATATTATCCGGCGTCCTCATCATGACCGACATCGAGTGTGATGACAGTCCACGGATCGACGACGCTGCCGGCAGGTTCGCTTTGCATAAGCACTCTTGCGTCCTCATGCAGAGAACCCTTGGATACAAAATTCAGCTTTGCCTCGGTCAAAATCTGATTCGCCTCGGCAAGCGTAAGATTGATGACCGACGGCACCTGAACAGGCTCCGGCGAGGTCTTGCTGGTATAGAGCACGACCGTACCGCCCTTTGCAACCGGCGTACCGGTAATCGGCATCTGAGAAACGACAGTCGAACCATCGCCGACAATCTCATATTTCAAGCCATATTTCTCAAGCTTTTCGGTTGCGTCGGCAGTCGGCGTATCAATCAGCAGCGGAACGCTGATATCCTTATGTGTTTCCTCCTCTGCGGAATATTCCGGATAAATACCGAGATACGGCAGCGCCTTTTCCATGACGCGGCGTGCATACGGCACAACGACCGTCGCGCCGAAATAGCTGATGCTCTTATTCGGTTCATCCGCCATCACCAGCAGGACGATCTCCGGATCATCCGCCGGCGCAAAGCAGCAATAGGACGCGACATATTCAGCGTTTGCCGCATTGACCATGCCCTGAAGCTTCTGGGAAGTACCGGATTTGCCGCCGATTTTATAGCCTTTGATATAGGCGTTGCCGCCGTGGTTGCTGTCAACGACGAATTGCAGCGCGCGCCGCATTTTCTCTGAAGTTTCCTCGGAGATCACCTGCCGGCGCACATTTTTCTCATTGGAAAGCACGACATTGCCCGTCTGATCGACAACCTTGCTCACGACATAGGGCTTGAGCAGATAGCCGCCGTTGACGACCGCCGCATAGCCTGTTACCATTTCGATCGGTGTGAGGGAATTATTCTGACCATAGGAACTTGCCGCAAGCTCCATCGGACCCATATGATCGACCGAAGTATAAATGGAGCTGGTCTCGCCGGGCAGGTCGATGCCGGTCTTTTCCGTCAGACCGAACGCGTCAAAATACTGAGAAAAAAGCTGTTTGCCGAGCCGCTGTCCAATCGTAATAAAGGCAGGGTTACAGGAATTTTTGAGAATCATCTCAAAAGTCTGCACGCCATGTCCGGTTCGATTTGAACAATGGATCGGATTTGTACCCTCTGCGACAATAATCGAACCTGTGCACGAGAAGCTGTCTTTGTAATAATTGATTTTATTCTCCTCAAGTCCGGCGCTTGCAGTAAACACCTTAAAAACCGAACCGGGGATATAGGTTTCCGTGACGCATTTATTGCGCCACTGGGTCTCCCATGCGGCATTGCGCGCTTTGGTCTGCGCGTCCTCATTGGAGATATTTTTGATTTCCGCGGCGATTTCCTTATTATAGATCTCATAGGGTTCATTGGCGTCGAAACCGCCGACGCTTCCCATTGCAAGCACCGCGCCGGTCTTTGCATTGAGCATCACGCCGCAGGCGCGCTCCTTGATCTGGAACTGATTGACCATTTCCGTCAATTCATTTTCGAGATAGGTTTGCAGCGTCATGTCGATGGTCAGATAAACGTCGTCGCCGTCCTGCGCCGGATAGGTCTTGGAATAGCGATATGGCATATCGTTGCCGTTGGCGTCGCGCGCCGTCACATTTCTGCCGTCGATGCCGGAGAGATATTCGTCGTAATATTTTTCCACGCCGTAGAAGCCGTGGCCGTCCTTATTCGTAAAGCCGACGACCGAAGCGGCAAGCTCGTTTTGCGGATAGTAGCGCTTGGTATCGGACGCCCGACCAATTGAAGAAAGCGAGATCGTCCGCGCACTGCCAGCGACATGAATATTGCTGATGAATTCGATAATGCGATCGGCGCGGCTTTTTTCGACCTGCTCTTTCAGAACGACATAGTTATTTTCCTTTTCAAATGCTGCACGGATTGTCTGCTCTGGCGTTTCCAGAATTTCCGCCAGATATGCGATCAGCTGTTCGCGCACCTCGTCGGTAGAAACGATATCGGGCGGTTCCGTTTCACCGTTTTCACGCTTTGCTTGTGCCGCCTGCTTCAGCTCCTCGTTCCGCTTTTCGACAAGCGCCATTTCCTTGCGGAAAAATCCCGGATCCAGATAAATCTTATAGACCGTAGCGCTCTGGGCGACGACGCCGCCGTTTGCCTCATAGATCGTTCCGCGCGCCGCCGGAAGCATCGTTGTTCTGAACTGACGGGAATTTGCCATATCGGTATATGTATCGTGCTCGACAAGCATGATCCGCGCCAGATTGACGATCAAACCGAACGCCGCAAGCAGAACGACCGCCTGCACAACGACGTTGGTACGCACCTTCATACTGGTTGAAGGACCATTGGAACGATAGCCGCGTTTCCAAACCTGTTTTTGGGACGCCTTGATTTTTCCGCGCGGATTTTTCCCGGTTTGATCCGGCATATCGTCCACTCCTTTCCGAATGCTATGCTGCTGCGCCGAAAGAAAAAGGCGGAGCATAATTGCTGCTCCGCCTGAAATCCTCACAGGAGAGCAGCCCGGCTGCAACGGCACCCCATAAGCCGTTTTTGCAGCATACTCAGCCGCAGGATCTGCGTGCTGTATGCAGAGGATCTGGTTTGCGGTTTGCATACAGTTTGCTCGCCTGTTTTTTTCTATACAGTGCGCAGCCTTTGCAGCGAACCGAAATCCGCCGCTGCCTGATGCAGAAAATTTAATTGATTCTACATCCGTTGGCATTGCTGCTCCTTTTCCTTTGTTCTACACATCTTGATCTGATGATCTATCAAACGCGCTGCGGCGGATGCGCTCCGTCGCCGGCGTCACAATTCTATATCTATGTTATTTTCCGCGCAAAAATTCCCAAAAGCTCACGAGATAATCGTTGACGGTCACGAAGAAATTATCTTCCGGCTCAGAAACCGTAACAGTATCCTCTGTCTGCAGCTGAATGTACTCAATCTGCGACTGATTCAGCGGACGGAGTCCGAGAACATCCTCGGCGTAGTCCTCGATTTTCTTGACGGTCATCTTGCCTTCCATTTCCGATTTCATACTGATATTACGGGCATTCAGATCGTTGTATTCGGCTTGTAATTCTGCAATTTTCGTATACACCTCATTGGTCTGCACACGGCCGTAAATCACCGTGCCGATCAGAACGCCGGTGAGGATTCCGAGCGTCACAGCGCTGCTCGCGGTAATCCTGTTCGGATGCGCAGGCGCACTGGACTTTGCATATCTTGAGGCGGTAGTTGCTTGCGTCTTGGGATCGGATGGTTGCTGTTTGGTCTTTCTTTTTTTCTTTGATCTGACCTCGGACTGCTTTGATGTATCCGGCTTCTGCTCGGTCGGGATATCAATATCAATCTCCACGCCCTCGACAAGCGGCGGTACGGCAGTCTTTCGAGATTCTTTTTCCGGCTTATTTTTTTGTTTTTTCTCCGGTTCGGGTATTGGAACATTCAGCTCGGACTCACCGATACCAGCCTGACGGCGGTTTTCCGCGGAACGCGCGCTTCTCGCTTCCCGTTCTTCACGAATCCTAGCCTGTTCTCTGGAACGGCGTTCCGCCTCGGTCATTTTCCGTTCCTGCGGTTCCGTTCGTTGTTTTTTCTTTTTTTTACGAGCTTTTGAAGCCTTGCTCATCGCGAGATTCCGCAAAGTCATCAATCGGCGCGCTTCGGAATCAAGTTGTTCCTCGCCGGTGAATGACGCTGCAAAATCGAACATTTGCGTCATATAGTCTTCCGCCACCGAGGTCCCTCCCATAGCATTTGCTGTGCGCTGCACCGACCGGCTGTTTTGATTATATGTCTCAGCCGGTCCATGCAGCATAAAGGTCACACTCGTTTTGTGTTCTTTTCTTTGTATAATAGGTTCCCGCATTTTGCATAACGCGGAAATCGGGTCTTTCGTTCGTTCAGGATTTTCGATATCATCGAAAATAAAAAGCATCGTTCCGTTTTATGTTTCTATGCCGGAACGGGTGATATTTCAAACTGGTTTTCTGAATCTGCCGCGCACGGCATTCAGATTTTCTCAATGCTGCGCAATTTCGCACTATGAGAGCGCGAATTGCGTGCAAGCTCCTCCGCGGTTGCGGTCAAGGGTTTGCGCCGCAGGAGTATTCCTTCGGGTTTTCTGCCGCATACGCAGACCGGAAACTCCGGCGGACAGGTGCATCCGGTGCACCGTTTCGCGAACGCCTGCTTTACGATTCTGTCCTCCAGACTATGGAACGTCAGAATCACGAGTCTGCCGCCCGGCTTCAGCGCGTCGAACGCGGTTTCCAGCGCGGTAGTCAGACAATTCAGCTCATCGTTCACGGCGATACGGATTGCCTGAAATGTTTTTTTGCAGGGATTTTTTTCTCGTCGTATTTTAGCCGGTACGCCTTTTTTAATCAGCTCGGCAAGTTCTGATGTTGTTTCGATTTTTTTGATCTCTCTGGCAGCGACAATCTGCGCAGCGATCTGACGGGAGAATTTTTCTTCTCCGTAACGAAAAATGATATCACTCAGCTCCCGTTCCGTCAACGTATTCACAAGATCGGCGGCTGTACGTCCCGACTGTGACATCCGCATATCCAGCGGCGCATCCTGATGATAGGAAAAGCCTCGTGAACCCTCGTCCAGCTCATGGCTGCTGACTCCGAGATCAAGCAGAATCCCGTCAGCCTTGGTATGATGCTCTGCCAATACCTTGCCAAGCTCCGTGAAGTTTGCGTGTACGATCGTTGCCGGCATTCCGGCGAGCCGCACAGTCGCTTCCGCAATCGCGTCCGGATCCTGATCCATCGCATACAGCTGTCCGCCGCACACGAGCCGTTCCGCAATTGCAAACGAATGATTTGCACCGCCGCAGGTGCCGTCCAGATACACACCATCGGGCTTGATATTCAGGTCGCTGAGCACCTCGTCCAACATGACAGGCACATGATATACTCTGTTTTCCGACATATCTTATGCCTCTTCCTCTGCTGTCATTTTCGCACGCTTTGCAGCGTCTTTCTTTGCGCGTTTGAGCGCCTTCATACGTGCGCGTTCCTCCTCATAAGCCTGCAGTCTGTCCGCGTCCCAGATTTCAGCGTATTCGCCGATACCGATGATTACGACTGCGCCCTGAAGCCCTGCATACTCGATCAGTTCTTTGTTCAGTGTAATACGTTTATTTTTATCCGGAGTGGGATTCTGGGTAGCGCCGGCGAAGTCGCGGCGTGCGTCCTCAATTTCCTCGCGGTCGTCGCCCTGTTCGATACATTCCTGTTCGATACGTTCGAGTTCTTTTTCAAAGCCTTCTTTCGAGCGCATGATGAGATAGCCTCTGCTGCGCTGATCGGGGGAGATATAAAGCGTATCGCCGATGGCATTTCTGTAGGTAACGGGGTAACTGATTCGGTTGCGCTGATCCAGTTGGACAGTTTGCCTTCCTGACATACAAGTCTGTCCCATGTTTCAGCGCCTCCTTTCGCAATACGGAAATCGCGAATGCGGCAGGCGACGTCCCTGAGCCGGCTCCGGAGAATACAAAGCCGCCCGATTCTGTTTTTATATATCAGACGTTCACTTTGTACGCTTCGGAGCGACGGTTTTCAGCGGACGGTACCGTCGTCCTGCTGCCTTCTTACTTTTGTTCCACACGTTTTGTTTGATCGGGAGAATTTTCAAATCTGCCGCGCAGATGAACACGAGCGCCTTTTACTCCCATCCGTCTGAACCGGACTGCCTTTTTCTCCCTAGGTTTATTATATAGCAAAACAATTGGAAAGTCAAGGGGATATTTCCGGTTTTTTTCATTGAGAACCGATACTGCACATCATGCAAGCCCGAATCCGGGAAATGAAACAAGTGTTTTGTTGAATGTGACATTTGCGTATTTACGTTGTTTTTGCGATTCAGCAGAATATATTCATGCATAAAAAAACGATCGTATGCAAGCGTTGGAATCTGAAAGGATTTTCGGCGTATCTACGATAAAATATGCACGTCCCATCAATTAAGATATGAGTAAATGCGCCAGTTTATGCATCAGAAAAATGTCTGATTCCCGTCGTTTTGCTGAATTTTTGTCACATTTTGCAAGCGCTACATCCTGTGCAAAACAAAAATCAAAAACACAAGATATTGTGTTCGCTTTGCGTATAAGGAAGATCGCTCCTAAATATTTGGGTCATATGGAATCCATTCGCGTCGATTGCCGTCGTTTTGCCTGTATGGGCAAAAATGGGCAGTATATTCCCTCTGCCGCCGCTGCATCCCCAGTTTTCATACGAAATACGCCGCTTTGCACCCCTCTGGGCAGTGATGGGCAGCATATTCCCTCTGCCGCTGCATCCCCTATTTTCATACAAAAACCACTGCTTTGCACCCCTCTGGGCAGCAATGGGCAGTCCATTTCTTCGCCATAGTTCGTCAGCTGATCACCGAGAAACATAGATTTCCGATTTTTTTCACGTTACCTCTTTACAATCTTAAAAAAATCGTGTATAATAATAATTGTATATTTTGACTTCGGAGGTATCATCCAATGGAACTGAAATACAAACGCGTCCTTTTAAAGGTCAGCGGCGAAGCGCTCGCCGGCAGCAAGAAAACGGGTTTTGACTTCGATACCATTACCCCGATCTGCCAAGCCGTCAAGCGCTGCGTTGACGCAAACATTGAAGTCGGCATTGTCGTCGGCGGCGGCAACCTCTGGCGCGGACGCTCGTCCGGCGCGATGGACCGTACCAGAGCCGACCATATCGGTATGCTCGCGACTGCTATGAACGCGCTCGCACTCGCCGACGCGCTCGAAACCCTCGGCGTCGAAACGCGCGTCCAGACCGCCCTCACCATGACCAGCGTTGCGGAACCCTATATCCGCGGCAGAGCCGTCCGTCACCTCGAAAAAGGCAGAGTCGTGATCTTCGGCTGCGGCACCGGCAACCCGTTCTTCTCAACCGATACGGCGGCAGCGCTCCGTGCAGCGGAGATCGAAGCCGATGTGCTCATGAAAGCCACCATGGTTGACGGCGTGTACGATAAGGATCCGCATCAGTTTGCCGACGCAAAGAAATACGATACGCTCACCTTTACCGATGTTGTCAATAATCAGCTCGGCGTCATGGACGCAACCGCTGCCGCGCTCTGCCGCGACAATAAAACAACCATGCTCGTCTTTGACCTCAGCAGACCCGATAACATCTTCGACGCCTGTATGGGCGAAAACGTCGGTACACTCGTTGTTCCGTCTTGATTCCGGACATACTGTATATTTATATAGTATATAATATTTTCTTACAAAACCATTTATGATTGAGGAGATGAGATCATGCTTGAAATTTTAAAGGAAAAACTTGACGCATCTGAAAAAAAAATGAAGAAGGCTGTCGATCATCTGCAGAAGGAATACGGCTCGATCCGCGCAGGCAGAGCCAATCCTGCCGTGCTCGATAAGATCCCTGTCGATTATTTCGGCACGCCGACGCCAATCAATCAGGTGGCAGCCATTTCTGTCTCTGAAGGCAGAATGCTCCTGATTACGCCGTGGGATCCGCAGATGATCCGTCCGATTTCCAAAGCTATCCTCGCTTCCGAGCTTGGCATCACCCCCACCGACGACGGAAAAACCATTCGTCTCGTGTTCCCGCAGCCGACCGAGGATCGCCGTAAGGAGCTTGCGAAAACCGCTAAAAAATACGGCGACGAGGCAAAGGTCGCCATTCGTAACGAACGCCGTGATCTCATGGATAAGTTCAAAAAGCTGAAAAAGGATTCCGAAATCACGGAGGACGATCAGAAGTCCGCCGAGAAAAAAGCGCAGACCCTGACCGATCGCTATACCGAGGAAATCGACAAGATCGTTTCGGAAAAGGAAAAAGAGATCATGAGCCTTTAATTGGGCGCTCAAATATAGTCTGAGGAGTCATTCATGTCAAAAAGAAATGAACCGCCGGTACCGGCGGATATGATGCCGCGCCATATCGCCATTATCATGGACGGCAACGGCAGATGGGCGAAAAAGCGCGGTATGCCGCGTACCTATGGCCATGTACAAGGTGCGCTTGCGTTCCGTAAGCTGCTGCGCTATGCAAATGATATCGGCGTCCAGTATATGTCTTTCTACGCGTTCTCAACCGAAAACTGGAAGCGTCCGGACGATGAGGTTCATGCGCTCATGGATCTCATGCGCAAATATCTGAAAGAAGCCTATGACCATTTTGATCTGCGTACCCGCTTCGTCCTGCTCGGCGATGAGGACGGCTTTGAATCCGATCTGCGGCAGCAGTTCATTGATATCCAGAAGGATACCGATACCTTTGAACGTATGACCGCCGGTATCGCTGCAAACTATGGCTCGCGCCATGAGATCACAAGCGCTTGTCAGAAACTCGCGCGGCTTGTCAAGGAAGGCAAGCTGGAGCCGGATGATATCACCGAGGAAATGATCTCGCAAAACCTCTATACAAAAGATATGCCCGATGTCGATCTGATGATTCGTCCGGGCGGTGAACAGCGTCTCTCGAACTTTTTGCTCTGGCAGAACGCCTATGCGGAATTCTACTTCTGCGATACGCTCTTTCCGGATTTCGATTCCAAGGAGCTTGATAAGGCAATCGTTGAATTTGCGCGCCGCACACGCCGCTATGGCGGACTCTGAGCGCATGAAATCCGGTCCTGCAGCATAAAATATGATCATTACAAAACCATGCGCCAGATCGGGTTTTTTCTTTCTTGATTTTATTTTGCAGGAGCAATCCGCCGTACAGCGTGTAATGGCATACACATCAATCCTGCGCGGCTGATCCTTTCTGCATATCTGATGATTTGGATTGGAGGCGCGGCTCCTCTGCCGCAGACACATATGGTCACACGTTTGATTACCGCAGCGATCGGTGTCGTGATCGCGCTGATCGTGCTTTTTCTGCACAATACCCCCGTTCTGCCGATTGCGGCAGGCATCGTTTCCGCACTGGCGCTCTATGAGCTTCTGCGTGCCAATAAGCTGCTGCGCTATCATCTTTCTGCAGCAGCCGCACTCATTTATGCGTTCCTGCTGCCGCTGGTACAGGTCGGCATCGTCGCAAGATATCGTTCCATGATGATTGTCGCCGTACTCTGCTGCATTCTGTTCGACTACGTTCGTCATCAGAAGAAAATGTCGGACAAAACGTTCTTTACAATCCTTGCGACCATGTTCCTGATTCCGCCTGCAATGGCGTCTGCCGTCACGCTCAACAAAACCCATGAGATTCACGGCATCGCTTACCTCGTGCTCGCGCTCGGCGGCGCATGGATCGCGGATTCCGGCGCATATTTCATCGGCTCCGCGTTCGGTAAGGCAAAGCTCTGCCCCGAAATCAGCCCGAAGAAAACCATTATCGGCTTTATCGGCGGAATTGTCACAAATGTCGTATTCTTTATCGTGTTCAACGCCGTTTACTGCTCGTTCATGACAAAGAAAGGCGTCCCGATGGGCGTCAACTGGTTCGCCACCATCCTTGTCGGCATGGTCTGCGCAATTTTCGGTACATTAGGCGATCTCACTGCGTCTACGCTCAAGCGCCAGCTCAATATCAAGGATTATGGCGACATTATGCCCGGTCATGGCGGCGTACTCGACCGCTTTGACAGCGTTCTGCTCGTTCTGCCGTTCTTTACGGCGTTCGTTCAGGCAACGAATTTCTTTGAATTAGCTTAAAAACAAAGGAGTTTCATCAAACATGACAGATCGTATCGCGATTCTTGGCTCGACCGGCAGTATCGGTACGCAGGCGATTGCAGTCGCACAGGCGCACGGCATCCGTGTGACGGCGCTTGCCGCGAATACCCGCGTCGAGGAACTGGTACGGCAGGCGCGTCTGCTGCGCCCCGAACTGCTGTGCATCGCGGATGAATCCCGTTATTCTGCGCTCAAGGAAGCGGCAGCCGGTCTTGGCTGCCGCCTTTTGGCAGGTATGGACGGTCTGTGCGAAATCGCACAGCATCAGAGCACAGGTACGCTGCTCAATTCTGTTGTTGGCATGGTCGGTCTGCTCCCGACTCTGACCGCGATTGCCGCGAATAAACCGATTGCGCTTGCAAATAAGGAAACGCTTGTAGCCGGCGGCGCACTCGTCATGTCGGCTGCCGCAGAGCGCGGTCTGCCGATTTATCCGATCGACAGCGAGCATTCTGCAATATTCCAGTGCTTGCAGGGAAATCAACAGAAACAGCTCAAAAAAATTATCCTGACGGCGTCCGGCGGTCCATTCTTTGGTAAGACCAAGGCGGAACTCGCGGAAACAACCGTCGAACAGGCGCTCAATCACCCGAACTGGAGCATGGGCAATAAAATTACAATCGACTCCGCAACGCTGATGAACAAAGGACTCGAATTCATCGAAGCGCGCTGGCTCTTTGACCTGACGCCCGATCAGATCGAGATTGTTGTCCACAGACAAAGCGTACTGCATTCTGCGGTCGTCTATCAGGATGAATCCATGATCGGACAAATGGGCGTTCCGGACATGAAAATTCCGATTCAGTATGCGCTGCTCTATCCGGAACGGCTCCCCTGCCCGACAAAGCCGCTTTCGCTGACCGATTACGGTACGCTGACTTTCGCAAAACCCGATTATGATACGTTCGACTGCCTGACCGCGTGTATCCGTGCAAGTGAGATCGGCGGCAGCGCGCCCGCCATTGCAAACGGCGCCAATGAAGCGGCGGTCGCGGCATTCCTCAAACGGAAGATTCCGTTCCTGCGCATCGGCGAACTCGTTGCGGAGTCGATTGAGAAGATTCCGTCCGCACCGCTGCGCTGTTACGACGACGTAGTTGCGGCAGACCGCAGCGCGCGTGAATTTGTCGCGGCGGCGATCGAATCCTGAAAGCGATGACCGTATGAAGCTTCGACAACGATTGATTCCAATGCTTTCGGCGATCATCTTCATTGTCTGCATGACGCTGACTGAACAGCTTTTTGCGCCGCCCTATTTCATCAAAAGCGTCATCAAGCTGCTCCTGACGCTCACGCTGATCGGCATTGGCACGGCGCTTTCACAGATCGGACTGCGTGAAAGCGTCCGGCTCCGGAAAATGCAGAAGGCTGGAAAGCTCATCGTTTTCATGATCGCTGTGATACCGACGGTATTGCTCGGCTTCATGCTCCTGCGCGGCTTTCTCGATCTCCCGACAATCCGGCAGAATCTCATGCAGAAGGAACAGCTCACAAAGGAAAACTGTCTGTACGTATTCGCGTATATCGCGCTGGTCAATTCGTTCCTTGAGGAAGCCTTTTTCCGCGGATTTCTCACAGAAGCGTTCCGGCGCGCCGATATGCAAAAAAGCGGAACGCTGCTCAGCGCGCTGGCATTTGCGGTCTATCACCTTGGCATTGTGGACAGCTGGCTGAGCGTCCCGATGCTGCTGCTCTGCATGGCGGCGCTCTTTGGGGCTGCGCTCTTTTTGCAGGCGATCTGCGATCATTATGAAAGCGTAAAGGCAAGCTGGCTGGTGCATGGCTGCGCAAATCTTGCGATCAACGCCGTTGGTATTCTATTGATTTTTCGCTACTAAAATTTCCCGAATTTTTCATCTGATACATCGGAAATATCCAAGTATATCGGGTATGCTATACGATATATGCGCGCAATTCTGATGTGAAAGGAACCTGATCTATGACCATTCTGACAATTCTTGCAGCGATCTTCGGCTTCGGCGTGATTATTATGATTCATGAAGCGGGACATTTTTTCGTTGCAAAAAAATGCGGCATCCGCGTGCTGGAATTTTCCATCGGCATGGGACCGGCAATCATCTCGAAGCAAAAAGGCGAAACGAAATATTCATGGCGTATTCTGCCGATCGGCGGCTACTGCGCGATGGAGGGCGAGGACGAAAACAGCGACGATCCGCGCGCATTCCGCAAGCAGGCTGTCTGGAAACGCGTCCTCGTAACGGTTGCCGGCGCCGTCATGAATCTGATTCTCGGCTTTGTACTGATCTTCGGATACGTGTGTCTGGAATCGCCGCTGACCTCCACCACAATCGCACAATTTCGTACAAACGACGCCGGAGAAAATATTTCGACATCCTCGCAATGGCTCAAGCCGAACGATCGCTTTATTTCGATCAACGGACTGAACATCTATACGTGGCAGGATATTTCCTATGCGCTCCAGAACGACGATTGCGATACGTTCCAAGTCGTCGTTGCGCGCGATGGCGAACGCGTCACCTTCGACAATGTGACGTTCCTCAATACGGAAACCAGCGGTCTGCTTGATTTTTATTTGCAGCGCGATGAAAAAACGCCGCTGAGCATTCTCAGCCATACCGCCGGATACTACGCGACAACCGCCCGTCTGATCTGGATTTCGCTTATTGATCTGATCAGCGGCAAATACGGCTTCCATGATCTCACCGGCGTCGTCGGCATCATCGACGCCACCACAACCGTCGTCAATATGAGCGAAACCTTGCGCGAGAAGCTCGTCACTATGCTCGATATCCTCGGATTTATCACGATCAATGTCGGCATCTTCAATCTGATTCCATTTCCGGCGCTCGACGGCGGCAGACTCGTTTTTCTCATCATCGAAGCCATCCGGCACAAACCGATTTCCGCAAAGGCAGAAGGCATGATTCACTTTGTCGGGCTTGCCGCGTTGATGCTGCTGATGGTTGGCATCACATTTCAGGATATCAGCAGGATATTCACAAGATCATAATAATAGGAATACAAAATTATGAAAAGACTGAAATATCTTCACCCGTTTAACGAAAAAAAATTATCCAGTGCTTCTGGCTGTCATTGTCGGCTTGGCAATACCGTTCATCTTTCTTGCAGCGGATATTGATGTGGGCTTCATGACCGCCATGCTCCCGGCTTTTTTGCTGACGCTCGTGATCTGCTTTCTGATCGAGCGCCGGCTTTCAAAAGCAGAACGGCAGATCGTCGCCGAAACGCCGATGCCGTTCTGGCATCCGGTCAATGCGCTTGTCAAAGCGAAAATCCGTAATCGTTATGAGACAACACAGTTTTCGATCGTCAGTATGGCGATCGGAAGCGTTTGCATCGGCGCGCTCGTATTGATATTGGGGACGCTTTCGACGAAAGATAGCACGGATACGAAAGATCTTTCCGTCTTGCTGCCGATTGCGGTCATAGCTGCAATCATCGGCTTTATTGTCATGTTCATCATCAAGCACAGGGGCGCAAACTGGCTCGATATCGACGAAACTGCAATGTACACGGTCATGCCGGTTCACCGCTGCTACGAGGGAAAGCATGATTCCAGACGCCCAGTTCGCCGCACATGGTATGAACACTATCATGTATTCTATCAGCCGGACGGCAGATATGTTCTGAAAATCCCGTCGGGGATGAACAGCTGTCAGGCAGTCATTGCAGTATTGTATCGCGGCGCGGTCACATGGGTACCGATTGACGCGTATACACCGGAGGAATTACTATGAAAGACGCGATTCTGCACGCTCCACTGATACACCGTATCACGAAAAATCTGACGCCGGATGAGGAATCCATGATCGCTGCCGCAGAAATGCCCGTGAAGCAGCCGATCACCGATGCGCTTCTCTGGGAGACGCGCGAAAACATCTTGAATAACCGAAAAGTGCTGATACAAGGCGTCTGCATCGCGGTTGTGGCGATGGGCGTCGGACTGCTGCTCGGCGCGTTCAAGTACAGCCTTGCGCTCGGACTGACGGCGGCTGTCTTTGGCGCAGCGGCAATCATTCTCCATCGGCGCTCTAAAATCGACACATCTGCAACGATGATGCGTATTCCCGTACATCATACCAATAACGGTCTGACCGGAAATTATGCCGTCTGTTATCTGCCGGACGGCAAATATGAACTGCGCCTCAATCACGAAAAATCCTATATCAATACGCTGCTGGTCGTGCAGTATAACCGTATGACCATGTGGCAGGCAATGTTCTGCACGCCGGATGACGATACCCCAAGTACGCTCGATCTGCCCGACGATACTGATGAGAAGGAAACCGCTGCGGCTTCTGATACAACAGAAAGGACGTAAAATCATGAGAAATCTGCATCCTGTCAAGGTCGGGCAATGTCTGCTCGACGGCAAGCATATCTATATCCAGTCCATGCTCAATACGCGCTCGGACGACATCGCCGGCTCGGTCGCGCAGGCGAAGGCGCTCGAAGCTGCCGGATGCGAAATCGTCCGTGCTGCAATCCCCAATATGGACGCGGTCGCGCTGATTCCGGCAATCAAGGAAGCCGTTTCGATTCCGCTTGTCGCCGACATTCACTTCGATTATAAACTTGCGCTCGCCGCCGCGGACGCAGGTGTTGATAAAATCCGCATCAATCCCGGCAATATCGGCGCAATGGATCGCGTCAAGGCGGTCGCGGATAAGTGCCGCGAGAAACATATCCCGATCCGCATCGGCGTGAACTCCGGTTCTCTTGAAAAGGAGCTGCTTGCAAAATACGGCGGCCCGACTCCGCAGGCAATGGTCGAGAGCGCGCTGAATCATGCCAAGCTCCTCGAAACATATGATTTCAATGATATTGTCATTTCGATCAAGTCCTCGGATGTGCAGAATATGATCGCCTGTTATCGGCTTGCGGCGGAATCCTGCGAATATCCGCTGCATCTCGGCGTGACCGAAGCCGGAACCGCACGCATGGGACTCATTAAGTCCGCAGCCGGCATCGGCTCGCTGCTCTGCGACGGAATCGGTGAGACCATCCGCGTCTCGCTGACGGCAGATCCGGTCGAGGAGATTGCCGCAGCGCAGGATATCCTCAAGGCGATCGGCAAGCGCGGCGGCGTACAACTGGTCTCCTGCCCGACCTGCGGCAGAACGCGTATCGACCTCATCGGTACGGCAAAGGCGGTCGAGGAAGCGCTGCGCGGCTGTGAGAAGAATATCAAGGTCGCCGTGATGGGCTGCGTGGTCAATGGTCCGGGCGAAGCGCGCGAGGCAGATATCGGAATTGCCGGCGGCGATGGCTGCGCCGTCATTTTCAAGGGCGAACAGATTCTCGGCAAGGTGCCGGAATCGGAGATCGTCCCTGCGCTGCTTGCAGAAATTGATAAGCTGTAAACTGCGGCTGACGACGTATTGCCAACGCTCTACTCTACCCGAAAGGAATGAACACGCATGACGCAAACCCTGCGTGAATTTTTACGTGAATATGGCGCGAAACTGCCGGAAAATGTGCTCGACGGCAGAATCCGCTGTATTCTGTCGAATCAAGGGCGTACCAAGCTGTTCATCGAAACAGAATATGACGCGCCCGTTCCCTCGGCTGACCTCATCGCCGCGGAAACCGAACTAACCGAAAGACTCAAACTCGCCGGACTGCGCATTCTCTGCCGCTATCCGGCATCGTGCTTTTCGGTCGATGTACTGCCGGATCTGTTCATGATGCTGCGCCGCGAAATCCCAATGCTGAACGGCTTTCTCGATGAGGCTGGGCTGACGCTTGCAGACAATGTCCTCTCCATCGAATTGCAGCGCGGCGGCGTGGACATTCTGAACGACATTCATTTTACCGATACATTTATCAAAGCGGTTCAGAAGATGTATTCCGTTACGATCAAAGTACAATATGTCGGAGATCATTTGCACGCAACAGAGGATGAGCAGTCTAAAATGCAAAGTGATGTGCTTGCGGAAAGACCGCCGGAGCGCCGTCTGCGAACGGAACCGGTAGAGACAGCTCCGCCCCCGCAGTTCTCCGCACTCTCCGCCATCGAGCCGGACGCAAAGCCCGTGCAGCCCGATCAGCCGGACAAAGATTCGCTCAATATCCTCTACGGCAGAACCGTTAAGGAGAAGCCCGTCGCGATTTCCACCGTTGTCGGAGAGGTCGGCGGCGGCATGAACGGCAAAGCGCCGAAATTCGCGATCGCCTGCGAGGTCTTTGCAAAGCCGGAGTCCCGCACGCTCAAAAACAGCAAAACGCTCATCACCTTCCCCGTTACGGATTATACGGGAAGTCTGCTCGTCAAGATGTTTCTCGATGAAGATAAATGCAAGGATTTTCCGCTCGGTCAATGCAAACCGGGCGCTTCCCTCCTGATTTACGGCTCGGTATCCTATGACGACTACGACCGCGATATCGTCATCAAGCCCACGGCGATCAACAGCTATACGCCCGACCGCCGCATGGATGACGCGCCCGTAAAACGCGTCGAGCTGCATCTGCATACGAATATGTCGGCAATGGACGCAGTAAACTCCGTGGAAGCGCTCTGCAACCGCGCGCACGATTGGGGACACCGCGCCATTGCTGTCACCGATCACGGCGTCGTACAGGCGTTTCCGGAAGCCATGAACGAAACTGCAAAATGGAAGGATTTCCGCGTCATTTACGGCTGTGAAGCGTATGTCGTCAACGATCTGGAAACGCTCAAGGTCATCGACCAGCCCGATCCGCGCACGCCGCAGGACGAGGTTATCGTCTTTGACGTTGAGACGACCGGACTCTCTCCGCAGCATGACCGTCTGACCGAAATCGGCGCCGTCAAGCTGCGCGGTATGCGCATCATCGACAGCTTTGATACCTTTGTGAATCCGGAACGCCCGATTCCGCAGAATATTCAGGAATTGACGCATATCACGCAGGATATGGTGGAAAATGCGCCAAAAGAACAGGAAGCCGTTGCAAAATTCCTCGAATTCTGCGGCGAAAATCCGGTGCTGATTGCGCACAATGCGTCTTTTGATACATCGTTTATCCGGGCGGTTTTTGCGCGGCACAATATGCAGCATCCGTTCGTCACGATCGACACGGTGATCATGGCGCGCGCCGTGCTGCCGGAGCTTGGCAGGCATAAGCTGGATACCATTGCAAAGCATCTGAAGCTCGGCAAATTCGAGCATCACCGTGCCGCCGACGACGCGCTGATGCTCGCGAAAATCTATATCGCACTCATGGAACGCGTCATCAAGCAGCATAATCTCACAACGCTTGCAGAGCTGAATACCGTTCTGCCGAACATTGATCCGAAAAAACTGAAATCCTATCACCAGATCATCCTTGCCAAAAACCAGACCGGTATCAAGAATCTCTATCGGCTGGTATCCTATTCGCAGCTTGATTATTTCTATAAAAAACCGCTGATTCCCAAGTCGCTGCTCATCAAGCATCATGAGGGACTGCTCTACGGAAGCGCCTGCGAAGCCGGAGAACTGTTTACGGCAATCGTAGAGGGAAAACCGGACGCCGAACTGGATCAGCTTGCAAAATTCTATGATTATCTGGAAATTCAGCCGATTGCAAACAATGCCTTTATGCTCCGAAGCGACCGTTTTCCGGCGCAAACGGAAGAAGATCTGCGCAATTATAACCGCAAAGTGCTCGAAATCGGCGATCGCAACGGCATCCCCGTGGTTGCAACCTGCGACGTCCACTTCATGGACGAAAAGGACGGCGTCTACCGGCAGATTCTCCAATCCGGAAACGGCTTTGACGATACCGCCAATCAAGCGCCGCTGTATTTCCGCACAACCGATGAAATGCTCGAAGAATTCGATTATCTCGGCGGAGACAGAGCCTATGAGGTCGTTGTCACGAATACAAATCTGATCGCGGATAAAATCGACCGCTGCCACGCAA
This sequence comes from Oscillospiraceae bacterium, assembly GCA_016296505.1. Taxonomy (GTDB): domain Bacteria; phylum Bacillota; class Clostridia; order Oscillospirales; family Ruminococcaceae; genus Firm-04. The sequence continues at coordinate 81,531 of JAEDJD010000006.1, forward strand.
TCCCGAAAGGCACGTTTACGCCCTCGATTCCCGGCGCGGAGGAGGATCTCATCCGGATCACTACGGAAAAAGCGGAGAGTATTTACGGCGCGCCCCTGCCGGAGCTTGTCAAAAAGCGTCTGGACAGAGAACTCGATTCCATCTGCCGGCACGGCTTCTCGGTTTTGTATATGATTGCGCAGAAGCTCGTTGCAAACTCGGAAAAGCATGGCTATCTGGTCGGTTCCAGAGGCTCAGTCGGTTCGTCCTTTGTTGCGGCTATGGCTGGCATCTCCGAGGTCAATCCACTTGTACCGCACTACGCCTGCCCGAATTGCAAGCATAGCGAATTCATCACGGACGGTTCAATCGGATCGGGCTTCGATCTGCCGCCGAAAAATTGTCCGGAATGCGGTACCGATATGAAACGCGATGGTCACGATATCCCGTTTGAAACCTTCCTCGGCTTCGACGGCGATAAGGCGCCGGATATCGACCAGAATTTTTCCAGCGAATATCAATCCGAATCGCATCGCTATACCGAAGAATTATTCGGCAGAGCGAATGTGTTTAAGGCGGGTACGATTTCCGGCGTACAGGATAAAATCGCTTACGGCTACGTCAAGCACTACCTCGACGACTGCGGCTTAACGGTCAATAACAGCGAGATCAACCGGCTGGTTGCCGGATGCGTCGGCGTGAAGAAAACAACCGGTCAGCATCCGGGCGGCATGGTCGTCATTCCGGAGGACTTCGATATTTTCGATTTTACGCCGGTTCAGCAACCGGGCGATCCGGATGAATCCGACGATTCCAGCATGATCATCACAACGCATTTCGACTTCCATAAGCTGCACGATACGATACTCAAACTGGACGAGCTTGGTCACGTCGTCCCGACGCTCTATAAGCATCTGGAGGACCTGACCGGCATTCGCATTGCCGATGTCCCGACAACCGATCCGAAGGTTTTTCAGATGTGTACCGACTGTACGGTGCTCGGCGTCAGCGAGGAGGATATCTACTGCAAGACCGGTTCGCTCGGTATTCCCGAAATGGGTACGAATTTCACAATTGGTATGCTGCTCGACGCAAAGCCGAAGCTTTTCTCGGACTTCCTGCAAATTTCCGGATTGTCGCACGGAACAGACGTCTGGCTCGGCAACGCGCAGGAGCTGATTGCAAACGGTACCTGCACCATTTCCGACGTCATCGGCACGCGCGACTCGATCATGACCTATCTGCTGTATCACGACGTCGAGCCGAAGCAGGCGTTTCAGATCATGGAGGATACCCGTAAGGGCAAGGCGCCCAAGACCTTTTCGCCGGAGCGGATTCAAATGCTGCTCGATCATAACGTACCGCAGTGGTATATCGAATCCTGCCTGAAAATCAAGTATATGTTCCCGAAAGCGCACGCGGCGGCGTATGTCACGGCGGCGATCAAGCTGGGCTGGTTCAAGCTCTATAAGCCGCTTGAATACTACGCAACCTATTTCTCCGTCCGCGGCGGCGATTTTGACGCAGCGCTTGCCGTTCAGGGCGTCAGCGCCGTGCGCGGCAAAATCAATGAACTGATCGGAAAAGGCAAGGAGCGCAGCAAAAAAGAAAGCGATCTGCTCGATATTCTCCGCATCGTCAATGAAATGATGTCGCGCGGCTACGAATTTCTGCCGGTCAGCCTGAAGCGCTCCCATTCCTGCGACTATCTCATCGAGGACGGCAAACTGCGTATCCCCTTTGCCGCCATTGACGGCATCGGCGCGAAGGCTGCCGAAAAGCTCTATGAATCCGCGCAAAACGGCGATTATATTTCCGTGGACGAATTCCAGCAGCTGTCCGGTGCGTCAAAAGCTACAATAGATGCCCTCGACGCCCTCGGCGCTTTGGGTGATCTTCCGAAATCCAATCAGCTTTCATTGTTTTGACTTGACTTTTTGGTGATATTATGATATCATGTTACCATGTTAGCAAGCTAAAGTTTTTTGATTTGTGAATATGTAAATAAGGAGATTTCCATGAACAAATACGACCGCATTACGCCGGAAGGCACGCAGGACGCTCTTTTTGCAGAATGTACGCTGCGCCGTGAGCTGGAAAACCGTCTGCATGGACTGTTCACCGCGCGCGGCTACAGCGAAATTATTACCCCAACACTCGAATTCTACGATGTGTTCAACCGCGATACCAATCCCTTTCCGCAGGAAAAAATGTATAAGCTGACCGATAGCAAGGGCAGACTCATGGTGCTGCGTCCGGATAATACCGTCCCGATTGCGCGCGTCTGCGCGACCAGACTGCGTAATGCCGGATTGCCGCTGCGCCTCTGCTATCAGCAGAATATTCATGTCATTTCGCCCTCGCTCAAGGGCAGAAACGACGAGATTTCACAGGCTGGCATCGAGCTGATCGGCTCTGATTCGCGTATGGCTGATCTGGAGGTCATTGCAGCGGCGGTTGACGCCTTGCAGGCTTGCGGCGGAGAATATGCGCTGGAGCTGGGCAATGCGGCGTTCATCAACGAGCTGATGCAGCAGCTTCCGGCGTCCGAACAAAAAAAAGAAACCATCCGCGACTGCATCGAAGCCAAGAATTATCCGGAGCTGAACGATATTCTGGCTGCGCTGCCCGAATCGGAAGCCACCAAGGCACTCCGGAAGCTGCCGCGTCTGTTCGGCGGCGAGGAAGTCTTTGAAAAGGCTGCAAAGCTTTGCAGCGGCGAACGCTTCCGTTCGATTCTCGACGATCTCCATACGCTCTGGAAATCCGTCGCGCAGTTCGCAAGCGCGGAGCGCGTGACCGTTGATCTCGGTATGATGCACCGCACCGATTACTATACCGGCATGATTCTGCGCGGATATCTCGCCGGCTGCGGGGAAGAAATCCTCGCCGGCGGCAGATACGACAAGCTGCTCGCAGAATTCGGATACGATGTCCCTGCAACCGGATTTGCCGTCAATATCGACGCGGCAGTTAAGGTTCTGAGCCGCCGGCAGACCGCCGATCCGGCAGCGCTCCCGGCAAGCAATATCCTGATCTGGGCTGCGGAAGGCTGCGAAGCGGACGCCATCGAAGCCGCAACCAATCTCCGGAAAAAAGGACTGATCGTTGAGCATTCGCTCTCGGATACGCTTGAAAACGCCCGTCAGTATGCAGCCGCGCACGGCATTGACAGCGTTTTGCCGATCGAACCCAGCAGCAAAGGAGTATAATCATGCAGAGACCGATTCGTATTGCTCTGACTAAGGGCAGACTGGAAAAAGATACCATCGGAATGTTTGAGCAGCTCGGACTCGACTGCACCGCAGTCAGAGAAAAGGGCAGAAAGCTGATTCTTCCGGTTGATGACGGCAGCATCGAGGTGGTGCTCGCCAAAGCCAACGACGTCATTACCTATGTCGAGCACGGCGTCTGCGATCTCGGCGTTGTCGGCAAGGATACAATCCTCGAAATGCAGGGAAAATTCTATGAGCTGCTTGATCTCGGATTCGGACGCTGTAAATTTGCGCTTGCCGTCAAAAAAGGTACGGATTTTTATTCCGGCTATGGCGTCAAGACAATCGCCTCGAAATACCCGAATGTGACGCGCAGATTCTTTGAAGCCAAGGATATGGACGTCGATATTGTAAAAATTGAAGGCTCGGTGGAGCTTGCTCCCCTGCTCGAACTCTCCGACGGTATCGTGGATATCGTCGAGACCGGCACAACCTTAAAGGAAAACGGTCTGGAAGTATATGAGGATGTTTGCCCGATCTCCGCACGGCTCATTGCCAATACCGTCAGCATGAAGCTGCGGCATGAGGAGCTGGAAGCGCTGATCGCCAAAATTGAAAGCTATTTCAGCGCGCAGAACGCTGGCTGAATCATCTCAGAAAGGTAGGAATCCATATGCAAATCATTCGCTGCAACGGTAAGGATGAGGCTGCGTTCTTTGAACAGCTCCGCAGCCGCAGTGCCGCACCCGATCCAAAGGTCGTGGAAACCGTCACAACCATTCTCGAAGACGTCCGCACACAGGGCGACGCAGCCGTGCGCGCCTATACCGAAAAATTTGACGGCAAATGCCCCGATACCTTCGAGGTGGACGCCGATACCATTTCCGACGCGCTCGAAGCAGCCGATCCCCAATTTGTCGAGGCGTTGCTCAATTCCATTGAAAATATAGCCGATTTCCATAATCGTCAGAAGGAGCAGGGCTTCTGCAATACCCGTCCGGACGGCGTGATTCTCGGACAGCGGCTCCGCGGTCTGGAGCGCGTCGGACTCTATGTTCCGGGCGGCACAGCGGCATATCCGTCCTCTGTGCTGATGAACGCGATTCCTGCAAAAATCGCCGGTGTCAAAGAATTGATTATGGTGACCCCGCCTGCAAAGGACGGCAAGCCGAATCCGGATATCCTTGTCGCTGCGTCGCTTTGCGGCGTGGATCGTATCTTTCTGATGGGCGGCGCACAGGCTGTCGCGGCGCTCGCATACGGCACGGAATCTATTCCGCGCGTCGATAAGATTGTCGGTCCCGGCAACATCTTCGTTGCAACGGCAAAGCGTTTGCTCTATGGCGTTGTCGATATCGACATGGTTGCCGGTCCGAGCGAAGTGCTCGTAATGGCGGATGATACCGCGATTCCGAAATATGTCGCCGCCGATCTGATGTCGCAGGCGGAACACGATAAACTCGCGTCCGCAATCCTCGTGACCACCTCCGAACGCATCGCAAATGAAACCGTCAAGGAGTGCGAACGGCAGATGGCATACCTCAACCGCCGCGATATTATCAAGACATCGCTCGATGATTTCGGTGCCATTCTGATCTGCGATACGCCGGAGCAGGCTGTCGAGATTGCAAACGAGGTCGCGCCGGAGCACCTTGAGGTACACATGGAAAATCCGCTGACATATATCGGAAAGCTCGACAATGCCGGCTCTGTCTTCTTAGGCGCATATGCCTCTGAGCCGCTTGGCGATTACTACGCAGGTCCGAACCACGTGCTGCCGACCAGCGGTACGGCGCGGTTCTTCTCACCGCTTTCGGTTTACAGCTTCATCAAGCGCTCCAGCTATATCTACTATACCGAGGACGCGCTGCGCGCCGCAAAGGACGACATCATTCTCGTTGCTAATAAGGAGGGTCTGACTGCGCACGCAAATGCAATCGCCGTCCGCTTCGAGGAGGACGCCGCCAAATGAAACTGCCAGATAAACTCGTAAAACTCAAGCCCTATGATCCGATTACCGGCAGCTATGCCGTCCGGCTTGACGCGAACGAATCCTTTTTTGATCTGCCGCAGGTGTTGAAATCCAAAATCGCAGACCAGATTGAACAGCTCAGCTTCAATCGCTATCCCGACCCGATCGCCACAGAGGTTGTCAACGCGTTTGCAGCGCACTATCAGATTTCGCCGGACTGCGTCACCGCCGGAAACGGCTCCGATGAAATCATCACAGTGCTTCTCGGTACATTCATGGAAAAAGGGCAGAAGCTCGTCACGGTTTCGCCGGATTTTTCAATGTATGGCGTATATGCGGCGCTCGCAGAAATCGAGGTCGTCACGGTCAAGAAAGAGGATAATCTCCAGATCGACATGAATAAACTGATTGCCGCCTGTCAGCAGGCGAATGCAGTCGTATTCTCGAATCCCTGCAACCCGACTTCGCTCGGCGTACCGCGCAGCGATATCATCCGGCTGATCGAATCCGCGCCGGATTGTCTTGTCATCGTGGACGAAGCCTATATGGATTTCTGGGACGAAACGGTGCTCGATCTCGTCAATCAGTACGAAAATCTCATCGTGCTGCGCACCTGCTCCAAGGCGATCGGTCTTGCGGCTGCCCGAATGGGCTTCGCGGTCGCGGATACCTATAAGACAAATTTGCTTCGCGCAGCAAAATCGCCCTATAACTGCGATTCGATTTCACAAAAAATCTGCGCGACCGTTTTGCAGGAGCGAACGCTTTTGCAGCGCTGCTGCGATGAAATCATCGTCCATACACAGCAGCTTTACGCACGTATTTCGGAGCTTGTCCGGCGGTATCCGGATCTGCTGGAATGCGTATATCCGCCGCGCACAAATTTTGTATTTGTAAAAACCGCCTACGCAAGAGAGATTTTTGAACAGCTCGAACAGGCAGGCATCGCAGTACGCTGCTTCCCCAACGGACTGCGCATCTGTGCAGGTACGCGGCGCGAGCAGACGATTCTGCTGAGCGAGCTGGAGCGTATCTTGATGCCGTATTGAATCGGCAATGCCCAGGTGCATTCGACGAAATTGAAAAATATCCCGACAGCCTATTGACAAATACCATAATATCCATTATAATAGAGTCAGCCTTATCATGAGCGGTGGAGGAACGGGTCCTGTGAAGCCGCGGCAACCGCGCCCCATATCGGGTGAATGGTGCCAAGTCCTGCGGCGTGTACGCCGGAAGATGAGGAACGTCTGCTCAATGCAATTCAAGCGGCATACGTTCAGTATGCCGTTTTTTGTATCGGCACATGATGCGGCAAATTCAAGGAGGTTCATTATGAAACGCTTTTTTACATCCGAGTCCGTGACCGAAGGACATCCCGATAAGATCTGCGACCAGATCTCTGATGCCGTTCTTGATGCGATTCTCGACAAAGATCCCATGGCGCGCGTCGCCTGCGAAACCTGTACCACGACCGGTATGGTCATGATTATGGGCGAAATTACAACGTCCGCACAGATTGATATTCCCGCAATTACGCGCAATGTCATTGTCGATATCGGCTACGACCGCGCAAAATATGGCTTCGATGGTCATACCTGCGCAATTATGACCTCGATCGACCAGCAATCCGGCGATATCGCACAGGGCGTCGACGCCGCTTTTGACTCCAGCGAGGACGCCGATGAACAGGGCGCCGGCGATCAGGGCATGATGTTCGGCTATGCCTGCGATGAAACGCCGGAGCTGATGCCGATGCCGATTTCGCTTGCACATAAGCTTGCGCTCCGTCTGACCGCAGTTCGGAAGGACGGTACGCTTCGGTATCTCCGTCCGGACGGCAAAACGCAGGTCACCGTCGAATACGAAAACGATCAGCCTGTGCGCGTGGATACGGTAGTCGTCTCGACGCAGCACGCCGCTTCGGTCGATCTGTCGCAGATTCGCGACGACCTGATCGAATTTGTGATCAAGCCGACCATTCCGGCAGAGCTAATGGACGAAAATACGAAAATCTTCATCAATCCGACCGGCAGATTTGTCATTGGCGGTCCGCAGGGCGATTCCGGTCTCACCGGCAGAAAAATCATCGTCGATACCTACGGCGGCTATTCTCGTCACGGCGGCGGCGCATTCTCCGGTAAAGACCCCTCTAAGGTCGATCGTTCCGCTGCGTACATGACGCGATATATCGCAAAGAATATCGTTGCGGCAGGACTTGCCAAGCGCTGCGAGGTACAGCTTGCCTATGCAATCGGCGTTGCGAAGCCGGTCTCGGTATTCGTTGAGACATTCGGTACCGGCGTGATTGACGACGAAACGCTTGCCAATGCAGTCGCAGAGGTATTCGATCTGCGCCCGTCCGGCATCATTGAAACGCTGGAGCTTCGGAAACCGCAGTACCGTAAACTCGCTGCCTACGGTCATATGGGCAGAGAGGATCTCATGTCTGCATGGGAGCGCACCGATAAAATTGACGCTCTCAAAGCTGCTGTCGGCATTTAATTCATATACATATCATAAAACGCTTCCATCCAGCCATGACGCAGATGGAAGCGTTTTTTGCATACGAAAAGGGACGCCCAGATCACAGGACGTCCCTCCATTTTTATTCCTCGACCGGTTCGGCAGGTTCGGTCACTTCCGGTTCCTCGGCAGGCAGTGTTTCCGCCTGATTCCGCTGATTCAGCGCAATCGCAATGCGTGAATTCGGATAATTTTCCGCATAGGAATCGAGGATGCCGCGTACCATAAACTTCGCGTTTTTACCGCCCTCCACCATTGCGCAAAATGCGATTTCCGGATCCTGCGCCGGAGCAAAGCCGATGACAAAGGAATCGGTACCGCGCGGAGACTGCGGCGTACCGGTTTTGATCGCGACATCGAAGCCGAGGTTATTCAGGTCATATTCGCCCCACATCGGCGTTCTTGCCGCGCCAATCATACCGGCTTTCACATACGGATATACCGTATCTGCGTTATTTTGCGCAACCTGCGCCACGATCTCCGGCGCCTTGACCGAAAGCTGTTCCGTCATGGTATTGTTCCAATAGGAATGAATCAGATGCGGTCGATAGCGGACGCCGTTGTTTGCGATGGTCGAGGCAACGGTCGCCATTTGCAGCGGCGTGACCTGCACCTCAGACTGACCGATCGCCGCCTGAAGCAGACAGCCGACATACCAATCAATGCCAAGCTCGTCATAAGTCTCCGGACAGGCGAGATATCCGCCGCTGTCGCCGGATTCCAGTCCAAGCGGACTGCCCAGACCAAATAATCGCTCATAATCAAGCAGCAGATCCAGACCAAGCCGCGTACTCAGCTCATAGAAGAAGATATTGCAGGAAACTGTAATCGAGTTGATCACATTGATATTCCTATGCCGACCGGTACAATGGAACGGATGGTCAATATAGACCAGTCTTTGATCGCAATAAAATTCTGAATCCGCGTTAATTTTGCCGGAATCCAGACCAGCGGTTGCAGTAATGGTCTTGAACGTCGAGCCGGGACGATAGAGACCGTCCGTTGCGCGGTTGATGAGTGGAAAATTCTCCTGTTCCGCAACTTGGTTGTAATTTTCAAGCAATTCCGACAAATCATAAGTCGGGAGCGTTGCCGCACCGAGCATCGCGTTATCCTTGGTATCCAGCACGACAATCGCACCGCAATTGGCGTCGCGGCATTCCGGATCGGTATTGCGCAGCGTCTCGCAGTGATCTGCAAGCAGTTTTTGAAGCTGCTGCTGCATTTTGGAATTCACGGTAAGCTGGATGGTCTTACCGCCGACCGGCTCCTGTGAAATCACGACCGAGGAGACCTCGCCGTTTGTCACGGTAATCTCCTTTTTGCCGTTGACGCCGCGCAGATCGGCTTCGCAAGCGCTTTCCAGACCCGTCTTGCCGACCTGATCGGAGAGCGTATAGTCGTCATGACCGTTTTCCTTGAGCGCCTGAAATTCCTCTGTCGAATAAATCGGACCGACATAGCCGATCTCATGCGGCAGGACATTTCCGTTTTCAACGGTACGGATCGCCTGCTCGATCACATTGACGCCGCTGAGCGTGACGCGCAGTTCCTTGATACGCGTGACGGTTTTCAAATCAATATCATTGCAAAGATAGAACACATTGGACATCGAAAAACTACGCAGCTGCATCTCATAACGGATGCCGGCGAGATTCCGCTTCTCCTGCTCGGAATAGCGATCCGCAATCTCATAATCAGAAATGAGCTTATCAATGCAGTTCTCAGCCGTAGCGTACTGATTCAGGCGCAGCATTTTTTTCATCTGCGCAATATCGTTCTCGCGGTCTTTCTCAAAAACATAGGGTTTGGATTTGGAAATCGGCAGCGTATCATTCCAATCGTAGCCCGCGTCCTTCAGCAGATTGACGACGCGGATAATCATGTCATTACCGGCGGCATGATCCTCCGGAAAATACGCCTTTTCGATAATGAGACTATAGCCGATTTTATTGGAGACAATCGGTTCTGCATTGCAGTCCACGATCTCGCCGCGCACTGCCGGAATGACCTGCGTATAAACCGATTCGACAATCTGCGTATGCGATTCTTCCTCTGCGGCAACGATTTGCAGCTTCACCAGCCGATAAATTGCAAGCGAAGCCGATACGCAGACCAGCAGCACCAGAAAGCTCGACCGCAGAAACTCGGAGATCTGACGAAGTATCTCTTTCATCTTTTGTTCATCCTCTGTCTATCTGGAAAAAAGATTCGCGGAACCATTCGGCCGCTTTGTATTATTCTGTCTCGCCGCCGAACATTTCCGCAAGGGAAATGCCGGAATAATCCTCGGCAAAATTTGCGGCGGAATCGAGCCGGATATCGAATTGCTTTCCGGTTTCCATATTTTTGATCTGACCTTTGCCCTGCTCCAGTTCATTCGAGCCGAGGACAACCAGATATTTGGTACCGAGCTTATTTGCATATTTCATCTGCGATTTGAAGCTGCGGTCGAGCAGATCAAATTCCGCACGCACGCCCATATCGCGCAATGCGCAGGCATATTGCAGTGCAACCGGCTTGGCATTGGCATCCATCGGCGCGAAATAGACCTCGCATTTCTGCTGTGAAAGGAACTCGCAGCCCTGCTGCTCCATGGTCAGAATCAGGCGTTCGAGTCCCATACCGAAGCCCAGCGCCGGAACAGCCTGTCCGCCGAGCTGCTCGATCAGACCGTCGTATCTGCCGCCGGCGCAGACGGTTCCCTGTGCGCCGATGCTCTGCGTAATAAACTCAAAAACGGTTTTCGTATAATAGTCCAGACCGCGAACAATCTTCGGATTGATCACATAGTCAACGCCCATTGACGTCAGCGCAGATTTAACCGCTTCAAAGTGCGCGCTGCAATCTTCACAGAGATAATCGAGAATCACAGGCGCGTCCTTGGCGATCAGTTTATCCTCCGGCGATTTGCAGTCGAGCAGCCGCATCGGATTCCGGACAAGGCGTTCCTGACAGGTTTCACAAAGCTCGGCGCGGTGCGGCTCAAAATAGGCTTTCAGCGCTTCCTGATACTTTGCGCGGCAGGTCGGGCAGCCGATGCTGTTGAGATTGAGAACAATATCCTTGATGCCGAGGCGGTCAAGGACGGTCTTGCCGAGCAGAATCACCTCTGCGTCGGCATAGGGCGAAGCCGAGCCAGCCATTTCGACGCCGAACTGATGGAATTCACGGAGTCTGCCTGCCTGCGGACGCTCATGACGGAAGCAGGAAAGCTGATAAAAGGCTTTCTGGGGCAGCGCTTCTGCGAGCATACCGTTCTGGAGCATCGCACGAATCGTACCGGCAGTGCCCTCCGGACGCAGTGTGAACTGTGTTTCCTTTGCGATCACGGAGTACATTTCCTTCTGCACGACGTCGGTGGTCTCGCCGACGGAGCGTTGGAACAGCTCTGTGACCTCGAATGTCGGAATACGGATCTCGGTAAAGCCAAAGCTCTCCGCAATTTCCTTCGTCACCTTTTCGACCGTCATCCATTTGTGGATACGATCCGGCGTAACATCCTCAGTACCCTGCGGACGTTTCAGATAATTTGCCATGAAATCTTCCTCTCTCATCCTCGACAGATTCCGCCTCACTTGGGGAAAATCTGCATTTTCGGTTTCCTTTGGCGAACGGCAGGCGCGGTTTGCGGGTCAGTCGTCAGGCTGCCGCGATTACAGGTTCCAGACCCATTTCGCACCTCCGCATATAAACACAGAATTGCCCCTTTCTGTCCGGAAGAGGCAATCAGTTCATTTTCATTTTCATTGTCACAGAACTGCGGAATGCGCAATCTCACGCCAATCGAGATCGCCGCGCTCCAAAGCAAGGATCAGCGCCTCAGCGGTTGCAATATTGGTTGCAACCGGAACATTGTGCACATCGCAAAGGCGCAGCAAATTCATATCGTTCGGCTCATTCACCTTGGGGTTGATCGGATCGCGGAAGAACAGCAATACGTCAATCTCATCGCAGGAGATACGCGCCGAAATTTCCTGTCCGCCGCCCTGTGCGCCGCTCAGGAAGCGCTTGATCGGGAGACCGGTTGCTTCTGCAACCTGCTTACCGGTGGTACCGGTTGCACAAAGCGTATGACGGCTCAGAATAGCGGAATATGCGGTACAAAATTGAATCATCAATTCCTTTTTCGCGTCATGTGCAATCAAAGCGATTGTCATTTTCAGAATCATCCTTTCTGTAAGAACTTAACAAGGTCATCGCAGCGGCGCAAATACGCGCATCCTGCACCCAGACCTGAAAGGGAGTAACACGGTTGCGGTCAGCCGATCTTGACGGTCAACGGGGCGCTTTCGCCGCGCAGACGCTTAGAAATGGCGTCGAATGCCGCAAGACTCGGCGACGTAGAAGGAATCGGCTCGCCCTTACCGGTTGCAATGACAAGCTGATAATCCTCCGGAATGACGCCGATGAGCTGCACACCGATGGTATCAATGATCTCATCGAGGTCGCGGACAAGCTCGGCGCCGATTGCGCGCTTGCTGACCTTATTGATAATGAGTCTCTGACGGCGATTGCCGCGCGAATAGAACTCATCCGACATCATCTGGGCGTCGCGGACGCAGATCGGATCCGGCGTTGTGACGACAAGGATCAGGTTTGCCTGCTCCACGATGTCAAAGACATGGTTATTGATGCCGGCGCCGGTATCAATAATGATATAGTCGTAATACTTACGAACCGCGGAACAAATGTCGATAATCTGCTCGACGGTCACGTGCTGGAACGGATTTTTCGGTGCGCAGAGAACAAACAGATTACTTGCCATCGGCACACGGGTAACCGCGTCTACAGCGGAAATCTTACCATCCAGCACATCGCTCAAATCATATTTAATCTGGTCGGTCATACCAAAAATGATATCAATACAGCGCAGACCGAAATCCAGCTCGATAATGAGAGTGCGGCTGCCCTGCTTTGCGAGCGTATAGCCAAGACCGGCGCAGATTGAAGATTTTCCGGTGCCGCCTTTACCGGATGTAACAGCGATTGTTTTAGACATACGGTGACTCCTTTCCCCATTTGCTGCGGCTGCCGGCTGCTGCTGGCAGACTGAGAGGACGCAGCATTGCGCAAATTATACAAACGCCCATATATGGACGTACATCTGCTACTTATATTATAACCACAAATCGCAGATTTGTCAAATCCCTTTTGCAAGAAATCAAAAAAATTGTCAAGATCGTTATATTCCACAAGTCGCTATTGTGCATTTTGACGAAATTTCCGTGACGCATGATTTTTCCGCTGAAAACGGGAATCCGCGCTGCATTTTCGGATAAATTCCGTACAATACGCATACGGCAAGAACGATTTTCAGGTTACCGGCAGAGCTGACGTTTGCGTTTGGGGCTGCGACGCTGCCGCAGAACCGGAGCTGACCGGATCCGCGTCGGCAATCCGGATGCTTTCGATCATTGCGCGGAACGATTGCTGATAATTCATAAAGCTGTCGCGATGGCTCTTGCAGGTCACGATATAAACCTGCCCATCCTTGATGGCAACGGCGGTTATGCACTGCATTTCCTGTACGGCGTCGGCGCTTTTGATCGCGTAGGTGAATTCATACAAACAGCAGGTCACATCTGCGATCACCGTTTCTTCCTCAGAAAGCAGCACAAAATCATCTACGCTCTGCTGATACTGCGACTTCACGATTTCGCCGTAGCTCTTGGTATCCTGACTATTCATATTCAGCGGTTCGCCCGTCACGATCACGGAGGCGTCGTTCAGGACATAGTATTTATCATAGTAGGAGGAAGCGGTCTCAGTAAATCCGGCAGGAATCTCCATCGAGATCCGTTCCGGCATTTCGGACGGAACAATGATAGTCTGCGTACTATCGACGATATCGGAGGATTCCTCCGCAGCGCCGTCATTTTTCCGCGTGACAGAGGAAATTCCGGCGATCATGACAATCAGGACAACAACTGCGACAAACGCAATCAGCAATTTCTGAGACATATGCAAAAACTCCTTTCCGGAACGAAATACATGGAAAAACCGATGCGTCGTCGAGGCGCATCGGCATTCGGCTGTGACCAGACCTGTAAGCCGGGTTCTGTGACTCTGCGCAAAGCGCAGTGCAGCCATTTATCTAGGCGATTCGTCGCCGAACCGCTCAAGCCGCCTTTGCGAATGATCCGCCGAGCAGACGTTCCGACCATCCGCACCAATCAGCGTTGCATCGGGTAGGGTTTACACAGCAGGACGCTCTCGCGCCCTCTGGTGCGCTCTTACCGCACCTTTCCACCGTTGCCGCGAAAGGCGTGAGCCAATCGAAGCTGTATTATTTCTGTTGCACTTGCCCTAGGGTCGCCCCCGGCTGCCGTTAGCAGTTACCCTGCTCTGTGATGCCCGGACTTTCCTCGTAAGCATAAAAAGCGCTTCCGCGGCTGCACAATCTGCTCACTATACTATTTTACCATATTATGCGCATTCTGTCAAGCCCATTATAAATAGAATTAGAAATGAGAAATTAGAAATTATGGTATGCGCTTCGCGCATGATTTATAAATCGCCCGCGCAAGCGGACACCGCAGTTTCTCATTTCTCATTTCTCATTTCACACGTGCTCTTGCGTTTTGGGGCAGAATGTGCTATAATAGACTGGAAAACCGCAGGAAAGGAATGCCGCATATGGTAAAAATTGATCTGAACGACCTCGACCGGTATTTTCAGAAAGCCGAGCTGATTCCGGCAATCTGTTATGAGGTCGATACGAAAACCGTCCTGATGCTCGCCTACATGAACAAGGAGAGCCTCAGACGCACGCTCGAAACCGGCTATACATGGTTCTGGAGCCGTTCCAGACAGGAATACTGGAATAAGGGCGCAACATCCGGTCATCTGCAAAAAGTCGTCTCAATCTTTGCCGACTGCGACGACGATACGCTGCTTGTCAACGTCAGACAAACCGGCGTCGCCTGCCATACGGGCGAGTATAGCTGCTTTTTCAAGGAAATTTATAACGATAAGGAGATTGAAGCATGAACGTGTACAGAGAAATATTCGAGGTCATCAAGGCGCGCAAGGCTGCATTTGAGGCGGGTCAGGCGCAGGAGAATTCCTATACCGCATACCTCTTTGACAAGGGCGTTGACAAAATCTGCAAAAAGGTCGGCGAGGAAGCAACCGAAACCGTCATTGCTGCGAAAAACGGCGATAACGATGAGCTGAAAAATGAAATCAACGATCTGCTTTATCACATCATGGTTCTGGCTGCCAATCAGGGACTCGACTGGGCTGACGTCGAAAAAGTCCTTGAGGAACGGAATGAAAAAATCGGCAATCTCAAGCAGTTTCACGAGGTAGACAAGAATTCCTGAACGCTGTTTGCGGCATGGATGCACATTTTCTCTCCGATACGAATATATTGCAATAAGGATTCCGATGAACTGCATCCGGAATTCCAAACTGAAATCGGGAGGAAATCATATGAACGAATTGCCGAATGCCGAGTGCATCAACGCAGTACCGGTACGGCTTGACCGTGTATTTGACAGCTGCAGCGACAAAGACTGTATTACGAATTTACAGGTCATGCTGGAGGGCGGCGCGGAATTGCCGCCGCAGTATACATCCGTCAAGACGCGCTGCGTTTCGATTGACGATATCTGCATGAGCGTAGAGCCGATTCCGTTCAACCGCGGATATTATACCGTGGACATCACCTATACGTTTGGAATTGAATTGCTCTGCTATACCAGAAACGGCGACGCGCCGGCGGTCATGTGCGGCATGGCGAGCGCTTCCAAAAGCGTGATTCTCTACGGCAGCGAATCCAACACGAAAACATTTTTCAGCAGCGGCGCGCCGATCGGGGATACCAACTGCTGCTGCAACGTCGTCAATCTGCCGACCGCAAGCTGTCGCTGCGTTGACCCAATTGCATTGGAAACACGTATTTGCGTACTTCCGCCAATGCCGATGCAGGATCCGACCGCTGCGCCCGTCCCGCAGACACCGCGCAGAACCGTTGTCCTGACGCTCGGCGTATTCTCGGTTGTAGAGCTGACGCGTCCCGTCACGATGACCGTCGCCGCATACCCCTATCAGGTGCCGACAAAATCCTGCTCCGGCGATACGGATTCGCCCTGCGAGGTATTCAGCCGCCTGAATTTTCCGACGGAGGAATTCATCCCGACTGCGGATGGATTTTCTGCAACGCAATCTGCCGAAGCGATTCGCTTCGACGGTTTTTCCGGCTGCCAGAAGCCTTAACAGTAACAGTCAGCCGCAGCCGTGTGAGCAACCGAAACTCACGCGGCTGCGTAAATTTCATAGGAGACTTAAAAATCTGTGAACATCATTCCGGCTCTGCCTGCGGATTTTGAAACCGTCCGACAAATCACGCAGGAGACCATTCGCACGGTCTATCCGCATTACTATCCGAAAGGGGCGGTAGACTTCTTTCTTGCGCATCACAGCGACGCCGCAATCCGTCAGGATATATCTGAAAACCGCGTATTTCTGTGTGTTTCAGATTCCGGCGAGACAGTCGGCACAGTCACCGTCCATGAGAATGATATCGGACGATTATTTGTCCTGCCGCAATATCAGGGCAATGGCTTCGGCGGCGCTCTGCTGGATTTCGCTGAGAATATTGTCGCAAAAAATTACGATACGGCAATTTTATCCGTATCATTTTCCGCAAAGACAATCTATCTCAAACGCGGCTACCAGTTCGTAAAATGGCAGACCATTCAAACAGAAAACGGCGATTTTCTGTGCTTTGATGAAATGTCGCGCAATCTGCGGCAGGAACGCCAGCCATGAAAATATATCAGCGTGTACAAATGAAACAGGATACATATGCTGCGGACGGCATTCACACGCGTGAGTTATATATAACGATATTGCCTACAAGGCTGCATTTTCGCATCCGGACGGGACAACCTATGCGTTGCAGGCGATCCGCTGCGAAGATCTGACCGATGCCGAAGAAAATGGAGGGAATCCCCTATGACGCATGATGAAGCAAAATTGCGCATAAAAGATTTAACAGATGAACTTCTGCGCATGGCGCACGCCTACTACGATCTCGACGCGCCAACCGCCGAGGACTACGAATATGACATGAAAATGCAGGAACTGCGTGATTTAGAGGCAGCGTTCCCCGATCTGCTGGAGCCGGACTCCCCCACGCAACGCGTACAGGGCAAGGCGTCCGGCAGATTTGAAAAGGTCGCGCATACCGTACAGATGGCAAGTCTACAGGACGTTTTCTCGTTCGAGGAGGTTGCGGCGTTCGTGGAACGCGTGACGAAAACCGTCGAGAACCCGACCTTTACCGTCGAGCCGAAAATTGACGGGCTTTCGGTGTCGCTTGAATACGAAAACGGCGTATTGACGCGCGGTTCGACGCGCGGCGACGGCTATACCGGAGAAAATGTGACCGCGAATCTCAAAACTATCCGGAGCATTCCGCTGAAGCTGCATAACGCGCCGCCCATCCTCGAAGTCCGCGGCGAGGTCTATATGCCGCGCGCGTCCTTTGAACGGCTCTCGGCACAGCAGGAGGCTGCCGGCGAGGCGCTGTTCCGGAATCCGCGCAATGCGGCGGCAGGCTCTCTGCGCCAGAAGGATTCCGCGGTCACGGCGGCGCGGCGGCTCGACATTTTTGTATTCAACGTGCAGCGGGTCGAGGGCGAGACGCTTGCCGCGCATTCGCAGACAATCGACCGTCTGAAAGCGCTTGGCTTTCCCGTCATTCCCTATGAAAAATGTCCGGCAGACGCGGAGAAAATCCGTGCAGCCATTGAGAAAATCGGCGCAATGCGCGGCGATCTGCCCTATGATATTGATGGCGTGGTCATCAAAACGGACAGCCTCTCCGCACGCGAGCAGCTCGGCGCAACTGCGAAATATCCGAAGTGGGCGGTCGCATATAAATTTCCGCCGGAAGAAAAAGTGACAAAATTGCGCTCCATTGAAATTCAGGTCGGACGGACAGGCGTTCTGACGCCCGTTGCAGTATTCGATCCGATTTTGCTTGCAGGTACGAGCGTTTCGCGTGCCGTCCTGCACAATCAGCAATATATTACAGAAAAAGATATCCGCGTGGGAGATATGATACGCGTCCGAAAGGCTGGCGATATCATTCCGGAGGTACTCGCCTCCGAATCGCACGAGCCGGACGCGCTCCCCTATCAGATTCCGTCAAGCTGTCCGGTCTGCGGCAGCGAAACGGCTGCCGATGGCGACGCGGCTGCGGTACGCTGCTTCAATCCGGCTTGCCCGGCGCAGATTTTCCGTACAATCGTGCATTTCGCTTCCAAAAGCGGCATGAATATCGACGGTCTTGGACCGGCAATCGTGCAGCAGCTTCTGGATGAAAAGCGGATTGCTTCGCCTGCCGATCTCTACGCGCTGACAAAGGATCAGCTCCTGACGCTCGACGGCTTCAAGGAAAAATCTGCGGAGAATCTGCTGGCAGCGATCGAAAACTCCAAATCACAGCCGTTGGATCGTGTGATCGCGGCGCTTGGTATCCGCAATATCGGACAATCGGCGGCGGTGCTGCTCTGTGACCATTTCGGCGCATTGGAGGCAATTCGTCAGGCAAAATCAGAGGATATTGCCGCCATTGACGGCTTTGGCGATATCATGGCGGAATCCGTCGCGGACGCCTTTTCGCAGCCCGATTTCAACGCGCTCATCGACGCGCTGCTCGCACACGGCGTCAAAATGGAATATACCGCAAAAAAAGCCGAAAGCGCACGCTTTTCCGGCATGACGTTCGTGCTGACCGGCACGCTCCCCACCATGAAGCGCGACGCGGCAAAGGCGCTGATCGAATCGAACGGCGGCAAAGTCTCCGGCTCGGTCTCCAAGAAAACAAGCGTAGTTGTCGCGGGCGAGGACGCCGGCAGTAAGCTCACGAAGGCGGAATCGCTCGGCGTCGAAATCATTGACGAAGCAGAATTGCTCCGTCGCTGCAATGCGGAGGAATCATCATGAATATTCAGATTTTCGGCAAATCCAAATGCTTTGATACCAAAAAAGCCGAACGCTTTTTCAAAGAGCGCGGCGTAAAATTTCAGCGGATTGACCTGCCGGATAAGGGCATGAGCAAGCGTGAGCTGGAAAGCGTAATCCGTGCAGTGGGCGGCATGGAGGCGCTTGTCGATCCAAAGGATCCGGATTTCGCTCTGTGGCAGCATCTTCTGCCGGACGCGCAGCGCGATATGCTGCTCGAAACGCCCGAAATGCTCCGGACGCCCATCGTCCGGAACGGGCAGAAGGCTACCGTCGGCGAAGCGACCGCCATATGGAAGGCTTGGATTGCCGAGGAAGCGTAATCACCCGACATAGATTGTGTAAACATCTCCGGCGCTGTCGGCAGCGGTTGTCTGTTCGATCGAAAAATCTGCCGCAAGCTCTGTCACCGCGTCCCTGATCGCCCCGAAGCAGCGCTGAATCGTCGAGAGCGACGGCGTGTGTACTGTAATCTGTCTGCCGGACTCCGGCGCTGCGGCGGATGGTTCGGAGGAAATCGTTCCGGCGCTGACCGCCCAGACCGCCGCACATATCATCATGAGAATCCATCGTTTTTTCATGCAACTTGTCCCCGCTTTCTTGGTATTACTATTATGATATATGCAGCGGCGGTTTAAATTATGTATAATTTCCGAAATCTCCCTGTCTCCCGACTAAAATTCGACAGAAATTCTCCGGATACGACTTTTTTTCTCCTCTTGATTTTTTGTTATGCCATTGCATTTGAACGGATAATATGATATAATAGCAAGCAGAAAGCGAGGCGATTACTATGAAACGAATCCTGTCCAGCGCGCTGATCGCAGCCATGCTCCTGACGTTCAGCGGATGCAGCGGCACATCCGAACAGCCAATCGCAGAATCCTCCGCAATATCGGAAAACAGCCTGTTGATTGTTGAGCCGGAAACCGGAAAGCCTGCCACACAGGTTGCCGATACGATTCCTGCACAGCCGGAAACCGTCGCAGAATCTGAACCGAGTACATCCGAAACAATCACCGAATCCGTGACGACTGCCGAAACCGACGCGCCCTATGACGCCGGCTCGCTCACCGAAGCGGAAGAATCGCTTATCGTCGAGGCAACGCTCGACAAGGACGGCGTATACACAACCAAAGACGATGTCGCGCTCTATATCTATACCTACGGCGAGCTGCCGCAGAATTTCATCACCAAAAAAGAAGCGCAAAAGCTTGGCTGGAACGGCGGTTCGCTCGAACCCTATGCACCGGGCTGCTGTATCGGCGGCTCCTATTTCGGCAACTACGAAGGAAAGCTTCCGGAGAAAGCCGGCAGAGAATATGCAGAATGCGACATTGATACGCTCGGCAAAAAATCTCGCGGCGCAAAACGCATCGTCTTTTCCAACGACGGACTGATCTACTATACCGACGATCACTACGAAACATTTGAATTGCTGTACGGAGAGGAGTAAAGCATGACTGTTACAATAGATTGCAGCGAAATCCAGACAAAGGAAGATTTTCACCGCAAGTTTTCCAATCTGCTTTATCTGCCCGGCTTTTACGGCAATAATCTCGACGCGCTCCACGATTGTCTGACCGCTTTGCCGCAGAAAACAATCCTCAATCTGCTGCATACGCAGGCATTGATCCGCAATCTCGGTCCATACGGCAGAGCAGCGATTGCAGCCATTGCCCACGCAGAGCGCGAATCCCCCGACCGCCTGACAGTGAATATGCTGTAAGACGAACTCCATAATATTGTATCAAACCGCAGAATCTGGCATGATATCACGTGCCGGTTCTGCGGTTTTTATCGTTTGTCGGCTGAATTTGGATAAATGATATAATAGTATCCATTTTGTCAGAGAAGCATCCGCATAATTTTAAATTATTTCGAAAGGTAATACGTTGTTTTTATATCAATTTATCTCTTGTACGCTGTTTTTTGACTATATATGAAATAGTGAGGAATCCGGAGAAATATGAAGAAAACACCGCGAAAATTCATTTTTAATTATCTACGGCATTTTCTTGGGCTTTGCATATTCTTGGAAAATGTGATATCATTGGAACATCGGGAGGGAACAACACAGCAAAACAAATCAATCACACGATTCAGCGTGGTTTTCACACAATACACCCCCCTCCCGCAGCGCAGTTTCTCGTCACAAGCCGCTCTCAAATTCCCCTCACAGTTGCAGATATCATACAGCAGCATTGCAGCACAACGAATCCATACCGGCTTGGATGATACACAGACAGCATAGTTTGACATCACGCATGACAGCAAGCACTACCTCAAAATAGCGACAGAACGACAGCAGGTACAGACATCACGCATGACAGCAAGCACTACCTCAAAATAGCGACAGCACGACAGCA